>NZ_JBWJVM010000013.1:0-174421 GCF_056428985.1 Streptomyces sp. CA189 | reverse complement strand
CCGCCCCCTCCGACCCAGGCGCCGGTCCCGGCCACCTCGCTGATCGCGCCCCCGCCGCCGCCCTCCCCGATCGGGCCCGGAGCGGGTACCGACCAGGAACAGGGTTCGGATGGCGGTCCGGCCGGTGACGGCAACGACAGCCAGTAGGGTCCAGCCCGGAACGAAGACCTCCCCGAGGGCCGGTGGCCCTCGGGGAGGTCTGGTACCGCCGTCGTGCGGGGGCGGCTGCTAGCGGACGCGCCCGTACATGTTCGGGTTGTACGAGCTGAAGCTGGAGACGCGGACCTGCTTGCCCGGGCGGGGAGCCTCGATGTACTTGCCGCCGCCGAGGTAGACGGCGACGTGGTGGATGCCCGAGGCGCTGCCGTTCGAGGTCCAGAACACCAGGTCTCCGCGGCGCAGTTCGGAGCGGGAGATCGGGGTGGTGGCCCGGTACTGGTCGGAGGCCACGCGGGGCAGGGTGATGCCCGCCGAGCGGTACGCGGCCTGGACCAGGCCCGAGCAGTCCCAGCCGCGGGGGCCGTTGCCGCCCCAGACGTACGGGTCGCCGAGGTGGCTGTTGGCGAAGGAGATGGCGCCCTCCGTGCCCTGGCGGATGGGGCTGCCGGAGGAGCCCGAAGAGCCGGATGAGCCCGAGGAACCGGAGGAACCGGACGAGCCCGAGGAGGATCCGGCGCCGGATCCGCCGGCGAAGCGCTCGTACTTGGCCTTGTGCTGGGTCCAGCGCCACCAGCCGGTGCCGTCCTTGTACCAGTACACGCGGTCCGTCCCGTCCCAGCCCGCGCGGCCGCGGAAGGTCGGCTCGGAGGTGCGTACGGAGGAGGAAGGAGAAGTCGAAGAAGCAGAGGAAGAAGAGGAAGAAGAGGAGGAGGCGCCGGCGGAGGAACCGCCGCTGTTCGCCACGTACTTGCTGTGGTGCTGGGTCCAGCGCCACCAGCCGGTCGCGTCCTTGTACCAGTACTTCGAGCCGTCCCAGCCGGCGTGCGCCGGCGCCGGCTCGGCGGACGCGGTGCCCACTCCGGTGCCCATCAGCAGCGTGGCGCCGACGGCCGCGACCACGGCGCCGCGCAGGGTGCAGCGGCGGCGGCGGGCCGCGGCGGCCGTCATGGCCGTCGTGCCGCGCGCGCAGCCGGTGCAGTCACAGCTGTCGGGTATTTCTTCGGTGAACTCGGGCGTGCGCATGCATGGTTCCTTATCCATCGGGGGCTCTTTCATCGGGGGTGCTTCAACGGGCGTCGGCGGCAGGGCCGCGCGCCGTGTAGAAGGCCACGGTCAAGTCCTTGACCAGGGCCTTGCGTTCGTAGTCGTCCAGGCTCACGAGCCCGCGGTCCGACATCCGGTGAACGGTGTCGTCGACGGCGTCGAGCACGGAGGTGAGGACGGAGTCCCGGTGCCGGGCGTCGATCGAGGCGACCCGGCGGCGCTGCATCGCTGCGGCGACCTCGGGGGCGTACTCGACGTGCAGCGGGCGGGCGGAGAAGACTTCGATGCCGACGGCCTTGCACTCGGCGGCGAGGAGCCGGGTCAGCTCGTCGCCGACGGCCTCGGTGTCGCGCAGCGTCTCCGGTTCGGCCGGCTCCGGGCCGAAGGAGTCGGCGGGCATCCGGGAGAGCACCCGGGCGGTCGCGGACTCCACCTGCCCGCGCAGGTACGCGGTGTGGTCGTCGACCGCCAGCAGCGCGCGGGCGGTGTCCCTGACCCGCCATACGACGAGGACGACGGACCGCAGCGCGGTGCCTTCGGAGTCGACGACGCAGAGCGGCTCGCTGCGCCAGTGCCGCAGCCGTACGTCGACGCGGGTGTGCCGGGGCAGCGGATTCGACCAGATGAGGCCGGTACGCCGGATCGTGCCGCGGTAGCGGCCGAAGAGGGTCAGCGACCAGGCCTGGCCGGCGCGGCCGCGCCGCAGTCCGCAGAGCGCGAGGAGCGTGAGGAGCGCGCAGCACACGACGACGGCCAGGGGCCAGGCCTCGGCGGGGGAGGCGGAGGGGCGGAGCTCCCCGAACCGCGGCAGGACGGCGGCGCCGGCCGTGGCCAGCGTGGCGGTGAGCAGGGCCCACCAGCCGGAACAGGCCCGCGCGGGGCGTTCGGTGAGCTCGGGGTCGAGAACGGCGGGAAGGGTCCGCGGGGTGGCCGGCGCCGCCGTTGCCGGTCGAGCGGGCCGGGGTATCGCCGCATGTACGGCGGCCTGCCGGAGGGTATCGGGCTCGGCGGGTCCGCGACGTCCGCGGAGGCGGTCCGGGCCGCCGGGAGTCCCGGGTGCGCCGGGTCCGTGGGGTCGGCCGGGTCCGCCGGGACCGGCTGAGCCGTAGGGTCCGGGGGTGGTCGTGGCGGGGGTGCCTGCCGGTTCCTCGTCACGGAAGAGCGGACCGAAGACGAGCGGATCCCGGTAGGGCCGCACGATCAGACTCCCGCGCCCCGTACGGGCCCCGAGGGCAGCATCGCCACCGGAGTCGGGGCCGGAGCCGGAGCCGGAAGCCGAGCCGAGACCGGAGCCGGAGGCAGAGGCCGACGCCGACGCCGACGCCGAGGTGTCGGCAGGGCTCGCGGAGTGGGTCGGGGTGTGGGTGTCGTCCGGAGGGGTGGGGCCGGTGAGGGGGGCGGATATTCGGACCGGGGTCCGCGCCCCGTCCTCCGGCCTTTCCGCCGCTCCGTCCCGCCCTCCTTCCACCCCTCCCTCCGGTGCTCCGGCCGGTTCTCCGGTCGTCTTCGGCGCTTGCGACAAGCCACACCCCACACAGCCGTGGGCGTCAACGACCCCGTGCCGGGGGGTTCCTGACGCCAGCAAAGATGATCATGAACGGATCGATCTTCGCGAAATCGTACAAGTCACCTATTCGGCGAAAGTCACGACAGGCCGGGACTTTGGTCCTTTTTCGTCCCGGAATTCGGCTTCCTGGGGGCTCGCTAGCGCATGCGGAGCGCGGGGTCCGGCCGACACGCCGGATCCGGCCTGCGCGTACCGCGAACCGGCGCCCCCTCCCGCCCGGCCCCGGCAAGCTCCCGCAGACCGGCGCGGACCGTCGAAGAGTGAGACCCTGAAGGTGTGGCCGAAAGGGGAGTGACCCCCCAGGTCGAGTGGCCTGCCCGGACGGACACGAGCCTCGCGCTCAACCGCATGGGCACCTTCGACTGGGACCTCGACAGCGGGCAGATGTTTCTGGACACCACCGCCCTCGAGGTCCTCGACTTGCGCCCCGAGGAGTTCACGGGCACCCCCGCCGGACTGCGCGTCCGCCTCGCGCCCGGCGAGGAGGTCCGGCTCGACGCGCGGGTCGCACAGGCACTGAAGGCCGGCCGGAGCCACTACGGGGCCTACGTGCGCAGCCGCGGCCGGGACGGCGCCCCGGGCTGGACCCATCTCCAGGGCCACATCCTGCGGGACCCGCACGGGCGTCCGTACCGGATCATCGGGATCGTCCGCGACGCCGTCCACGACCCCGGCGAGCCCGGCGCGGCCGGAGAGCGCGACGAGGGCCGGCGCCGCATGACGGGGGTCGTCGAACGGACCACGGCGATCCTGGCGCACGCCCGCACGGTCAACGACGTCACCGACGTCCTCAAGGACCCCGAGGCGCTCGGCCACCTCGGTGCGGTCAGCGTCATGCTCGGCGTGGTCGACGGCGGCCGGATCCACCTGGTCGCGGAGGGGCGGCTCGGTGCGTACGTACCGGAGACCGAGTACACGCGGATCGACGCGCCCCTGCCGTTGAGCGAGGCGGTACGGACGCTGCGGCCGGTGTACCTGGGCTCCCGCGAGGAGTTCCGGCAGCGCTACCCGGACCTGTGGCCGTACGTCGAGCCGCTGGCCGTCCGCAGCGGGGTCTACCTGCCGCTGATCGCCCAGGGCCGCCCCGTCGGCGCGCTCGGCCTGCTCTACGCGCGGGAGGGCGACTTCAACGCCGAGGAGCGCAACGTGCTGATGGCCCTCGGCAGCGGCATCGCGCAGAGCCTCCAGCGGGCCATCCTCTTCGAGCAGGAGCACGACCTCGCCGAGGGCCTCCAGAAGGCCATGCTGCCGCGCCGGATCCCGGAGGTGGCGGGTGCGCTGATCGCCGTGCGGTACCGGGCCGCCCGGATGGGGCGGGACATCGGCGGCGACTGGTACGACGTGGTCCCGCTCGGCGAGGGACGGGTCGGCGTGATGATCGGCGACGTGGAGGGCCACGACACGGACGCCGCCGCCGTCATGGGCCAGCTGCGCATCGCGCTGCGCGCGTACATCGCCGAGGGCCACACCCCCGGCGCGGCCATGGCGCGGGCCTCCGCCTTCCTCCGGGACCTGGAGACGGAACGCTTCGCCACCTGCACGTACGCCGAAATCGACCTCACCACCGGCATGGCCCGGCTGGTCCGCGCCGGGCACATCGACCCCGTGGTGCGGCGCGGCGACGGCAGTTGCCACCGCGTGCAGGTGGCGGGCGGGCTGCCGCTGGGCCTGCCGGCGCGCGAGCCGGGTGCGCCCGGTGCGGATGCCACCGGTGGCCCGGGTGCTCACGGCACCGATGCTTCCGGCACCGAGGCTTTCGGCTCCGGTACTTCCCGCTCCGGTACTTCCGGCTCCGCCGGTACGGGATACCCCGTCACCAGCCTCGAACTGCACCCCGGGGATACGCTGCTGCTGTGCACGGACGGTCTGACCGAACGGCCCGGCGCGGATCCCGACACCGGTGTGCGCGAGCTCATGGACGCGGTCCGGGACGGGCCGACGGACGTGGAGGAACTCGCCGACGTGCTGTGCGACCTGGTCGGGGACTCGGGCGGCGGGGACGACATGGCCCTGCTCCTGCTGCGCCGGCGCGGCACCCCGCTCCCGCGCGGCGGCGGCCCGCTGCGCCACCGGCTCACCCCCGGGGACCCGGACGCCCCGGCGATGGCCCGGCACCTGATCCGGGCGGCCGCCGCGGCGTGGGGTGCGTGGGACCAGGCCGACGAGATCGAGCTGGCGGCGGACGAGCTGATGACCAACGCGCTGGTCCACACGGACGGCGTCGGCGGCGTCAGCATGCGGCTGACACCGGAAGGCCGGATCCGGATCGAGGTGGAGGACACCAGCAGCGCCCTGCCGCGGCGCCGGGAGGCCGACGACTGGGCGGTGTCGGGCCGCGGCCTGATGCTGGTGGACCGGCTCGCGGACGCCTGGGGCGTGGAGCCGCGGGGCGGCGGGAAGTGCGTGTGGTGCGAGTTCGCCGTTCCGGCGCCCTCCCACTCGGCGCCCTCCCTCGCGGCTCCCGCCTTCCCGTCCGGGGAGCCCGGCGAGGTGTAGGCGCGGGAGCCGGAAGGGGTTTCGCGGGCTACTCGGCCGCGTACGGGTGCTGCGCGCCCTTGGCCGGCTGCAACGCCGTCAGCCCGCGCACGAAGCGGATCGCGAGGACGGAGGCCGCGAGCAGTACCACGCCGTACACGGCGGCGGCGGTGGTGGCGGTGGCGAGCCCGGCCGCGTCGGCGGCGCGGCCGTAGAGGGTGTCGTAGACGCGGTGGCGAACAACGCGGTGATCCACACCAGCCACCACGTGGTGATGGGCGCGGTCGAGACGGGCCGGTGGGCTCCGTCCGACCCGCGCAGGAGGCTGGCGGCCCAGATCTCCTTCGCCATCTTGTAGGGGATGCGGAGGAAGGCGAAGGGCACGAACCAGCCGCCGACGGCCCAGGCCGCGGACCGGGTGACCGTGTCCCCGCCGAGAACCAGGGCGTTGTGGTGGACGCGGTGGAACCAGGTGATGAACAGGGCCGCCGTGATGATCAGCAGCGGAATCTCCATGAGCCGCGCCAGGCCCAGCAGGGTGTCCGGCAGGGTGTCGCCGTCCTCGGTTCCCGCACCCGGGTAGCTGCCGGCGCGCAGGCCCGGGCCGAGGTACAGGCCGGTCGCGGTCAGGAGCAGGGCGTACAGACCGGAGAGTGCGAGCAGGACGCTCGTGGCCGTGGCGAGCGCCCCGGCTGGGCGCAGCAGGGGCACCCGCGGCGGTGTCCGCTGGTCGCGGTCGACGGGTGGCGGTGAGCCGGTCGCGCTGAAGGACATGAAGCTGTACCCCCGGGAACAGGTCACATGCGCAGAGGGCCCGCCGGCCCGCCGGCACGTGGGCACGGTCGAAGACATGGCGGGGCCAAGATCTCAGACCGCGCCTTTGGATGACTTGGCCCGCTTCCCGGGGCGGGTGCGGGCGAATGGCTGACAGTCACCGGACTCGCGCTGTGTTCATGTACTCATATGCGCGGAGCTGGATGATCCTGCCTGGATGTCCACCCGTCGCCCGCTGTTGCCCGTCCTGCTGCCGCCCCTGCTCAGCGCGCTGCTCGTGGCCCCGGCGCCGCCGGCCCACGCTTACGGAAGCGGCACGGGCGAGGGGATCGAGACGGCCCGTACCGCCCGGCAGATCGCCCCCGGGGTACGGCTGGAGTCGTACGACCGGCTCGAGGCCGACCGGTGGCTCCGCATCGACGAACTCGACGTCCAGTTGGCGGGTGCGGGTGCGGCCGGCTCAGGGGTCCGCGCGGAGTACCTCGGCGGCCGCGGCGTAGCCACCGTCTCCGACTCCGCCGCCCGCCACCCCGCCGGGGCGGGCCGCCGGGTGGTCGCCGCCGTGAACGGGGACTTCTTCGACATCCGGGGTACGGGCGCCCCGCTCGGCCCCGGCATCCGCGCCGGACGGCTGCTGCACGCGGCCTCGCCCGGCGCGGGACGGGCCGTCGGCTTCGGCGCGGACGGGCTGGGCCGGGTGCTGCGCCTCGCCCTCGACGGGAGCGTCACTCTGCCCGGTGGCCGGGCCCGCCCGCTCGCCGGATTCAACACCGCGCGCCCGCCCGCCGAGGGCTTCGCCGCCTACACCGCCGACTGGCCGGCGGACGGACTCCCCGTATCGGGACCGGCGGTGGAACTGCGCGACGGCCGGGTCACGGCCGTGCGCGCCGCCGTACGCCGGCCCGCGCGCCGGGAGCGTCCCGCACCCGGAACCACCGTGCTGATCGCGGCCGGCGCGGCAGCGGCGGCGGAACTCGCCGCCCTGCGCCCCGGGGACGCGGTCGCCGTGACGGCCCGGCCGGTGGCGGCCGGGGGCGGACCGCTCCCTGCGAGCGCGGTCGGCGGCCGGGAGGCGCTCGTGGTGGCGGGGGTCCCGCAGAACCACGACGGCGAGCCGAACAACGCCGCCGCGCCGCGCACCGCCGTCGGCTTCTCCCGTGACGGCCGCCGGGCCCGCCTGGTCACCGTCGACGGCCGCCGGCGCGACAGCGGAGGACTGACCCTGACGGGGCTCGGACGGCTGATGCACCGGCTCGGCGCCTACGAGGCCCTCAACCTGGACGGCGGCGGCTCCTCGACCCTGCTCGCCGCGCTGACCGGGGAGGCGGCTCTGACCGTGGAGAACTCCCCGTCCGACGGCCGCCAGCGCCCGGTCCCCAACGGCCTGGTGCTGACCGCCCCGGCCGGCTCCGGCCGCGCCGCGGGCTGGCGGATCGAGGCCGTCGGCGGCGCCGCGCGCGCCTTCCCCGGCCTCACCCGGACCCTCAGGGCCACCCCTTACGACGCGCTGCTCGGCCCGGTGCCCGCGCGGGAGACGGCTCCGGTGTGGTCCCTCCCGGGAGGCGGCGGCCGGATCGACTCCGCCGGGGGGCTGCGTGCGTCCGCCCCCGGCCCGGTGGAGGCACGCGCGGAGCTGGGACCGGCACGCGGTGCGCTCCGCCTCGACGTCCTCGGGGCGGTGACACGGGTCCGGGCCGTCCCGGAGCGGATCGGGCTCGCGGAGGAGGGCGAGAGGGCACGCTTCGTCCTGACCGGGTACGACGCGCAGGGCGCCGCCGCCTTCGTCGAACCCCGGGACGTGGAACTCGATTTCGACCGTTCCCGGTGGAGCGTCGCCGACGACGGTCGCGGCGGATTCACGGTGACCGCCCGAGTCCCGGGCGCGGCCGGGCTCGTGCGGGCCACGGTGCGCGGTGCGTCCCTGCCTCCGGCCGAACTGGCCCTCGGGGTGGGCCTGTCGGACCGGCCGCTCGCGGATCTGGAGGACGCCGCCCGCTGGACCGGTCCGGGCGCCGCGCCCGGGCAGGGCCGTCCTGGCCGGGGCCTCGCCCTCACACCGCCCGCCGGGGGCGGGACCGCCACCGCGACCCCGCCCCGGCCCCTCCGGGTCCCCGATCTGGCCCGGTCGCTCTCCCTCTGGGTGAACGGCGACGGCTCCGGGGCCCGGCCCGGGGTGCAACTCGCCGACGCCGACGGGGCCGCCGCCGTCCTGCGCGGGCCCGCCGTGGACTGGACCGGCTGGCGGCAGATCAGCCTGCCGCTCCCGGCGACGGCGGAGGCCCCGTTCACCGTGACCGGCCTCTCGGCCACCACCTCCGCGGCCACCCACACGAAGGCCTCAGCCCCGGTCCCGGTCCCGGTCCCGGCCAAGGCACCCGCCAAGGCCTCGACCGGGGTTCCCGCCGCCCCGCGGCTGCTGCTGGACACCCTGGCGGCGCAGACCCCGCCGACCGGGGTCGTCCCTACGGCCCAGGCGCCGGATCCGATCGTGGCCACGGCGGCCCGGGTGGACGCCCGGCCCTGGCGGTTCGCGGTCGCCCCCGCCGGTGCGCGGCCGGCCGCGGCCTCCGCCCCGACCGGGGCCGTCGACTTCGCGCTGACCGGCACCGGCCGCCCCGCCTTCGTGCACCGGGGCGTACGGTTCCTGCCGCTCGGCTCCACGCTCCGTACCCTCGGGGGCGGCGGGCTGGACCGGATCAAGGCGCTGCGGGCGGCCCTCGCGGCGGCCGCCCGGGAGCCGGGCACGGGCGCGCTGGCCGTCGTAGAGCCGTACGCGCCGCAGGCCGTCGACCGCAAGGAGGCCGCCCTGCGGCTGCGCCTGCTGGCGGAGTTCCGCCGGGCCACCGGCAAACGGGCCGTGGTCGTCACCGTCGGCGCCGCCCGCTTCGCGGCCGGCCGCACCGAGGGCGTGCTCACTGTCGCGGCCCCCCGCACCGGCCGCACCGTGATCGGCGCCGATGCCTTCGCGGCGGGCGACTGGCTGTCGGTACTGCCGGCCAGCCGTCGGTGAAGCCGGTCAGGAATGGAGAAGTACCGGGCGCCCACCCGCCCGTAGCGTGAAACCCATGGACATCAACCTTTCGCAGTGCTTCATCGCCGTCGACGACCACGACACGGCGATCCCCTTCTACCGGGACGTCCTCGGCCTGGAGGTCCGGGGCGACGTCGGGTTCGAGGGGATGCGCTGGGTGACCCTCGGATCGCCCGCGCAGCCGGACGTGGACATCGTCCTCGAACCGCCCGTCGCGAACCCGAACGCCTCGTCCGCCGACCGCGAGGCCATGGCGGAACTGCTGGCCAAGGGCCTGCTGCGCGGTGTCATCTTCAGCACCGACGACTGCGACGCCACCTTCGAACGCATCCGGGCCGCCGGCGGTGACGTGCTCCAGGAGCCGATCGACCAGCCGTACGGGGTCCGGGACTGCGCCTTCCGCGACCCGGCCGGCAACATGCTCCGGTTCCACCAGCCCCGCACGCGCTGAGATCCACCGCGGCTAATACCTGGCGCCGCTCCCGGATGACACCGCCGATCGGGTAGACAGGGGAGTGTTGCCGCGACCGCGAAGGCGGCGCCGGCCCAACAGAGCGGCGTCGGCCCAACAGTATGGAGACACGATGAGCAAGGTCACGAGGACGGGCGCGCAGGCCCCCGAGCCGCACGCAGCAGACGTCCACGACCTGATCCGCGTACACGGCGCGCGGGTGAACAACCTCAAGGACGTCAGCGTCGAGATCCCCAAGCGCCGGCTCACGGTCTTCACCGGCGTGTCCGGTTCGGGCAAGAGCTCCCTGGTGTTCGACACGATCGCCGCCGAGTCGCAGCGGCTGATCAACGAGACCTACAGCGCCTTCCTCCAGGCCTTCATGCCGACCCTGGCGCGGCCCGAGGTGGACGTCCTCGACGGGCTGACCACCGTGATTACCGTCGACCAGCAGCGGATGGGCTCGGACCCCCGCTCGACGGTGGGCACCGCCACCGACGCGAACGCGATGCTGCGCATCCTCTTCAGCCGGCTCGGAAAGCCGCACATCGGCTCGCCCAAGGCCTTCTCCTTCAACGTGGCCTCGATCAGCGGGGCCGGCGCGGTCACCATCGAGCGCGCCGGACAGACCGTGAAGGAGCGGCGCAGCTTCAGCATCACCGGCGGCATGTGCCCGCGCTGCGAGGGCCGGGGCTCGGTCAATGACATCGACCTCACCGCGCTGTACGACGACACGAAGTCGCTCGGTGAGGGCGCCCTCACCATCCCCGGCTACACGATGGACGGCTGGTACGGCCGCATCTTCAGCGGCTCCGGCTTCTTCGACATGGACAAGCCGATCCGCAAGTACACCAAGCGCGAGCTGAGCGACCTGCTCCACAAGGAGCCGACCAAGATCAAGGTCGACGGCATCAACCTCACCTACGAGGGCCTCATCCCGAAGCTCCAGAAGTCGATGCTGTCCAAGGACGTCGAGGCGCTGCAGCCGCACATCCGGGCGTTCGTGAAGCGCGCGGTGACCTTCAGCGTCTGTCCCGACTGCGAGGGCACCCGGCTCAGCGCGGGGGCCCGGTCCTCGAAGATCAAGAAGATCAGCATCGCCGACGCCTGCGCCATGCAGATCAGCGACCTGGCGAAATGGGTCCGCGACCTCGACGAGCCCTCGGTGGCCCCGCTCCTCGCGACGCTGCGCCAGACCCTCGACTCGTTCGTGGAGATCGGCCTGGGCTACCTCTCCCTGGACCGGCCCTCGGGAACGCTGTCGGGCGGCGAGGCCCAGCGCGTCAAGATGATCCGCCACCTCGGCTCCTCGCTCACCGACGTCACCTACGTCTTCGATGAGCCCACGGTCGGCCTGCACCCGCACGACATCCAGCAGATGAACAACCTGCTCCTGCGGCTGCGGGACAAGGGCAACACGGTGCTCGTCGTGGAGCACAAGCCGGAGACGATCGCGATCGCCGACCACGTCGTCGACCTCGGCCCCGGCGCCGGCCAAGGGGGCGGCACCATCTGCTTCGAGGGCACCGTCGAGGGGCTGCGGGCGGGCGACACCATCACGGGCCGGCACTTCGGCGACCGCGCGAGCCTCAAGGACACGGTGCGCGAGCCCGACGGGAAGCTGGAGATCCGCGGCGCGAAGACGCACAACCTGCGGGGCATAGACGTAGACGTACCGCTCGGGGTGCTCGTCGTGGTCACCGGCGTCGCCGGCTCCGGCAAGAGCTCGCTCGTCCACGGCTCGATCCCGGCGAGCGAGGGCGTGATCTCGGTCGACCAGAGTCCGATCCGCGGCTCCCGGCGGAGCAACCCGGCCACGTACACCGGGCTGCTCGACCCGATCCGCAAGGCCTTCGCCAAGGCCAACGGCGTGAAGCCGGCCCTGTTCAGCGCCAACTCCGAGGGCGCCTGCCCCGGCTGCAACGGTGCCGGCGTCATCTTCACCGACCTGGCGATGATGGCCGGAGTCTCCACCACCTGCGAGGAGTGCGACGGCAAGCGCTTCCACGCCTCGGTCCTGGAACACCACCTCGGCGGCCGCGACATCACCGAGGTCCTCGCGATGCCGGTCTCCGAGGCCACCGAATTCTTCGGTGAGGGCGAGGCGCGCACCCCTGCCGCGCACAAGATCCTGGAGCGGATGGCGGACGTCGGCCTGGGCTACCTCAGCCTCGGCCAGCCGCTGACCACCCTCTCCGGCGGCGAGCGGCAGCGGCTCAAGCTGGCCACGCACATGGCGGACAAGGGCGGGGTCTACGTACTCGACGAGCCGACCGCCGGCCTGCACCTCGCCGACGTCCAGCAGCTCCTCGGCCTCCTCGACCGCCTGGTCGACTCCGGCAAGTCGGTGATCGTGGTCGAGCACCACCAGGCGGTCATGGCGCACGCCGACTGGATCATCGACCTCGGCCCCGGCGCCGGTCACGACGGCGGCCGGATCGTCTTCGAGGGCACCCCCGCCGACCTCGTCGCCGCCCGTGCCACCCTCACCGGCGAGCACCTGGCGACGTACGTGGGCGCCTAGGCAGGAAGAGACGGCCCAGAGGGCCTGCCTCAGAGCCGTACGAGGGTGACCTCGGTCGCCTTCACGCTGGTCCACACCGCGGCGCCGTCGACGATTCCCAGCTCGGCGGCGGCCTCGGGGGTGATCTCCGCGACGAGGTCGGGGGCCTGGTCGGAGCCGACCAGCACGCGCAGGCGGCTGCCGACCGAGGTGATCTCCCGTACGGTGCCGGGCCATACGTTGCGAGGGCTGCCGCCCGGGCGGTCCCGGTGCACGGACACCGCCTCGGGGGGGATGATCGCGAGCGCCTGAGCCCCCTCCGGCAGCGCCTCGGCCACCACCAGGCGGCCCCCGGCGGCGAGTTCCAGGCCGTGTGCCGAGGCCGTGCCGGGCCAGGCGTTGCGCCCCAGCATCCGGGCCACCCACGGGGAGCGCGGATGCCGGGTCACCTCGGCGGGCGGAGCGTCCTGGAGGGTCCGGCCGTCGGAGAGTACGAGGACCCGGTCGGCCAGGGACACTGCCTCGACGGGGTCGTGCGTGACGATGAGGCACACCCCGCCGAACCCGGCCAGGTGCGTGCGCAGCGTGTGCCGGACCCGGGCGCGGGTGGTCTGGTCCAGGGCGGCGAGCGGCTCGTCGAGGAGCAGCAGCCGGGGGCGGGCGGCCAGCGCGCGGGCCAGCGCCACCCGCTGGGCCTGCCCGCCCGAGAGCTGCGCGGGCTTGCGGTGGGCGAGGTGCCCGACGCCGAGCCGGTCGAGCCAGGCCTGCGCCTCGGCCCGGGCCGCGGCCCGGGGCACCCGGCGGGCGCGCAGCCCGTAGGAGGTGTTGGCGAGCGCGCTCAGGTGCGGGAACAGCGCCCCGTCCTGGGGGACCCAGGCGACCTGGCGCCGGTGCGGGGGCAGGTCGGTCACGTCGGTGTCACCGAGCCGGAGTTCGGCGTGGGCTCGGGGGGTCAGGCCGAGCAGGGCGCGCAGCAGGGTGGTCTTGCCGGCGCCGTTCTCGCCGACGACGGCGATGGTGGTGCCGGGTTCGGCGTCGAGGGTGAGCTCGTTGAAACCGGTGACGGTGGCGTGCAGCGGCCAGTGCCCGCCGTCGGCCGGGGCCCCGGCCGACGGCTGCGCCGGCTCCGAGGGCGAGGGCGACGGGAACCCGGGGGAGAACGGGGGCCCGGGCGGTACGGGGCTCACGGGATCCGGGCCGGCGGCCTCCTCGGCGACCACTGACGCACCGGGGTCCTTGCGGGCGACGGGGGTTCCCGTCCACCTCCCGCGCAGGGCGATGAGTACGGCCATGGCGATCGCGAGCAGCAGCAGGGACACGGAGGTGGCGGCCTCGGGCTGGTCCTGGAGCAGCAGGTAGACCTGGAGCGGCAGGGTCTGGGTGGTGCCCGGGAGGTTGCCCGCGAAGGTGATGGTGGCGCCGAACTCGCCGAGCGCCCGCGCCCAGGTCAGCGCGGCTCCGGCGACCAGCCCCGGGGCCACCATCGGCAGCGTCACGGTGAAGAACACGCGCAGCGGTGTGGAACCGAGGGAGGCGGCGGTCTCCTCGTAGCTCGGCTTGAGCCCGCCGAGCGCGCCCTCCAGGCTGATCACGAGGAAGGGCATGGCGACGAAGGTGGCGGCGACGACCGCGCCGGAGGTGTGGAAGGGCAGCGTGATGCCGAAGGTGCCCTCCAGCCAGGGTCCGAGCAGCCCGCGCCGGCCGAAACCGAGCAGCAGGGCCACACCGCCGACCGTGGGCGGCAGCACCATGGGGAGCAGGACCAGCGAGCGCACCAGCGCCTTGCCCTTGAACTCGACCCGGGCCAGCAGCCAGGCGAGCGGCACCCCCAGGAGGAGGGAGAAGCCGAGCGCCCACAGGGACACGACCAGCGAGAGCCGGAGCGCCTCGACCACACCGGGGCTGGTCAGGTGCGAGCCGAGATCGCTCCAGTGGGTGCGGGTGAGGATGCCGACGAGCGGCATCAGCAGGAACGCCACGGCGAGCAGCGCGGGGAGCGCCAGGGCCACGGGGGGCCGGGCACGGCGGGTACGGAGTCTGCTCATGTGGGTTCCTGGCCGGGGGTGTCGGGGCGCCGCCGGGTACGTCGGGACGGCCGGGCGGCGTGTGAAGCGTAATGGGGCGGGAGGGAAACGGAGAGGGACTGCCCGTCCCCCCGGACCAGGCAGTCCCTCTCCGTCACCGGACTCGGCAGGCGGTCACGCCTTCTGGAAGCCCGCGTCCTGGAGGATCTTCTGCGCCTCCGGGGTGCTCAGCCAGGCGACGAACGCGGCCGCGTCCTTGGCGTTCTTGGAGCCCTTGAGCGTGGCGGCCGGGTACGAGGCCACGGCGTTATCGGCGTCCGGGATGTCCACGACGACGACCTTGTCACCGGACTTGAGGGTGTCGGTCTTGTAGACGAGACCGGCGTCGGCCTCGCCCAGCTCGACCTTGCTCAGCACGGCGCGGACGTTGGGCTCCTGGGAGACCGGCTTCACCTCGATCTTCTGGGCGTCGAGGATCTGCTTGCTGTAGCGGCCCACCGGGACCTCGGGCGCGGCCAGCACGACCTTGATCTTGGTGTCGGCGAGGTCCTTGAGCGCGGCGACCTTGAACGGGTTGCCCTTGCCGGTCGCGATGACCAGGCGGTTCTTGGCGATGACGGCCGGGTCGTTGGTCTCGGCCTTCAGGCCGTCCATCGTCTTGGTGTCGGCGGTGACCAGGGCGTCGGCCGGGGAGCCCTGCTTGACCTGCGCGGCGAGCTCCTGCGAACCGGCGAAGGAGAAGGTGAGCTTGGTGCCCGGGTGCGCCTTCTCGTACGCGGCGCCGGCCGTCTTGAAGACGTCGGTGAGGGAGGTGGCGGCGAGCACCGTCAGGTTCTTGTCGTCGCTGCTGCCGCAGGCGGCGAGGGCCGGCACGAGGAGGGCGGCGGAGAGGGTCAGCGCGGCGGTACGGCGGTTAAGCGGCAGGAACGGGGACATGAGCTGGTGCTCCTCGGTCGGGTCGGCGGCCGGCCTGGTGCCGGGTCCGCGCGGTGGTGACCCGCGCCGGGGACGGGCGGAGCGGGTGGGGACGCGTGGTGGTGAGCGGGGTTGAACCGGGCGGCGGTCCCGGGGTCAGGCGCGGTCGATGTGCACGCTGGTGGACTTCACGCGGGCGGTGGCCCGCATGCCGACCTGGAGCCCGAGCTCGTCGACGGCCTCCCGGGTGAGCAGGGAGACCAGGCGGTGGGGACCGGCCTGGATCTCGACCTGGGCGGCCACGTCGCCGAGCTTGACGGCGGTGACGATGCCCGGGAAGGCGTTGCGCGCCGAGGTGTAGGTCTCGCCGTCCTCGGTGTGGGCCCCCTGCGCCACCTCGACGGAGAAGGCGGCCAGCGCGCGGCCGTCGATCAGCCGGCGACCGCTCTCGTCGCGATGGGTCGTGACGCGGCCGGCGTCGGCCCAGCGGCGTGCGGTGTCCGGGCTGACGCCCAGCAGGCGTGCCGCCTGACCGATGGTGTAGGACTGCATGTGCGACAAGGTAGGGCCACGTGTGGCGCATTTGCAATTCTATTGGGATGATATCCATGGCAGATACCCCCGCTCTTGTCGTAACCGCCAAAAACCATTCCGTTTCGACGGGGCTCGGCCCGCCCAGCTCGCCTCGCTAGAGTCGGGGGCATGGCTGAAGAGGGAACCGCGGGTACGGGATCGGGGTCGGCGCGGGTCGACGTGTGGATCTGGTCGGTCCGGCTGACGAAGACGCGGGCGATCGCCGCCACGGCGTGCCGGGCGGGACATGTGCGGGTCAACGGGGAGCGCGCGAAGCCGGCGCAGGCGGTGCGGGCCGGGGACGAGGTGCGCCTCTTCCACGCGGGGCGCGAGCGCATCGTGGTGGTCCGGCGCCCGGTGTCCAAGCGGGTCGGCGCCCCGGCTGCGGCGGAATGCCTGACCGACAACAGCCCGCCGCCGCCGACCCCGGTGGAGGCGGCGGTGGTCGGCATCCGCGACCGCGGCGCGGGCCGCCCGACGAAGCGCGAACGCCGCGAGATCGAAACCCTGCGCGGCGGCCGGTAGGAGCGGGCGGGGGCGAAGCATCGGTGGCCGGTCCCTGAGGCTTCGCCCGGCCCGGCAGCTTCGGCGGCCGCCGTCCGCGTGGGCACGTACGTCATCTGTGTCGACTTATCGATCTTTGCCCGGCCCGGCCCTCTTCTGGTCGGCCCCCGGCCCATCCTCGGCGCCGCCCGCCCTCCCCGGTCCTCCCGGCCTCGGTGCGGATCCTCGCCTGCGCCTGTGCCTACGCACGGAAATTTTCTGCAAGCCATTGCGGTAGTTCTCCCCATAAAGGGTCCCGGGAGGTCGTCAAGGCGTGCCCAGTTGCGAGATTTTCGGTTCACAAGGGGTTCACGCGCTGGTGACAGGTGGATAACCTCCCCGCAAAACCTTGCGGCAAGTTTTCAATGCCGCGGAGCCGCAGGGCTGTTGGGCCCTGTTTCGAGGAGCAGACCTTGAGATCACGCACGCGCTCACATCCCAGAGGGCGGTCCACAGCCCTGGCCCTGGCTGTCGCGGGATGCCTGGCGGCCGCGCTGCCGGCCGCCGGAGCCTCCCTCGCCGAGGCCGCGCCCGCCCCCGCCGCCACCCCCACCCCCGCTGCCGCGACGGCGGCAGGCGACGGCACGGCGACGGTCTTCTACTACACCAGGACGCGCAACTGGACTGCGTACAACCTGCATTGGGCACCCGACGGCGGGAGCTGGACGACCGTCCCCGGCGCCGGCATGGAAGCCGCCTGTACCGACTGGGTGAAGAAGACCGTCAGCCTCGGCGCGGCCGCCGGGCTCCAGGCGACCTTCAACAACGGCCAGGGGACCTGGGACAACAACGGGGGCAAGAACTACGCCCTGGGCACCGGGGTCATCACCGTCAAGGACGGGGTCGTGGCGCACAGCGACCCCTGCGCCGCGGACCCCGGCACCGGTACCGGCGCGAGCGCCACCGTCTACTACTCGACGACGACCGTCGGCTGGTCGACCGTCAACCTGCACTGGGCCCCGACCGGCGGCGCCTGGACCACCGTCCCCGGCGCCGGGATGGACCCGGCCTGCACGGGCTGGGTGAAGAAGACGGTCCCGCTCGGATCGGCCGCCGGACTCGCCGCCACCTTCAACAACGGCAACGGCACCTGGGACAACAACAACGGCAGGAACTACGCCCTCGGCGCGGGTCTGTCCACGGTGAAGGACACCACGGTCACCGCGAACGCCGCCGACCCGTGCGCCGCCGTCGTCCCCGACACCATCGCGCCCACCGCGCCCGCGAACCTGCGGGCCGCGGCCACCGACGTGTCCACCGTCGTGACCTGGGACGCCGCCACCGACGACCGGGGGGTGACCGGCTACCAGGTCACCCGCTCGGGCGGCACCAAGGGATCCGTCGTCACCTCCGTCACCTCCACGGTCCTCACCGAATCCGGTCTGGAGGAGCGCACCGCCTACAGCTACACGGTCAAGGCCGTGGACGCCGCCGGGAACCTCTCGGCCTCCTCCGCCGAGGCCGTGGCCACCACGGGCACCCGGCCCCCGGCTCCGGCAGGATCCGCGCCGCTGGGCGGTGACCCGCGCAAGGACCCGATCTACTTCGTGCTCACCGCCCGCTTCAACGACGGCGACAGCGCCAACAACCGGGGCGGCAGCCAGCACGTGAAGTCCGGGAACGCCGCCAACAACGACCCGATGTTCCGCGGGGACTTCAAGGGCCTCGTCGAGAAGCTGGACTACGTCAAAGCCCTCGGCTTCTCCGCGATCTGGATCACCCCGGTCGTGCTGAACCGCTCCGACTACGACTTCCACGGCTATCACGGCTACGACTTCTACAAGGTCGACCCCCGCCTGGAATCGGCGGGCGCCTCCTACCAGGACCTCATCAACGCCGCCCACGCCAAGGGCGTCAAGATCTACCAGGACGTGGTCTACAACCACAGCGCCCGCTGGGGAGCCAAGGGCCTGTTCACCCCCACCGTCTTCGGCGTGCGCGACGCCCAGTGGTCCTGGTACTACGACGAGAAGCAGGCCGGCTTCGAGTACGACGGCCTCACCGTCGACCCCAAGAGCGGAAAGTCGTACTACAACGGCGACTTGTGGTCGACCGCCGAGCCGGCCGGGAACACCTGCGTCAACTGGGGCGCGGCCACCCCGTACAAGAGCGCCGAGGGCTACACCATCTACAACTGCCAGTGGCCGAACCCGACCTCGGGGATGTTCCCCAAGGCCCTGTTCCACCAGTGCTGGATCGGCAACTGGGAGGGTGAGGACGCCCGTTCCTGCTGGATCCACGAGGACCTCGCGGACTTCAACACCGAGAACCCGGCCGTCCAGAACTACCTCATCGGCGCCTACAACAAGTACATCGACATGGGCGTCGACGGCTTCCGGGTCGACACGGCCGTGCACATCCCCCGCGTCACCTGGAACCGGCGCTTCCTGCCCGCCATCCAGCAGCGCGTGGCCCAGCAGTTCGGCGCCCAGAAGGCCGAGGACTTCTACGTCTTCGGCGAGGTCGGCTCCTTCGTCAACGACAAGTGGAACCGCGGCTCGGCCAACCAGTCCGCGCAGTACTACACCTGGAAGGAGTCCGCGACGTACAGCGCGGATGACGCCACCGCCGCCGTCCAGCAGTACACGACCGACAACGACCCGGCCAAGCAGCCGACCAGCACCAATGCCTTCCTCAACGGCAACCTCTACCACGCCCCCGACCACAGCAGGTTCTCCGGCATGAACGTCATCGACATGCGCATGCACATGAACTTCGGGGACGCGAACAACGCCTTCCAGAACGGCAAGGACTCCGACGACAGCTACAACGACGCCACCTACAACGTCGTCTATGTGGACAGCCACGACTTCGGTCCCGGCAAATCCTCCACCCGCTACGCGGGGGGAACCGACGCCTGGGCCGAGAACACGGCCCTGATGTGGACCTTCCGCGGCATCCCGACCCTGTACTACGGCTCCGAGATCGAGTTCCAGGCCGGAAAGCAGATCGACTGCGGCCCGACCTGCCCGCTCGCCGGCACCGGCCGCGCGTACTTCGGGGACAAGATCGCGGGATCGGTCACCGCCTCCGACTTCTCGAAGGTCGCCACCGCCACCGGACCCGTCGCCGCCACCCTCGAATCCCCGCTGGTCAAACACCTCCAGCGGCTGAACGAGATCCGCCGCGCCGTGCCCGCGCTCCAGATGGGCCAGTACTCCACCGAGGGCGTCTCGGGCGGCATGGCCTTCAAGCGGCGCTACACCGACACCGCCACCGGAGTGGACAGCTTCGCCCTGGTGACCGTCACCGGGTCCGCCACCTACGCCGGCGTACCGAACGGCACGTACAAGGACGCGGTCACCGGCGACGTCAAGACCGTCACCGGCGGCACCCTGTCCGTCCCGGCCCCCGGCAAGGGCAACCTGCGCGTCTACGTGCTCGACCTGGGCGGCAGCAACGCCGCTCCCGGCAAGGTGGGCGCCACCGGGCCCTACCTGAAGTAGGGGAGTGAGGAGGCGGGGCGGGCTCACCCGCCCCGCCTCTCGTGCATATGTTCGAATCGCGCGTTATCCTGGACCCATGCACGCACTCCAGGGCTCGCTCTTCGATCAGAGCGACGAGATCCGGCTCGGTCCACTGGTGGGCGTCCGGCGCGAGGAACTGGGCGCCGGCGCCTGGGTGGACCACCTGCCGGGCTGGCTGACGGGCGCCGACGCGCTGTTCGAACGGCTCGCGTCGGACGTCCCGTGGCACGCCGAGCGCCGGCAGATGTACGAGCGGGAGGTGGCGGTCCCCCGCCTCCTGGCCCACTACGGCGAGGGGGACCCGCTGCCGCACCCCGCCCTCACCGGGGCCCGGGCCGTGCTGAGCCGCCACTACGCCCCCGAGCTGGGCGAACCCTTCACCACGGCGGGCCTGTGCCTCTACCGCGACGGACGCGACAGCGTCGCCTGGCACGGCGACCGCACCGGCCGCTCCGCCACCGAGGACACGATGGTCGCGATCCTCTCGGTGGGCGACCCCCGCGACCTGGTCCTGCGCCCCCGCGACGGCGGTCCCACCCTGCTCCGCCTCCCCCTGGGCCACGGTGACCTGGTGGTGATGGGCGGCTCCTGCCAGCGCACGATGGAACACGCCGTCCCCAAGACGGCCCGCCGGGTGGGCCCCCGCATCAGCGTCCAGTTCCGCCCGCGCGGGGTGCGCTGAGCCGGCCGGCGCGGATGGGCCTACGCCGCGTCGAGTTCCTTGGGCGGGCGGGCCGCCGAGGCTGCCGCGTGGAGGGAGCGGAGGGCCAGGAGGAGGATGCCGATGTCGTCCAGGTAGACCGGGTCCGGGATCAGGTCCACCGGGGAGACCGTGTACGCCACGGCGGCCCAGAACAGGGCCTTGTCGCGCAGCGGGATGCCCGCGTCGCGCAGGAGCCGGCGGGCCGCGAAGACCCGTACGAGGAGCACGGCCGCCGTGACCGCCAGGCCGGCCGCCACCACCGCCGCCACGATGAGCCAGAAGGTCGCCGTGTCCATCAGGCGCCCTGCGCCCGGAGCCGGCGGCCGACCTCGCCGAGCCCGTCCGCGAGCGCGTCGAGCTGTTCGGGGGTGAGGACGTCCACCAGAACCTCCCGGACCGTGGTCACGTGCCCCGGTGCGGCCTCCGTCAGCCGGGCGCGGCCGGTCTCGGTGAGGACGGCGTATATCCCGCGGACGTCGGACGGGCAGGTGCGGCGGCGGACGAGGCCCGCCTTCTCCAGCTGGGTCACCTGGTAGGTGAGGCCGCTCTTGGAGTTGACCAGGCCGTTGGCGAGCTCCGTCATGCGCAGCTCGCCCTCCGGCGCCCCGGCGAGCCGTACGAGGATCTCGTACTGCGGGTGGGACAGCCCGGAGTCGTCCTTGAGCTGCTGATCGAGGCGGCGGTTGACCAGCGCGGAAGCGGCGAGGAACCCCTGCCAGGCGCGCATTTCGCGGTCGTCCAGCCATTTCGTTTCAGCCAAAGCCATGGATCCAGGCTACACGTGACGTTCCAATTTGAATCAGCTGCGGATGCGGGGCTATGGTCGGGTGGAGTGGTTCGAATTTGAACAACCTGCCCCTCGGGCCGCCCGACCGGAAGGACACCCCCATGACCAGCCCCTCCGTCACCACGCCGAAGCCGCGGACCGGCGAACCGGCCGCGCCCCTCGCGGGCGCCTCCGCCCCGGCCCTGTCCACCCCCGCCCACGACGTCGGCCTGCTCCTCCTGCGCGTGGTCCTCGGCCTGACCATGGCCGCCCACGGCGCCCAGAAGCTCTTCGGCTGGTTCGGCGGCGGCGGCATCAGCGGCACCGGCCAGTTCTTCACCGCCAGCGGATATCCGGCGGGCGACGCCATGGCGGTCCTCGCCGGCCTGACCGAAACCCTCGGAGGGCTCGGCCTCGTCCTCGGCCTGCTCACCCCGCTGGCGGGCGCCGCCCTGGTCGGCACCATGATCAACGCGATCGCCGTGCACGGAGCCGGCTCCTTCTTCGCCCCGCAGGGCATCGAGTACGAGCTCCTGCTCACCGCCGGCGCCGCCGCCCTCGCGCTCACCGGCCCCGGCCGGTACGCCGTCGACCGCTTCCTGCCCGTCCTGCGCGGCCACCGCCTCGCCCACGGCGCCCTCGCGGTCGGCCTCGGCGTCGTGACCGCGGGCGTGCTGCTCCTCGTACGGAACTGAGCGGCCCCGGGGGCGGCTCCGCGCGGGGACCCATGCGGGCTGATTGAGTGCGGGCATTCGGGGGAAAGTGCCCTAAATGACACAACCCATCGAAGACTACGCACTCATCGGCGACCTGATGACCAGTGGACTGGTCGGCCGCGACGGGTCCATCGACTGGCTGTGCCTGCCCCGCTTCGACTCGGCCGCCTGTTTCGCCTCCCTCCTCGGAGACGAGGAGAACGGCCACTGGCGCATCGCCCCGGCCGCCGCCCCCGATTCCGCGCGCTGCGCCCGCCGCGCCTACGTCGACGGCACGCTCGTCCTGGAATCCTTCTGGGAGACCGAGGACGGCGCCTCGTTCAAGGTCATCGACTTCATGCCGCAGCGCGACATCGCGCCCGACCTGATGCGGATCGTCGAAGGACTCACCGGCGAATCGACCGTGAGCAGCACCCTGCGCCTGCGCTTCGACTACGGGCACGTCGTGCCCTGGGTCCGCCGCTGCGACGGCGCCCGCGAGGGCGACCGCGTTGCCGTCGCCGGCCCCGACGCGGCATGGCTGCGCAGCGAACCCCCGGTGCGCACCTGGGGCGAGGACCTGAGCACCCGCTCCGAGTTCACCGTGGCCCCCGGCGAGCGCGTCGCCTTCGTGCTCACCTGGCACCCCTCGCACGAGCCGCGCCCCGAGCCGCTGGACCCGTACGCCGCCCTGGACCAGAGCCTCGCCGACTGGCGGGAGTGGACCGGCCGGTGCACCTACGACGGCCCCTACCGGGATGCGGTGATCCGCTCCCTGATCACCCTCAAGGCCCTCACCTACGCCCCGACGGGCGGCATCGCCGCAGCCGCGACCACCTCCCTGCCCGAGGAGCTCGGCGGCGTCCGCAACTGGGACTACCGCTTCTGCTGGCTCCGCGACTCCACCCTCACCCTCGGCTCCCTGCTGGCCACCGGTTACCTCGACGAAGCCCGCGCCTGGCGGGCCTGGCTGCTGCGGGCCGTCGCGGGCGACCCGGCCGACCTGCAGATCATGTACGGGATCGGCGGCGAGCGGCGCATCCCGGAGAGCGAGCTGCCCTGGCTGAAGGGGTACGCCTCCTCCGCGCCGGTCCGCGTCGGCAACGCGGCCGTCGACCAGCTCCAGCTCGACGTGTACGGGGAGGTCCTCGACTCCCTGTACCTGGCCCGCTCCAACGGCCTCCCCGCCGAGTGGCACTCCTGGAAGATCCAGCTCGCACTCCTCGACTTCCTGGAGCAGAACTGGCGCCGCCCCGACGAGGGCCTGTGGGAGGTGCGCGGCCCGCGCCGGCACTTCACGCACTCCAAGGTGATGGCGTGGGTCGCCGCCGACCGGGCCGTGCGCACCCTGGAGCTCAACCCCAAACTGCCCGGCGACGTGCACCGCTGGCGCGCCATGAGGGAGGCCGTGCACCACGACGTGTGCGAGAACGCCTACGACCCGGAGCGGCGCACCTTCACCCAGTACTACGGCTCCCGCGAGCTGGACGCGGCCACCCTCCTCATCCCGCGGGTCGGCTTCCTGCCGCCCGAGGACCCCCGCGTCATCGGCACGGTCGACGCCGTGCGCGAGGAACTGGGCCGCAGCGGCCTGGTCCGCCGCTACAGCACCGAGGGGCTCTCGGTGGACGGCCTGCCCGGCGACGAAGGGGCCTTCCTCGCCTGCTCGTTCTGGCTGACCGACGCGCTGCACCTGACCGGCCGGGAGAAGGAGGCGCGGGAGCTCTTCGAGCGGCTGCTGGCCGTACGCAACGACGTGGGACTCCTCGCCGAAGAGTACGACCCCGTCTCCGGACGCCAACTCGGCAACTTCCCGCAGGCGTTCAGCCACGTCGGCCTGGTGAACACCGCGCTCACCCTGGGCGGTGGCAGCCTGGCGGCGGGCCAGGTGTGAGGGCCGGGTGCCCGGCAGCCCGGTCGCCGACCGGCTCGTACGCCGGTCGTCCCGTTCGCCGGTCAGCCCGGGCGCAGCGCCAGGGCCAGCCGGCCGCGCAGCCGCGCGAACTCGGGGGAGGCCCGCAACCCCGCGACGTCCGTGGCCGGGTCGCGGGGGAGCGCCACGGGCAGGTCCGTCACGACCCGGCCGCCGCCGGGACCCGCGGCCATCACCAGGACACGGGATCCCAGCAGTACCGCCTCCTCGACCGAATGCGTCACGAACAGCACGGTCGTGCCGAGCCGTCCGGCCAGTGAGCGGACCTCCTCCTGGAGGCGCTCCCGGGTCAGCGCGTCCAGAGCGGCGAACGGCTCGTCCATCAACAGCAGTTCGGGCTCCGCCGCCAGGGCGCGCGCCAGCGCCACCCGCTGCTGCTGGCCGCCGGACAGCTCCCAGGTGTGGCGGCCGACCATACCGGACAGACCCACCCGGTCCAGCAACTCGGCGATCCGGCCCGGCCGCTGGGACCGCGGTACCCCGTGGCGGGCCAGCGCGAAGCCGAGGTTCCCGCCGACGGTGCGCCACGGGAACAGCCTGGGCTGCTGGAACACCACCCCCGCGCCCCGTCCGGGGCGCGGGGTGGCGCCCCGGACCAGGGCGGCGCCCGAGGCGGGGCGGGCGAAGCCGGCGATCACCCGCAGCAGGGTGGTCTTGCCGCAGCCGGAGGGGCCGACGAGGACGACGAACTCGCCTGCGCGGACCCGTAGGTCCACCGCGTCGAGCACCGTCACGGGCTGCTTCGCCGGTCCGTAGCGCACCGACACCGCGGAGAGGTCCACGACGTCGCCGACGGCGGGTTCAGTGCGCGGCACGGCCGAGCTCCTCCACCGCGAGGGCCCGGCCGAAGGCGGCCTCGTCCGGGACGGAGTCCACCTTCTTCTGCTCCTTCAGGAAGACGGCCGCGTCGCGCAGGGTCGCCGCCAGCTTTCCGGGGGCGCCGGGCGTGCCGAGGTAGTCGGGGCCGGTCTGCTCCTTCGCGCTCAGCAGCACCAGCTCCGAGAGCTGGCGCTTCGCCTCCTGCGGCGGCAGCCCGAGCTCCGCCCCGATGGACTTCGCGGCCTGGTCGGGGGCGGTACGGGCCTGCCCGACGGCCTGGTCCTGAGCCTTGATCCAGGCCGTGACCACCTCCGGGTGCGCGGCCGCGAACGCGTTCGTCACCACACCCAGGTCGGCGGTCGGCTTGCCCTGCTCCGCGAGCTGCCGGCTGGTGACGAGCACCTTCCCGTCCTTGGCCAGCTCGCTCAGCGTCGGCGTCCACACGTACGCCGCGTCGATGTCCCCGCGCTTCCAGGCGGCGAGGGCGTCCTGCGGCTGGAGGTCGATGGTCTGCACGGCCGACGCGTCCACCCCGGCGGCCTTCAGCGCGGCGAGCAGCGAGTAGTGGGCGGTGGAGCCGAAGGGCGTGGCCACCTTCTTCCCGGCCAGGTCCTTGACCGAGCCGATCCCCGGCTTGGCGACCAGTGCCTCGTTGTCCCCGATCAGGTCGTGGATCCACACCACCTTGTACGGGATGTTCAGCGGGGCCGACAGGCCCTTGGTGACGGTGCTCGACCCGGCCAGGCCCAGGTCCACCGAACCGGCGATCACGGCCGTGTTGACGTCACCGCCGGACTCGAACTTCACCCACTTCACGTCGGCGTCCGGCAGGGCCTGCTCCAGCAGCCGCTGGTTCTTCACGATCAGGTCGGCGTTGGGTATCGCCTGGTAGGCGATCCGCACGGTGGTCCGTCCCGGCCCGGCCGCCGGCCCGCCCCCGTCCGCCCCGCACGCGACGGTGGTGGAGGCGGTCAGGGCGACGGCGGCGGCCAGCAACAGGGTGCGGCGGGATGCGTTTCCGGGCATGGCGGAACTCCAAGGGTGAGGAAGGGTACGGGGGAAGAAGTGGGGGACCGGCGTCGGTCAGGTGCGGGCGCGCCAGGGGACGGCGAACCGCTCGATCCCCCGGAGCAGGGCATCGAGCACGATCCCGGACAGCCCGATGGCGATGATGCCGGCGATCACCAGGGCCGTCTGGTTGTAGCGCTGGGCGTCGCGGATCATGCCGCCGATGCCGGGCACGCCGTTGATGGTCTCCGCCGCCACGACGGAGGTGTACGCGACCCCGACGGCGATCCGGATGCCGGTGAGGATCTCGGGCAGCGCGGCGGGCAGCCGCACGGACAGCAGCAGGGACGTCGGACCGGAGCCCAAAGCCCGTGCCGCCTCGACGAGTTCGCCCGGCACGGTGCGTACGGCCGCCGCCGTGGCCGCGGCGATCGGCGGCAGCGCGGCGATCACCAGCAGCCAGATCTTGGGGGCCTCGTCGATGCCGAACCAGATGACGAGCAGCGAGAGGTACGCGAGCGGCGGCAGGGTGCGCAGGAAGGTCACGGCCGGCTCCAGCACCACCGCGAGCGGCCGGACGGTGCCGATCAGCAGCCCCAGGGGCACCCCGGCCAGCACGGCGTACGCGGAGCCGGTGCCGATGCGGCCCAGACTCACCCCGAGGTGTTCGACCAGCAGGTGGCCGCCGTAGCCGCGGACCCCGTCGTGCGTGGTGGACGCCAGCAGGAACTGCCGCCACACCTCGCCGGGCGAGGGGACCAGCACCCTGGGCCACAGCTCGGCCGCCACCGCCGCCTGCCAGGCGGCGAGCAGCACGGCGAGGGCGAGGAGGCGCAGCGCGCTCCAGCGCAGCGCCTCCCGGATCCGGGCCCGGGACCGCGGTGCGGGGGCCGAGGAGGCGCCGGACGGAGCGAGTCGGGGCCGGGACTCCGTACTGAGCGCGGTCACGCGGCCGCCGCCCCGGTCAGGGCGCGCAGGCGCGGGGCGACCTCTTCGCCCACCCGGTAGGCCTCTTCGAGGTGCGGATAGCCGGACAGGATGAACTCGTCCACACCCAGGGCCCGGTACTCCGCCAGGCGCGCCGCGACCTCGTCGTGCGAGCCGACCAGGGCCGTCCCCGCGCCCTCGCGGACCAGCCCGATGCCCGCCCACAGGTTCGGCGCCACCGTCAGCCGTCCGGCGTCCACGACCCCGCCGTGCAGGGCCGCCATCCGGGCCTGCCCGGTGGAGTCCATGGCGGCGAACCGCTCCTGGCTCGCCCGGACCGCCGCCGGATCCAGTCCGGCGAGGATCCGGTCGGCCTCCGCCCAGGCCTCGGCGGCGGAGTCCCGGCTGATGACGTGCAGCCGCAGCCCGAAGCGGATCGTGCGGCCGACCGCGCGGGCCCGCTCGCGCAGTCGGCCGATGCATGCGGCGACGGCCGACGGCGGCTCGCCCCACAGCAGTTGTACGTCCGCCTGCCGGGCGGCGACCTCCTCGGCGGCGGGCGATGCTCCGCCGAAGTACAGCGGGACCGGGTGGCGCAGCTCCGGATCCGTGAGACGGGCCCCCTCGACGTGCAGGTGGGCGCCTTCGTGGTCCACGGACTTGCCGTCCAGGAGGTCCCGCAGCACGGCCATGACCTCGCCGGTGCGGGCGTAGCGCTCGTCGTGCGCCAGCCGGTCCCCGTAGGCCCGCTGCTCGGCGGGATCGCCGCCCGTCACCACGTTCAACCCGAGCCGACCACCGGCGAACCGGCGGAAGGCGTCCGCCTGTTGGGCGATCAGCGTCGGGCTCGCGAACCCCGCGCGGAACGCCACGAGGAAGCCGATCCTGGTGGTGTGCTGCGCGAGCGCGGCCGTCAGGATCCACGGGTCGACGCAGCCGAGCCCCACCGGGGTCAACAGCGAATGGAACCCGGCCTGTTCGGCGGCGCGGGCGACCTGCGCGAGGTACGGGACGTCAGCGGGGCGGCGGGTGGCACCGCGGCTGCGCCCCTGGACGGCGGTGACCCCGCCGGGGTCGCGGCCGTCCCCGCCGGTGGGCAGGAACCAGTGCAGCAGGAGCGGATTCTCGGGCATGGCGAAACCTCGTCGGAGCAGCGTGACGCGCACCGCCGCGCGAGGAGCGGGGCTGCGGGCGGCGGTGGCACGGGTACGGGGAAGTGCGGGCAGGAGTGCGGGAGTCCGCGCGACCGGAGGCGTGGCCGGGATCGGCCCTGTGGCAAGGGCTGCGGCCGCCGAGAACGGTGCGGTGAAGAGCGCGGTGAAGAGCGCGCGGTGGAGCGCACGGTCAAGCGCGTGGTGAAGGGTGCGCCGAGAGGCGCGGACTCATCCGTACGGCGTCAGATGCGGCGGATCGGTGAGATCAACAGCCGTGCGTACGGGGGACGGCAGCCCGACAGAGCATGGTCGACACGCGCAGAAGGTCTACGTGACGGCGCGATACGAGAACGGGGGCCATGGGGTGCATCCTGTCGGTGTCCGGGCGGTATCGACAAGCGGAGTCCGGATCCTGGACGGAATCGTCCCAGATGCCGGGCAGGTGCGGGATCGGGGGAGGCTACCGGCGGCGGTTGAAGGGCAGTCGGCCGAGGATCACGGCCATGCCGCAGGTGTCGGTGAGGGCGGAGAAGACCAGCCCGGCCGCGATCCCGGCGCTGAGCAGCTCGAACGCCGGGTGCACCAGCAGGCCGAGGAGCAGGCAGAGGAGGACGAGCGAGCCCGCGGCGAACCGGACCTGACGCTCCATGGCCCAGACCCGGCGGGGCCCCTGGGCGGGGTAGTCGAGCGGGTGCCCGTGCGCCGACCAGGAGGTGGTGCCGCCGGTCAGGCTGGTGGCCGCGATGCCGTGCCCGGCCAGGGTCCGGGCCGCGTTCTGCGAGCGGGTCCCCGAGGCGCACACCAGCAGCAGCTCCTGCTCCTCGGCGGCCTCGCGCAGCTCGGGCAGGGAGCGGCCGATCCGGTCGAGGGGGATGTTCAGCGCGCCGGGGAGGTGGCCGGAGGCGTACTCGCCGGGGGTGCGGACATCGACGATCCGGAACTCGGTGCGGCGGGCGTGGGCCTGGCCGACGTCGAGGAGGGCGGGGCTGCTGCTCATGGTGAACGGTCTCCTTCGGGAGGCGGGGGCCGCCGGGGTGTAGGCGGAAGCGGAATCGTATGCACGACGGTACGGGGGATGCGGCGGGACCGTGGGACCGCGGGGGCGGGCCGGGGCGACGGAGACGTCGGCCGCGGGGCGGGCGGGCGGTCGGAGCGGGTGCGTCGGAGCAGGCGGGCGTCAGCGGGGACAACAGGAGCGCGACAGGAGGCGCTGGGTGACGGCCATGGCGCGGAGCATAGACGAAGGGAGGCGGGACGGGCGAGACACCCGTTCCACCATTCGGGACGGCGGTACGGGGCATCCGCCGGTCTTCTGCTACGGGGAGGCGGCCGGAGCCGACGCCGGGAGCGACGCCGGGGCCGACGCCGGGGCCGACGCCGGGAGCGACGCCGGGATCCGCTCCAGGACGCCGCCCGCGAAGACGTCGTAGAGCGGGAGCGTCTCCAGGTGGACGTAGCCGATGTGGCAGTCGCAGACCGCCAGCGGGCAGCCGCGCGGGCGCAGGGCGGCCCGGTAGGAGCCGTCGTAGAGGTTGCCCAGCTCCGCCTTGACGAAGTGGCAGCGGCGGACCGCGCCGGCGCCGTCCACCGAGATCACCGAGGCGCCCGTGCGGCACGGCAGGCCCGCCGAGCGGTGCGGGTGGCGGCTGAACGGGAAGAGCGGGTCCAGGGCGGTCCAGTCGGCCGCCTCCGGATCGGTGTACGCGTGGCCCTCCGCCGCGTTCACCCACAGGTACACCTCGGGCGGCAGCGCGGCGCGCAGCCGGCGGGCCTCCGCGAGGTGTTCGGGCAGGCCGACCACGCCCACGCTGAACCGCACCCCGGCGGCGGCCAGGTCCCGGCACTTGCCCAGGAAGCGGTCGTACGGGGTCTGCCCCGGGTGGTACGTGCACCACAGCGCGAGCGTGTCCCGGTCGGCCTCGGCGGTCCAGCCGGTGCGGCCGCTCAGGTTGGTCTGGATCGCGACCCGGCGCACGTGCGGGAGGTGCGACAGCTCCACCAGGGCGCGCCGGTACCAGGAGCGGACCAGGCCCTCCCCCCACGGGGTGAACAGGACGGACAGCCGGTCGCCGGTGTTGCCGGCCGCCCAGCCGGCGAACCGTTCCAGGGCGGCCCGGTCGGCCGCCAGCAGCTCCCGGCTGTCCCGCCGCTTGGCGAACGGGCAGTAGGGGCAGTCGTAGTCGCACGAGGACAGCGGGCCCCGGTAGAGCACGGTCAGGTCCATCGGCGGGCCCTCGCCCCCTCCCGCCCCGTCACTTGCGCTCGTACGCGGCCATCGTGGCCCGCACGTCCGCCGAGAACAGTGCCGGGCCCGCCGCGTCCGAGTGCGCCAGCCCCTCCGGGGTCAGCCGCAGCAGCTCCGCGTCGTCCACGAGCCAGCCGCGCTCCGCGAAGGCCGCCAGCTCCGTGGGGAAGTCCTCCCACGGGCCGCTCCCGAACCGCCCCCGGTACTCGCTCACCGGCATCCCGCGCGCCTGGAGCAGGGACTGCAGCAGGTGTCGGCGCCGGGCCTCCTCCGCGTCGATCCGGCGGCCGTGCCCGGCCCGCGCGAAGTCCGCCTCGGGGCGGCTCACGTAGTCGTCGATGATGCCGCGGATCTCGCTCATGCCGACCGCGTAGTCGAAGGAGTAGTGCAGCTCGGCCGTGTAGGAGCGGGCCCCGCAGCCGAGGCCGATCATGCCGTCGGTCTGGCAGGCGTAGTCCTCGGCGCCTTCCGCGGGCGCGTCCGTCCGGCGGAACATCCGCATCGACACCTGCTCGTACCCGGCGGCCAGCAGGTGGTCGCGCCCGGCCCGGTACAGCCGCAGCCGCTGCTCGTCCCACCCGGCGGCCGTGGACTCGCCCGGCCTGCGCCCCAGGCCCGTCAGGGGGCGCACGTACAGGGGGTAGAGGTAGAGCTCCTCCGGGCGCCAGGCGAGGGCCGCGTCCAGCGAGTAGCGCCAGCTCTCCTCCGTCTGCCCGTCGATGCCGTAGATCAGGTCGATGTTCAGGACCGGTATCGCCGCGTCCCGGACCCGGGCCAGCGCCGCCTCCACGTCCGCCCGCTTCTGCGGACGCACGGCTGAACGCGCCTCGGCGGGCACGAAGCTCTGCACGCCCAGGCTGAGCCGGGTCGTACCCCGGTCGGCCAGCACGGTGAGCCGGTCCGCCGTCGCCGTGGCAGGCGAGGCCTCCACGGACAGCGGCACCGCCCGCAGATCGGCGCCCGCCCTCTTCTCCGCGATGTCGCAGAGCCGCTCCAGCTCGGACGCCGTCAGGAAGGTCGGCGTCCCGCCGCCGAAGGCCGCCGCCGCGAACCGCACGGGCTCCCCGTCGCCCAACGCGCCCCGGACCGCGGTCGCCTGCCGCTCCAGCGCGTCGAGATAGGCCGTGGTCAGCCCCTCCGGCGCGCCGATCCGGGTGAAGAGGTTGCAGAACCCGCAGCGCACCTCGCAGAAGGGGATGTGGAGGTAGAGGGAAAGGGCGTCCTTGGGCTGCCGTGCCCACTCCCGGCTCAGCTCGGCGGGCTCGGGCAGTGCGCGGTACGCCGTCTTGTGCGGGTAGGCGTAGACGTAATTCTCGTAGGGGGTCGGGCCGTTCACAGGGGCTACAGGGGCCACAGGGGCTATGGGGGTCATCGGGGGCCGGGCTCCTCGTGGTTCAGGTGGAACTGTGCGTACGGGACCGTCCAGACCGCCTCATGGGCGAGCCGGTGCCCGGTGTACCCGTCGTCCCCGTACGTGGTCCCGTGGTCGGAGCAGACGATCGCGAAGCAGCCGCGCCGCGACCGCATCGCGTTGAAGAGCCGCCCGATGTGCCGGTCGACGTACTCCAGCGCGGCCGCGTGCGTCTCCCGGGAGTCGCCGCCCTCGGCGGTCGCCCCGGGGGAGTGGAACCAATTGGGCTGGTGCATCGCCGACACGTTCAGGAAGAGGAACAGCCGCCGGTCGTGCGGCAGTCCGGCCACGACCTGCTCGGCGCGGGACACCTGGGCCTCGAAGGACGTCGGCGAGGCCACGCCGAACTCCGGCTCCCAGTGCGACTCCTGGAACATCCCCGGCAGTACGGAGCCCAGCGCGGCCGCCTTGTTGAAGAAGCCGACGCCCCCCACGCACACGGTCCGGTAACCCGCCCCGGCCAGCCCCGACACCAGGTCCGGGGTGTCGAACACCCAGGTGCGGCCCGCGGTGGTCTCACTGCCCGGGAAGCGGGCGGCGAACAGCCGCGGATGCGGGCCCGGCCCCTCGGGGGTGGGCAGGAAGCCCGCGAACACGGCCTGGTGGGAGGCGTAGGTGAAACTCCCCGGCGCGTGCCGCCGCTCCCACGCCCCGCCGGGCAGATGCGCCGCCAGGTTCGGGATCCGGCCCTCGGCGGCCAGCCGCGCGGCCACGTCGTAGCGGAGCGTGTCGAGGGTGACGAGCAGCAGGTCGTCACGGCCGACGACCTCGTTCATGTCAGGGGTGGGCGGGGGCGCGTACATGCTGTTCCTGTCGTACGGCGGCCACTTGGGCCGCATAGGTGTCCTGGCCCTCGACGGGCGAGCCGGGCAGTCCCGTCAGCCGGGGCAGCAGGTCCCCGAAGGCGTTGACCTCGCCCACGGCGAAGTTCCGCCAGCCGAGGGCGGGCAGCAGGTCGACGCCGACGCACAGGGTGCGCGGGAAGGCGGCCGCCGCCCGCTCGCAGACGGCGAGCGCGTCCGCCTCCCAGCGGCCGCCCGCCGCCGTCACGGCGGCAACGGCCGCGTCGAGGTCGCCGCGGGCGCCGCCGAGGTGCAGGTTCGTGAGGGGGCCGGCGGCGGTGCGGACCACGGCGTGGGTGGCCCGGCCGGCGATGACGACCACCCGCAGATCGGCGGAGCGTCCCTGCTGGGAAGCCTTCGGCAGCCACCGCTCGATGTGCAGGCCGTCTGGGGCCAGGGCGTCGACGATGGCGCCGATCACCCGCTCGTCCTCGTACCGCCGCAGGCGCAGCGAGTTGTGCAGCGCCCCCGAAGGAGCCCGCTCCACGGAGGTGGTGGCGCGGATCCGGCCGCCCGAGCCCGTCTCCACCGCGAGCACCCCGGAGGCCGAGGAGCCGTGCGCGAGCTTCACGAAGGCCCGGCGGTATCCGGGGAGGGCGAGTACCGCCCGGACCTCCTCCCAGCCGCGCACCGGGGCGCGGACGGCGTCCGGTCCCGAGGTGGGGGAGGCCGGTACGGGCGTCCCGGCGGCCGCCAGCACCCCGTGGCAGAGCCGCTTGTCGAACAGCACCCCGAGGTCGTCGGGGTCGCTCGTCAGGGTGCCGCCGGCCGACCGCACCCCCGCCGCCACCGCGTGCACGGCCTCGGTGAAACGGCGGTACCAGCGTCCGGAGCCCTCGACCCGGGTGGTGTCGGCGGCCCCGCGCAGCAGCCGCTCGACCTCCGGGTCCTCGCCGGGGGAGTCGATCCGTACGCTCTCGCCCGCCCGGAAGGCGGCCCGGCCGGTCAGCACGTCCCGCCACGGAACCACCCGCGCCGCGGGCAGCCCGGCGGCGCGCACGGCGTCCTGGAAGAGGGCGACCCGGCGGTTGCCCGGGTTGCCGACGACGGCGAAGGCCGGGGCGGGAGCCGTACGGCTCACTCCGCCACCGCGATGTAGCGGTACTCGGCCTCGTCGTCCACATCCGGACTCTGCACGTCGCCGAGGTCGACCTCCACGCCGTGCGGGGCGAGCGCCGCGCGGAGCCGCTCCCGGAGCGGCTCGCTGACGTAGTGGTGGTGCAGGTCGAGCTTGGTGAGGTGGGTGAGCGGGCGGCCGGCCAGCAGCGCTTCGACGCCCGCGTCGTCCAGGAGCCCCATGGAGAGGTCCAGCACCTCCAGCCGCTCGACGACCGGAGCGGTGGCGACCGCGGCGGCGACCTCGTTCTGGATCTCGCTGTTGCGCAGCGCGAGCCGGCGCAGGGACGGCAGCCGCTCGCCGGTCAGGAACGGCTCCAGATCGCCGGGCTCCGCGTCCCCGCCGTACCCGGGCGTGCCGAGCCACAGGTCGAGCTCGGTGAGCGCGGGCAGTTCGCTCGCGGCGACCCCGCGCACCACCTCCCGGCGCAGTCCGCCGGTCTCGACGCGCAGGACGCGCAGCGCGGCGTGCTCCACGGGCGGGAAGGCCAGGCCGTCGCCGCCGCGCACCCCGAACTCCTCCAGCGCGGGATACGCACGCAGCAGCGGGCCCACGTCCGACTGCTGGATCCAGGAGATCTCGCACTCCTCGGAGGTGATGTCACCGACGAACAGCGCCCGCAGCGCGGGGAAGTCGGACGCGGCCCCGGCGAGCGCCTCGACGATCCCGGCGCTGGAGGTCTCGTACGCCTCGGACCAGCCGCCCACGATCAGGGCGCGCACCTGCCGGGTGTCCACGGACTCCGTGAACCGGGCGAAGGCCTGCGGCCACTCCTCCTCGGCGTCGTAGGTGTCCACCGAGATCCGCCAGGCCACGGCCGCGGGCTCGGGCAGGGTACGGGTGTCCTTGGGCCCCGGGAAGTCGAAGGCGGGCAGGCCGCCGAGCTCGCTCAGGTGGGTCCCGATGGTCATGCGCCCAGCTCCTGACGGTATGGCGGGTGGTGCCCGGCCGTGCGTGTCGTCCGACGACAGTTCTACCAAGCCCCACCGACAGCCACGGCGGGCGGCGGGCTCAGGGCCGTGCGGCCCCGCTCCACCTGGAGGTCAGGGTGCACCAGACCTCCGGGGTGCAGAACCCGGGGCAGGCGCAGGCGCCCTCCGCCAGGAGTTCGTCCCGCAACTCCGGAGAGGCGCCGGGATGGTGGACGACGTACCGGCGCACGGAGAAGGAGGGCGCCCCGGGCCGGGCCGCCACGGCCGCCCGCTCCCGCTCGACCAGGAACCGGAGCACCGCGTCGTCCGCGACCGGGTTCAGCTGGACGCACCACCGCACGGAGTCGTCCTCGTCGGACGCCAGCCGGAGCAGGACGTCCGGCGGAGCCGCGTAGCTGCGCGCGGTGTACAGCCGCACCGGCATGATCTCGTCTCCGGCGAGCTCGCGCAGCCGGTCTCCCGTGACCTCCGGGTCCCGGGCCTCCTTGACGCGGGCGTAGCCGAGCATCCGCTCGGCCGGACCGCGGATCTTCCTGGGTGCCATGCGCCCGATGCTGCCACGGCGTGAAGGCCGGTGGGCGGCCCTCCCGGGGGAGGGCCGCCCCCCGGCCTTCGGTGTCCGGTCAGCGCTTGCGGTAGCCGCGCGCGTCCTCGGCGGCGGCCAGTACGGCGTCGAGGTCCCCGCCGATCGCCGAGGTCAGCGTGATGGCCACGGCGCCCTCCAGGAACGGCGCGTCCACGATCCGCGCGCCTTCGGGCAGTTGCGAGGGCTCCTCGCCGAGCAGGGCGTTCACCGTCAGCACCGCGCTGCCCATGTCGCACAGCACGGCCACGCCCCGGCCCTCGTCCACCGACCGGGCGGCGGCCGTGATCAGCTCCGCGCTGGTGCCGATCCCGCCGTCGGGGGTGCCGCCCGCCACCGCCAGCGGAGCGGGCTCGACCGAGCCGATCAGCGCGCCCGCCAGCGCGGCCACGGACTCCGCGACCGCCTTGCTGTGCGAGACGAGCACGATGCCGACGCGGCCCGTACGGGTCTTCGGGGCCTGCCGCTCCACCGGTTCCTCGGCGACGGCCGGCTCCTCGGCGGTGCCAGGCTCCACGGGGACGAGAGGTGTCGCCTCGGGTGCGTCCACCGCGGTGCGCAGCGCTTCCATGAGCAGGGCCACGGAGTTGGCCCCGGCGTCCTGGTGGCCGATGCTGCGCTCGCCGAGGTAACTGGCCCGGCCCTTGCGGGCTTCGAGCGCTTCGGTGGCGTCGGCGCCCGCGCGGGCCGCCCGTACGGCTTCGTCCAGGGCCTCGCGCAGCGGCCGGCCGGCCTCGGCGGCTTCGGCCAGCGCCGTCACCGCGGGAGCCAGGGCGTCCACCAGGGTGGCGTCGCCGAGCTCGGCGCCGCCCAGCTTCTGCACCGACTTGAGCCCGGCGCCGAGCGCGGCACCGAGCTCCGCCACGGTCGGCGCCCCGGTGTCGCCGAGCACCTTGCCCGTGCGGCGCAGCGCGGTGCCGAACAGCGGGCCGGAGGCGCCGCCCACGGTGTTCGTGAGGGTGGAGCCGGCCAGCGTCAGCAGCGCCCCCGGGGTAGTGGGCCGCTGCTCGGCCACGGCCGCGCCGACGGCACCGAAGCCCCGTACGAGATTGGCCCCGTGGTCCCCGTCGCCGATGACCGCGTCCAGCTCGGTGAGGCGCGCGCCGTCCCGTCGTACGAGCCGGTTGGTCTCGGCGATCCAGCGGCGGAAGTAGGCGGTGTCCAGCGCGGGGGCCTGGGCGGGGGCCTCGGCGGGGGCCTGGGCGGGCGGGGTCGTGGAGGTCGTCGGGGTGGCGGGCATGGCGGTCATGGAGAGGGCTCCTGGAGAGTGTCAGCGAGAGGGGTACGGCGAGCGGGGTCAGCAGCCCCAGCGCAGGGACGGGGTGTCCACCGGCGCGTCCCACAGGCGCAGCAGCTCCTCGTCGGCGCGGCACAGGGTGAGGGTGCAGCCGGCCATGTCCAGGCTGGTGACGTAGTTGCCGACCAGGGACCGGGCCACGGTGATCCCGCGCTCGGCGAGCACCCGCTCGACCTCCGCGCGCATGATGTACAGCTCCACGGGCGGGGTGCCGCCCAGGCCGTTCACGAGGAGGATGACGGGGGCGCCGGCCGCCTCGGGGAGGTCGTCGAGGATGGCGTCGAGCATCGCCTCGGCGGTCTCGGCGGCCGTCATGAGCTTCCGGCGCTCACGGCCGGGCTCGCCGTGGATGCCGATGCCCAGCTCGATCTCGTCCTCGCCGAGCGTGAAGTTGGGGCTGCCCTTGGCGGGGGTGGTGCAGGAGGTCAGGGCGACGCCGTAGCTGCGCGCGTTCGCGTTGACCTTGCGGGCGACCGCGGCCACCTCGGCGAGCGGAGCGCCCTCCTCGGCGAGCGCGCCCGCGATCTTCTCCACGAACAGGGTGGCGCCGGTGCCGCGGCGGCCCGGGCCGTGCTCCGTCCGGGCCACGGCCACGTCGTCGTCCACGACGACCTGCTCGACCTCGACGCCCTCGTCCTCGCAGTCCTCCGCCGCCATCGTGAAGTTGAGGATGTCGCCCGTGTAGTTCTTCACGATGTGCAGAACGCCCGCACCCGCGTCGACCGCGCAGGTGGCAGCCGCGATGTTGTCCGGCACCGGGGAGGTGAACACCGGGCCGGCCACGGCCGCCGCCAGCATGCCGCGCCCGACGAACCCCGCGTGCAGCGGCTCGTGCCCGCTGCCGCCGCCCGACAGCAGGGCGACCTTCCCGGCCGGCTCCCCGGCCGCTCCGGCGGCCCGCGTGACGATGCCCTTCTCCGCCTCGATGGAGAGCCCCGGGTGAGCGGCGGCCATTCCGCGCAGTGCGTCGGAGACGACACTTTCGGGGGAATTGATGAGCTTCTTCACGGGGGCCTCTTTCCTTGAAAGGGGAACGCGGAACGGGTAACTCGTCACGCCGGTCCGGAGCGGAAATAGGAATTACGGGACGGTATTAAGTCGGCACCGTCGCCGATCCGCCACCGCTTCCGGGGCACTTGGCTGGAACTTTACCCCGGCGAACCTGCGGAACAGCTCGGGCCCTTGGTCCCGGATCTGGGCGCGAAAGGGCCCGTCCGCAAGGGGACCGTGCATATCTCGGACGCGGCCGAAAACCGTGATAGGGATGAATAAGCAAGCGGAAATGAATTCGCAATGAGGAGGATTCGCGTGAAGACCGTCGGTACGCGCATGATGATCAGCCCGCCGAAGTACGTGCAGGGCGCCGGGGCGATGAACGACCTGGGCGAGCACACCGCACGGCTCGGGACGAACGCCGTGGTCCTCGCGGACAAGGGCGTCTGGGGCTTCGTGGACACGGCCGTCACCGCTTCCCTCTCCGGAGCCGGGGTCAAGCTGACCAAGGAGGTCTTCGGAGGTCTCTGCACCCAGAAGGAGATCGACCGGGTCGCCGCGGCCGCCGAGGCCGCCGGCGCGGACGTCGTCATCGGCATCGGCGGCGGCACCGCCATCGACACGGCGAAGGCCGTGGGCCACGCGCTCGGCGACATCGCCGTCGTGTCCGCGCCCACGGTTGCCTCCACCGACGCGCCGACCAGCGCGCTCGCCGTGATCTACACGGAGGGTGGCGCCTTCGAGCGCTACTCCTTTTTCCAGCGCAACCCCAACCTCGTCCTCGTCGACACCGCGCTCGTCGCGGGTGCGCCGAGCCGTTTCATCGTCTCCGGCATGGGCGACGCGCTCGCCACCTGGTACGAGGCCCGCGTCTGCGTGGCCGCCAACCGGGTCGCCATGGCCGGCGGTCTCGCCACCGAGGCCTCCCTCGCGCTCGCCCGGCTGTGCTGGGAGACCCTGATGGAGTACGGCCCCCAGGCCCGGCTGGCCGCCGAGGCGCACGTGGTCACCCCCGCCCTGGAGAAGGTCACGGAGGCCAACACGCTGCTCTCCGGCCTCGGTTTCGAGTCCTGCGGCCTCGCCGCCGCGCACGGCATCCACAACGGGCTGACCGTCTCGCACAAGGTGCACGGCATGATGCACGGCGAGAAGGTCAACATCGGCACCCTCGCCCAGCTGGTCCTGGAAGGCGCCCCGACCGAAGAGCTGGACACCTACCTGCGCTTCAGCCGCGCCGTCGGCCTGCCCACCACCCTCGCCGAGATCGGCCTCGGCGACCCGGACCGTGACGAGCTCCTCGCCATCGGGCGCGCGGCCACGGCGGAGGGCGAGACCACGCACAACATGCCGTTCCCGGTGACCCCGGAGATGGTCGCCGACGCCCTGATCGCGGGCGACTCGTACGCCCGCGCCTACGCCAAGAGGTAGCGGAAGCGGGGAGGGCGCGGGCGGCGCACGGGACGCCCGCGCCCCGCGGGGACGTCCCGCGGGGACGTCCCGCGGGGACGTCCCGCGGGGACGTCCTACGGGGCTCCGCGGCGCGGGCCGTCCCCCGCGCCGCGGGGCCCGTCGGGGCCGGCGGCGTTCGAGGCCGCCTCGTCCCGGTCCGCCCGGTCTGCCCGGTCCGCCGTCTGGTCCGGGACGGACACCTCCGGGGCGGACGTACGGGACGCCAGCAGCAGGGCGATGTCGTCCGGCCGGTCGGTGGAGTGCCCCGCCTCGGCGACCAGCCGGTCCGCCGTCTCGGTCAGTGGCTCGGGGCCGGCGGCCGCCAGCGAGGCCCGCAGTCGCTCCACCCCCACGTCGATGTCCCGGCCCGGGATCTCCACCAGCCCGTCGGTGTACAGGGCGAGCACCGCACCCGGCTCGATCCGCAGCCGCGTCACCGGATATCCGGCCCCGGCGTCGATGCCGAGCACCATCCCGCCCGGCAGGTCCAGCACCTCCGTCCGGCCGCCCGGATGCCGCAGCAGCGGCTGGGGGTGTCCGGCTCGGACGGCGAGGGCGAGACCGGACCCCGGGTCGAGCAGGACGTAGCAACAGCTCGCGAACTGACCCGGGTCGAGGTCGATGAGCAGCTGGTTCGTGCCGCGCATCACTTGCTCGGGATCGTTGCCGCTGAGCGCGAAGGCCCGTACGGCGCTGCGTAGTTGGCCCATCGTAGCCGCGGCCGCCACCCCGTGGCCCTGGACGTCGCCGATGACCAGCGCGAGGCGCCCGCCGCCCGCCTCCAGCACGTCGTACCAGTCGCCGCCGACGTCCATCCCGGCGGTGCCGGGCAGGTACCGCCCCACCGTGACCACGTTCTCGCGCACCGGCAGCCGGTGCGGGAGCAGCGCCGCCTGGAGCCCGCGGGCCAGCGCGGACTCGCTGTCGTAGCGCCGGGCCCGCTCCAGCGCCTGCGCGATGAGCCCGGCCAGCGCCGTGAGCACCGTACGCTCCTCCGGACTGAACCCGCGGGGGGCGTCGAAGCCGAGGATGCACGAGCCGACCGGGCGGCCGGAGGCGATCAGGGGGAGGAAGGCCCGGGCGCCGACATGGGCGTCCAGCTCGATCCCCGGGTAGGCGGCGGCCAGGTGCTGCATCGACTCGAAGAACAGCGGTCGGCCCGAGGTGAGGGTCTCCACCCCGGGCAGCCGGACGTCGAGCGCAACCCCGTCGAACCGGTCGAGGAACCCCCGGGGGAAACCGGTCTCCCACGCCAGGTGCAGATGCCCCTCACCGAGCAGGTAGATCGCCAACTGCCGTCCGCCGAAGGCCGGGAGCAGCTCGTCGGTGACCACCATCGACACCTGGCGGGCTGTCACCGCCTCGGTCAGCGCGATCGCCAGTGCCACCGGCCGGTACAGCGCCGAAGCCCGGTCGGCGGGCGAGCCGAGGCCCGGGGACCCGAGCCCCGCGCCGGGCCGCATCACCGACCCGGGTGCGTACGTGGGCGGTTCGGCCTCGGTGATGGTGACGGTGATCCCGTCGAGCCCGGGATGCAGGCCCACGGACAGCCAGTGCGGGGAGGGTTCGGGTCCGCGCCGGGAGGCTTGGAAGTGCACTGGAGCGGGGGCGAGGAACACGGCCCGGAAATGGTCCTCGTAGGCGGGGTGACCGAGCCAGGGCAGCGCCTCCCACAGCATCCGGCCGGAGAGTTCCGCGCCGTCGGAGCCGAGCAGGGTCGTGGCGGCTGAGCGGGCACGGGAGTTGGCGAAGCCGATCACGCCCCGCCGGTCCACGGACAGCACGGCCAGGTCCAGCCGGTCCACGGCGGCGCGGGCGCCGGCGGCGGTGCTGTCGGGGGAGGCGTCGGGGGAGCCGGCCGGGGGGCTGCGCGGGGGTTCGCCCGCCGTGCCGCCCGCCGTGCCGCCCGACGCGCTGCCCGCCGGGCCCGGACCGGGCAGGGCCACCGGGTCGCCCTCCCAGGTGACCGTGGCCCCGCCCACGGCGAGCGCGGCCAGCTCCCCGGCCAGCCGGGCCGCCACCGCGCGCAGCCGCTTCCGGTCGCCCGGCCCGACCGGGACCCCGGGGGTCGCGGGGCGCAGCACCACGAGGACGCCGTAGCGCTCCCGGCCCCGGGCCACGGGCTCGTAGAGCGAGCCGAACGGGAACGGGAGCCCGGCCATCAGCTGGGGGAAGCGCCGCATCGCCGATTCCGTGTCGGGCAGGTGCACGGACTGGCCGGACCGGTAGGCCTCGGCCACGGGGTACGGGCGGTTCACGTGCATCCGCCACCAGGGGCGGAACAGCGGGCCCGGGATCCCGGTCACGACCGCCATCAGCAGCAGCCCCTCGGTGCCGGAGCGCAGGTAGACGCAGCCCGCGTACCCGCCGGCGGCCCCCACGGCATCGAGAGCGGCCCGTGCGAGCGCCTGGGCCGTGGCGTCGGTGACGGGGCCGCCGGTGTCCGGTCTCGCCGTCACCCCTCCAGAATGCGCTCGGGCCGGGGCTTACGCACACCCCGCGGACCCTCCCCCTCGGCATTTGCTCCGATTATCGGACGTGCGGCGGCGTCATTCGGAATTCCATGCCCTGAATGGCGGAAGGAATCGCACCGGGTTAGCGTCGGCTGATGATCGCTCTCGTGGCACACGACCAGAGGAAGAACGACCTACTGAATTGGGTACGGCGCAATCACCGTGCCGTGACCCGGCACGGACTGGTGGGAACCAGCTCCACCGCACGACTGCTCAGATCAGAACTCGGCTTGCAGATCAGGTCGGTTGAGTCCGGTCCGCACGGCGGGGACCAGCAGATCGGCTCGATGGTCATTTCCGGAGATGTCACCTCGCTCGTCTTCTTCTGGGACCCTCTGTGGGCCGCCCCGCACGTTCACGACGTACTCGCCCTCGTGAGAATTGCCGTGCTCCGCAATATCCCCGTCGCGCTGAATCCGGCGAGCGCGGAGGCAATGTCCGAGGACGGATTCTCCTTCGACGGCCGCCGTGCGCACCCGGTCCCGGCCGGAGCCCGCTCCCGCTAGGGCCTGTCGCCCCGAGCCCGGCCCCGACGTCCCGGGGTCGGCCGATCGGCCGATGCCCGGGCGGGACCCGTGGGCTGAAAGTCCCTCCTGATCAGGGACTTTGCCCGGCTCTCGACACTCCTCGGACTGCTTAGGTTTGCCTAAGTGGAGTCGAACAAGGAGGTCCGGTGCCGTCGCTCAACGACAGCCGTCCAGGGACGACCGTACGCATCACGGGGATCGACCCCGGTCAGGCCGGCGGGAGCCGGCGCCGGCTCCTGGAGTTCGGCTTCGTGCCGGGCGCGGACGTCACCGTGATCGCCCGGGGCGCCACCGGAGGCCTGCTCGTCGGGCTCGGGGACACCCGGGTCGCGCTGGACACCCGAACCGCCGGCCGGCTGAGGTGCGCCGGATGAGCTGTCACGCCACCGGGGCCGGTGCGACCGCCACGGCGGAGCGGCGGACCGGTACGCCGTTCGTCGCCCTCGTCGGCAACCCCAATGTCGGCAAGTCGACCCTCTTCAACGCCCTCACCGGCGCCCACCAGCGCGTCGGCAACTGGCCGGGCAAGACCGTCTCCGTGGCCCAGGGCGACTGGCGCACCGCGGGCGGCCGCCCGCTGCGCATCGCCGATCTGCCCGGCTCCTACAGCCTGCTGCCCGACTCCCCGGACGAGGCGCTGGTGCGCGACGTGCTGACCGCGCCGGCGGGGGAGCGGCCCGACGCCGTGGTCTTCGCCCTCGATGCGGCCAACCCGGCCCGAAATCTCTACCTGCTCTCGCAGATTCTCGACACCGACATCCCCGTCGTGGTCGCGCTCACCATGACCGACGTGGCCGCCCGGCGCGGAACGCCCCCCGGCCCCGACGCGCTGGCCCGCGAGCTCGCGCTGCCCGTCGTACGGGTGGAAGGGCGCTCCGGGAATGGGCTGGACCTGCTCGCCGACGCGGTGTGCGAGGCCCTGGACGCCGTACCGCCACCCCACGGGCGGACCTCCGCCTGGGCGACCGGCTCGCCCGTGGCGGCCGAACTGGCGGCGCTGGCCGCGGAGGCCTCCGGGCTGACCCCGCACCCGGCGCGGTGGCTGGCCGTCAGCCTGCTCTGCGGGGAGGAGCCGCCCGCGGTCCCGGCGGCGCTGGCCGAGCGGGCCGGATCGGCGGCGGACCGCCTCGCCGCGACGGCGCACGATGCGGCGGCGGCGCACGGTGCCGCGGGGGAGGGCGACGCCGCGGCGGAGGGCGACGCCGACGCCGAACTCCTCGTCGCCGAGGCCCGCTACGCCTGGGCGCACGCCGTCATCGAACGCGCGGCGCCCCGCCCGGCCGGGGCCCGGCCCACCCTCACCGACCGGGTGGACCGGCTGCTGCTGTCCCGAGGCTTCGGCATCCCGTTCTTCCTCGCCGTCATGTGGGGGGTCTTCCAGGCCACCACCGCCCTGGCCAAACCCCTCCAGGACGGCCTGGGCGACTTCGTCTCGGGACCCGTCAGCGGTGGCGCCGACCGCCTCCTGGAAGCCGTCCACGCACCCGGCTGGCTGACCGGTCTGCTGGTCGACGGCCTGATCAACGGGGTGGGCCAACTGCTCACCTTCGTCCCGTTGATGATCATCATGTTCCTGCTGCTGGCCCTGCTGGAGGACTCCGGCTACTTCGCCCGCGCCGCGTTCGTCGCCGACCGCCTCATGCGTACGCTGAGGCTGCCCGGCCGCGCCTTCCTGCCGCTCGTCGTCGGCTTCGGCTGCAACGTCCCCGCCCTGGCCGGCACCCGCATCCTCAACCGCCGCTCGCACCGGCTCCTCGTCGGCCTGCTCATCCCCTACATGAGCTGCACCGCCCGCCTCGCCGTCTACGTGATGATCGCGGGCGTCTTCTTCGGCTCGGACTCCGGCACCGTCGTCTTCTTCCTCTACGTCGCCTCCGTGCTGCTGGTCGTCGGCATGGGCCTGATCCTGCGGCCCCTGCTGTTCCGCGGCATGAAGGAGGAACCGCTCGTCCTGGAGCTGCCCCCGTACCGGCTTCCCACCCTGCGGGTCACCGGTGCGCAGGTCTGGCAGAAGCTCGCCGCGTTCCTGCGCACCGCCGGCGGAATCATCGTCGCGACCGCGGCCGCCGTCTGGCTCCTCATGGCGATCCCGGCCGCGGCCGGCCACGGAGGCTTCGGCAAGGTCGACGTCGAGCAGAGCGTGTTCGGTACGGTCACCCGCGCCACGGCCCCCCTCGTGGCCCCGGCCGGCTTCGGCGACTGGCACGCCACGGCCGCGCTCGGCACCGGCCTGATCGCCAAGGAGGGCGTGATCTCCACCCTCGCCCAGACCTATTCGGCCGAGGAGGACGGCGACCCCAAGCTCACCGCGAGCCTGCACGCCACCTTCGAGGAGTCCTCCGGCGGGCACCAGCGGGCGGCCGCGCTCGCCTTCCTGGTCTTCATCCTGGCCTACACCCCCTGCTTCGCCACCCTGGCCGCGCAGCGCGCCGAGATCGGCACCCGGCTGACCGTGATCGGCTTCGGCATCCAACTGGCGGCGGCCTGGCTGCTGGCCGTCGGCGTCTTCCAGATCGCGAGGCTGGTGTGGTGAGCGGGGCCGACGGGGCGAACGGGCCCGGCATACTCCGCCGACTGCTGCGCGCCTTCGAGGAGGCGGCCCCCGGTGAGGGGCTCGGGCAGATCGCCGACCGGCTGGGCATCGGCCGGGCCGAGGCGGCCGACCTGGCCGCGTACTGGGTCCGCAAGGGACGGCTGCGCCGCGAGGAGATCGGCGGCCGCGACTGCGGAGGCTGCCTCCCCGCCACCCGCTCCTGTACGGCGTGCCCCGGCGGCTCGCCGCCGCCCGCTTCCCCGCACCCGGTACTGGTCGCGCTGACCCCCGTACGCCCCCCACGGCCGGGGGACCCGCACACGTAGTGCGCTGCCGGCGCCCGCCGGCGCCCGCCGGCGCATGCCGGTCACCGTGCCCGGTGCCGCTTCGCGTACGACCAGGTCACCGCGGTCATCAGGACCGGTATGGCCAACAGCGGGGCGAAGACGAAGCCCCAGACGGTCTGTGCCGTACCGCTCGCCAGGTACGTCTGGCTCTCGACGGTGAAGGCGACCACCAACTGCCACAGCGTCACCAGGATCAGGATCCCCGAGCCGGTCCAGGCCAGCGGGGCGAGGACCCCGGGCCGCAGCGGCCGCCACCGGTCGCTGACGAGCAGCAGCGGCAACAGGGCGGCCAGTTCGGCCAGGACGGAGAGCCCGACGACGTAGGCGATGCCCCAGCCCGGGATGTCGAAGACCTCGCGCAGCACCTGGTCGCTGTAGCCCACGTAGACACCGCATGCCATGGCGATGCGCCACAGGCCGGACGGGACGGCGCACAGGGCGATGGCGTGGGCGGTGCGGCGGGCCCAGACGGGCGCGGGTGCGGGAGCGGAGGCGGGGAGCGGAGCGGTCGCTGTCGTCATGCGGCCCATGCTGGCCCCGGACGGGGCGGCCGCGCTTCATCCGTGACGGCGGACCGTATCCGCCCCGCGGATGAGGGCGCACCCGCTGAGGGAAGACCTGAGGCGGGCTCGGCCGACGCGAGGCCCGGCGCCGCCGAACGCCCCCCGGGCCGCGGCGCGCAGACCCGTACGCCCCGGACGCCGTACGGACTGATCCGAACGCCTCCCCCGTCCGGGGGAGGTCCGGGGCCGGGACCGTCGCGCGGAGCCGCGTACGGGCAGGCTTGCCGACATGCGACAGCAGTACGACACGTCAACGCCCCCGCCGGCCTTCTCGGTCGCCGATGCCTTCACCCTGAGCACGGCCCTGGACGCCCTCGGCGGCGTCCGCGGCCTCGACACCCTCGACCTGGCCTGCGGACACGGAAGCACCACCCGGCTGCTGGCGAGCGGCGGGGCCCGCCGGACGGTGGGCGTCGACAGTTGCCCCGACCGGATCCGCCGGGCCCGGGAGACCGGCGCGGACCTCGCGCACGCCGTCGAGTACGTCGTCGCGGACGCGGCGGCCGGCATGCCGGCCCTGGGGCCGTTCGACCTGGCCACCGCCGTGTACCTGTTCAACCAGGCCCACGACCGTACGGCCCTGCACGCCATGTTCCGCGCCGTACGGGCCAACCTGCGCCCCGGCGGGCGGCTCCTCGCCATCGTGCCGAACCCGGGGGCCTTCCCCTACGCGGACTGGGAGCCGTACGGGATCAGCGTCGTGGAGCGGTCTCCGGGCGGTGACGCCCCGCTGCTGCGGGCCCGGTTGGAGACCGACCCGCCGGTCCCGTTCGAATGCCGCGAATGGGCCCACGCCGACTTCGCCGAGGCCGCCGCCGACGCCGGCTTCGCCACCGTGACCTGGCAGCCCACCCGGACCCCGCCCGCGTGCGCGACCCGGGACGAGACGTACTGGGCCCGCTACCGTACGGCTCCGGTCGGCTCCCTGATGAACTGCGTGGCCTGAGCGGCCTGAGCGGCCAGAAGAAGCCTGAGGGGCCGTCCCGATCCGCAGGGCCCGGCTCGGCGGCGCCGCTCGGCCCCCACCGGGGGCGGCCTCCGCGGCTCAGGCCTCCGCGGCCGCCGCGCGGACCAGCTCCACGATCCGGTCGCGGGCCGCCCTGCCCTCCGGGAGCGGCATCAGCGGGTAGTCGTGCGGCAGCCCCGGCTCCTCGATGAACTCCACCTCGACGCCGGCTTTCCGCGCCCGGTTCAGCAGTTCGCGGCTGTCGGTCGTCAGGACGTCCCGGGTGCCCGTGAACACCGTCAGCGGGGCCAGCCCCGCGAACGACCCGTGCAGCGGGCTCACCCGGGGATCGTCGGCCGCCAGGTTGCCCGCGTACAGCCGTCCGGCCTCCCGCAGGCCGGGGCGGGCCAGCATCGGGTCGCCCGCCTCGATGGCCGCCTGGTCGGGGTGGCTCATGGACACGTCCAGCCAGGGCGAGATCAGCACGATCCGGGACGGCTGCGCCCCGGTCCGGTCGCGCAGCCGCTGGGCCGCGGCCAGTGCCAGCCCGGCGCCCGCCGAATCCCCGAGGAGCACTGTGCCGCCCGCGCCTCCGCTCGCGATCAGGCCGCTGAGCAGGTCGGCGGCGACCGGGACGGTCCGGTCGGCGGTTCCGCGCGGGGCCAGGATGTACGCCGGTACGACGACCCGGGCCTGCGCCTGCGTGACCAGGGTCCGGATCAGCGACCAGTGCGCCCGGACCAGTTCGTTGATGTACCCGCCGCCGTGCACGTACAGCACCCGCGCGGCCGGTTCCGCTCCGAGCGGCGACACGTCGTACACCGGCCAGGCCCCGACGAAGGTCCGCGACACCTCCGCGACCCGGCCCAGCGAACGCGGGGGCAGATGCGACGCCGGCCGCCGTGCCGATTCCGCCACCCGGGTACGGACCGCCTCCGCGCTCCCGAACCGTCTTCGCCGTCCCGCCGCGATCAGCGCGACCGAAAGCGCCTTGCTGCGCAGACTCGGCACGCCCCTCACCTCCCCATTCCCGGCCCGGACCACTCCCCGGCCCCTGCCCGTCACCTGAGGAGCATAGGCGTGAAGCTGGGCTGTGGACCCGCTTAAGAAATCCTCGATGGACTGATCACCCCGCAGGTCGGCAGATTGGTGTCGTCCGAACGCTGCCCGGCCCGCACGCCCCGTAGCGCTTCCTTCCGCATGCCTGGAGCCACCCCCATGAAGGCACTCGTCAAGCACAAGGCCGAGCCCGGGCTCTGGCTCATGGACGTTCCCGAGCCCGAGTACGGCCCCGGCGACGTGCTGATCAAGGTGCTGCGCACCGGCATCTGCGGGACGGACCTGCACATCCGGTCCTGGGACGGCTGGGCGCAGGGCGCCGTGAAGACCCCCCTCGTGCTCGGCCACGAGTTCGTCGGCGAGGTGGCCGCGCTCGGCTCCGACGTGTCCGACATCGAGGTCGGCGCGCTGGTCAGCGGCGAGGGCCACCTGGTGTGCGGGAGGTGCCGCAACTGCCTGGCCGGGCGCCGCCACCTGTGCCGCAGCACGATCGGGCTCGGGGTCGGACGCGACGGGGCCTTCGCCGAGTACGTGGTGCTGCCCGCGCAGAACGTGTGGGTGCACCGGACCAAGGTGGACCTCGACGTCGCGGCGATCTTCGACCCGTTCGGCAACGCCGTGCACACGGCGCTCTCCTTCCCGCTCGTCGGCGAGGACGTGCTGATCACCGGCGCTGGCCCGATCGGGATCATGGCGGCGGCCGTGGCCCGGCACGCGGGAGCGCGCAACGTGGTCATCACCGACGTCAGCCCGGAGCGCCTGGAGATCGCCCGCAAGGCCGGCGCCACCCTCGCGCTCGACGTCTCGAAGGCGACCATCGCCGACGCGCAGGCCCAGCTCGGCCTGCGCGAGGGCTTCGACATCGGCCTGGAGATGTCCGGCCGCGGCGAGGCCATGCGCGACATGATCGACAACATGACGCACGGCGGCCGGATCGCCATGCTGGGCCTGCCGGCGCAGGAGTTCGCCGTCGACTGGGCCAAGGTCGTCACCTCGATGATCACGATCAAGGGCATCTACGGCCGCGAGATGTTCGAGACCTGGTACGCGATGACCGTGCTGCTGGAGGGCGGGCTCGACCTCAGCCCCGTCATCACCGGCCGGTACGCCTACGGGGACTTCGAGGCCGCGTTCGACGAGGCCGCGACCGCCCGCAGCGGCAAGATCATCCTGGACTGGACCCAGGCGTAGCGGCTCGGGCCCACCGGCCCGGGCATCCGCCCCGGGCGAGCGGCCCGGGCGTCCAGCCCCACAGACCATTTCCCTCCGGCCGGGCCCCGCACCACCCTCCCCCCTCCGCGGGGCCCGGCCCCCCTCCTTCCGCCGCACCAGGAGAAAGAGAGCACCGCACATGTTCGAGACCGTCCGCGCGGACCTCCGTACGACCCTCGACGAGATCCGCGCCGCGGGTCTGCACAAGCCCGAGCGCGTCATCGGCACCCCGCAGAACGCGGCCGTCGCCGTGACCTCGGGCGGCGCCGGCAGCGCTGTCGGCGAGGTTCTCAACTTCTGCGCCAACAACTACCTCGGCCTCGCCGACCACCCCGAGGTGGTCACCGCGGCGAAGGAGGCCCTGGACCGCTGGGGCTACGGAATGGCCTCCGTGCGCTTCATCTGCGGTACGCAGGAGGTGCACAAGGAGCTGGAGGCGCGGCTCTCCGCCTTCCTCGGCCAGGAGGACACGATCCTCTACTCCTCCTGCTTCGACGCCAACGGCGGAGTCTTCGAGACCATCCTCGGCCCCGAGGACGCGGTGATCTCCGACGCCCTCAACCACGCCTCGATCATCGACGGCATCCGCCTCTCCAAGGCCCGCCGCTTCCGCTACGCCAACCGCGACATGGCGGAACTGGAGACCAGGCTCAAGGAAGCCACCGAGGGCGGTGCCCGCCGCAAGCTGATCGTCACCGACGGCGTGTTCTCCATGGACGGCTACGTCGCCCCGCTCGCCGAGATCTGCGACCTCGCGGAGCGCTACGACGCCATGGTCATGGTGGACGACTCGCACGCCGTCGGCTTCGTCGGCCCCGGCGGCCGAGGCACCCCCGAACTGCACGGGGTCATGGACCGCGTGGACATCATCACCGGCACCCTCGGCAAGGCGCTGGGCGGAGCCTCCGGCGGCTACGTCGCGGCGCGCGCGGAGATCGTCGAGCTGCTGCGCCAGCGCTCGCGCCCGTACCTCTTCTCCAACTCCCTCGCCCCGGTCATCGCGGCGGCCTCCCTCAAGGTCCTCGACCTGCTGGAGTCGGCCGACGACCTGCGCGAGCGGCTCTCCGCCAACACCGCGCTCTTCCGCACGAAGATGACGGAGGCCGGCTTCGAGATCCTGCCCGGCGACCACGCCATCGCCCCCGTGATGATCGGCGACGCGGCGGAGGCGGCCAGGATGGCGGAACTCCTGCTGGAGCGCGGGGTCTACGTGATCGGCTTCTCCTACCCGGTGGTGCCGATGGGCGCGGCGCGGATCCGCGTCCAGCTCTCGGCGGCCCACTCGACGGCCGACGTGGAACGCGCGATCGCGGCGTTCATCGACGCGCGGGCTTCCCTGGCGGGCGCCGAAGCCTGACCCCCGTGCGCCGGGTGCGGCGCCGCTGCCGGGGGCCGGCCCCCGGACCCCCGCTCCTCAAACGCCGGAGGGGCTGGATGTGGCCGGCGCCGGCCGGCACGTGACCGACGGCGTCTGGAGAGTTCAGCCCCGCCGGCGATTGAGGCGCGGGGTCCGGGGCGGAGCCCCGGGGAACGGTGGAAGGGCGGGTAGGGGACAGTGCCCAGTCCTCCGGTACGGGCCGGGACCGGCCAGACCTCCGCCCGGTACGGGCCGGCCCGGATACGCGGGTCGGGGTGGGGCACCCCGACCCGGTTCACTTCGGCCCGGGCCCCGGACCCGCCCGATCGGTCGGCCCGACAGGGCCCCGCGGGCTGCGAGAATGGCAGTGTGATCGACCCCCGGCGGCTGCGCATCCTGCGGGCCGTGGCGGACCACCGTACGGTGACCGCCGCGGCCGCGGCGCTGTACCTCACCCCCTCCGCCGTCTCCCAGCAGCTCGCCGCGCTGGAGCAGGAGACGGGGCACGCCCTGCTGACGCGCAGCGGCCGGGGCGTACGCCTCACCGCGGCCGGCGAGATCCTGCTCGGGCACGCCCACGAGGTCCTGGCGCAGCTGGAGCGGGCCGAGGCCGAACTCGCCGCCTACGCGGGCGGTTCGGCGGGCGCCGTCACCGTGGCGGCCTTCGCCACCGGCATCGCCGAGGTGCTGGCCCCGGCCATCGCCCGGCTCGCCGTGGACCACCCCGGGATCCGGCTGCGCGTACGCGACGCGGAGGGCGACCAGAGCCTGCCGCTGCTGCTCGACGGCGAGGCGGACCTCGCCCTGGCCGTGGAGTACCGGGGCGCCCCCGGCGCCGACGACGGCCGGCTGTCCGTGCTCCCGCTGTACGCGGAACCCTTCGACGCGGTGCTGCCCGCCGGCCACCCCCTCGGTGATCTGCCCGAGGTGCCGCTGGCCGGCCTCTCGGAGGCGGACTGGGTGGGCCAGTACCCCGGCAACCCCTGCCACGACGTCATGCAGCTCGCCTGCGAACTCGCGGGCTTCCAGCCCCGGCTGGTGCACTCCTCCGACGACTTCCGGGCCGTCGTCGCGCTGGTCGGCGCGGGCGCGGGGGTCGCCCTGGTGCCGCGTTCGGCGCTGCGCGGCATGGAACTCAAGGAGGTCCAGGTCCGCCCGGTGACCGGCCCGGCGGCGACCCGGCGGGTCTTCGCGGCCACCCGGCGCGGCGCCGAGACGCATCCGCTGATCGCCCCGGTGCTGGCCGCCCTGGCCCGTGAGGCCGGCCGGCTCCCGGCGCACTGAAGGCGTACCCGATCCCCGGCGTACCGAAGGCGTACCCGATCCCGGCGTACCGAAGGATCACCCGACCCGGAACACCGCACCCGGCGCGGCGTAGTCGACCGGTCCGGGATAGCGGGTGGAGGCGCGGGACACGGCCTCGGCCGGATCCAGGTCCCGGCCGACGTGCGTGACGACCAGCCGCCGGGCGCGGGCCGCGCGGGCGGTGTCGCCGGCTTCCTCGGGGGTGTGGTGCACCGGTTCGCCGTCGGCCGGGTGCGCCGAGCTGTCGGCCTCGCACAGCAGGAGCGCGCAGTCCTCGGCGAAGCGGGTCAGGGCCGAACAGGGCGCCGTATCGCCGGAGTACACCAGGGACCGGCCTTCCGAGTCGGCGCGCAGCGCGAAGGCCGGCATGCCGTGGGACACCGCCCGGCTGGTGAGGCGGAGGCCCCCGGCCCGCGCGCGGTGGCCGTCGTACAGCTCGTGGACCGTGAAGGCCTCCTCGACCGGGCTGCGTGCCGGGCCGTTGGTGAGGAACCCCGCGAGCCGGTCCGCGATGCCGGGCGGCCCGTAGAGCGGGAGCGGCGCGGGCCGTCGTACGTCGGCGTAGAGCAGGCCGTAGAACGCGGTGAGCAGGTCGGCGGTGTGGTCGGCGTGCAGGTGCGAGATCCATATCGCGTCGAGCTCGCCGAGTCCGACGTGGCGTTGCAGCGGTCCCAGGGTTCCGCTGCCCGCGTCGACCCAGACCCGGGCGCCGCCGCCTTCGAGCAGGTATCCGGAGCAGGGATTGTCGGCGGTGGGGTAGGGCGTCGCGCTGCCCAGGACGGTGAGCCGGAGGGGGTCGTCTGCCATCCGGGGAGTCTAGGACGCCGCGCGAGCGGTCCCGGGCCGGGCTGCCGCTCCTCGGCCGCCGCGGTCAGGCGCGCTCAGACGCGGATGACCTCCACGCCCGCCGCCTCGAAGGCCTCGGCCACCGACGGGGACAGGCCGGTGTCCGTCACCAGCACGTCCACGGCGTCGGTCGAGACGATGCGGGCGAAGGCGCGGACGCCCAGCTTGCTGGAGTCGGCCGCGATCACCACGCGGCGGGCGCGCTCGCAGAGCAGCCGGTTCATGGCCGCCTCGTCCTCGTGCCGGGTGGCGGCCCCGTCGGCCGGGTCGAAGGCGTCCACGCCGACGACGGCGGTGTCCACGGAGAGCTGCCCGAGGACCTCCATGGCCAGGGGGCCGGTGAGCTCGTAGGACTGCGGCCGGGCCACGCCGCCCGTCAGCACGATCTTGAACTGCGGTCTGATGACCAGCTCACCCGCGATGTTCAGCGCGTTGGTGACCACGGTGAGCGCGGGGGAGCCGGTGGCGAGGTCGGGGCGGGCGGCCAGCGCCCGCGCCACCTCGGTGGTCGTCGTGCCGCCGGTCAGGCCGATCACCTCGCCCGGGACGATCAGCGCCGCGACGGTCTCGCTGATGCGGCTCTTCTCGGCGGCCCGGCGCGAGGTGCGGTAGCGCAGCGGGAGTTCGTACGAGACCCCGTGCAGGACCGCTCCGCCGCGCGTGCGGACCAGGAGCTGCTGCTCGGCGAGCTGGTCGAGGTCGCGCCGGATGGTGGCGGCGGACACGCCGAGGGCCTCGGCGGCGGGCTCCACTTCCAGCTCGCCCCGCTCCACCAGCAGGTCCAGCAGTGTCTGCCAGCGTTCCTTGCGGGTCATCGGCCGCCCTTTCGGTCTGGTCTTCGGTCGCGACTTCGATACTCGCTTTGCTGTTCGCTTCGGCGCTCTCTCTTGGTCTATGCGTCGACATTAACGCAGGGGATCATCCCGGAGATGCTTGAAGTTGCGTGAAAGAGCCCACTATCTTGCAAGAACACGCACTCAGAGGTGCATGCACCGCGCTAGGGAGCCGCCATGAGCCATGTCGCGTACGAGTTGGGCACGCAGCCCGCATGCTGGGAGCGGGCCGCCGAACTGGCCCCGGAACACCGGGCGGTGCTGCCACGGCCGGGGGAGCGTACCGCGATCGTCGGATGCGGGACCTCGTACTACATGGCCCAGGCCGCCGCCGTGTTGCGGGAGGAGGCAGGGCAGGGCGAGACCGACGCCTTCCCCGCCTCGGAGTTCCCCCGCCACCGGCGCTACGACCGGGTCGTCGCGCTGACCCGGTCCGGTACCACCACCGAGGTCCTCGACCTGCTGGCCGGGCTGCGGGACGCGGGCGTGCCCACCACCGCCGTCATCGGGGACCCCGCCACCCCCGTCATCACCCTCGCCGACGCGCTCGTCGTACTGGACTTCGCCGACGAGCAGTCCGTCGTCCAGACCCGCTTCGCCACCACCGCCCTCACCCTGCTGCGCGCCCACGTCGGCCTGCACAGCCCGTCCGTCGTCGCCGACGCGCGCGCCGCACTCGCCGAACCGCTCCCCGCGGAGCTGGAGACCCGGGGCCAGTTCACCTTCCTCGGGCGGGGCTGGAGCGTCGGACTCGCCAACGAGGCAGCGCTGAAGATGCGCGAAGCCGCCCTGGCCTGGGCCGAGTCCTACCCGGCCATGGAGTACCGGCACGGCCCCATCAGCGTCTCGGCGCCCGGTACCGCCACCTGGTCGCTCGGCGACGCGCCCGAAGGGCTCGCCGACCAGGTCCGGGGGACCGGAGCCCAGTGGGTGGCCGGGCACCTCGACCCGCTCGCCGAACTGGTCCGCGTCCACCGCCTGGCCGTCGCCGTCGCCGCCCACCAGGGTCTGGACCCGGACGCGCCGCGCAACCTGACCCGGTCCGTCATCCTCACCACGGGCGAGGAGGCCGTCCGATGAGCCTCGTCCCCGCCGGCCGGCTCGTCCTGGAGGCCGCCGCCCAGGGCCGCGCCGTCGCCGCCTTCAACATCATCACGCTGGAGCACGCCGAAGCGGTGGTCGCGGGCGCCGAGTCGGCCGGACTGCCCGTGGTCCTGCAGCTCAGCGAGAACGCCGTCAAGTTCCGCGGCGGAGCACTGCTGCCGATCAGCCGCGCGGCCGTGGCCGTCGCCGAGGCCGCCGGGGTCCCGGTCGGTCTGCACCTGGACCACGTCAAGAGCTCCGAACTGCTGCGGCAGGCCGTGGACGCCGGATTCAGCTCGGTCATGTACGACGCCGCGCACCTCCCCTACGCCGAGAACCTGGAGGCCACCCGCTCCGCCGCCGACTGGGCCCACGTCAACGGGCTCTGGATCGAAGCCGAGCTGGGCGAGGTCGGCGGGAAGAACGGGGCCGCGCCGCTGGATCCGCACGCACCCGGAGCGCGTACCGACCCGGACGAGGCGCGGCGGTTCGTCGCCGACTCCGGGGTGGACGCGCTGGCCGTGGCCATCGGCAGCAGCCACGCCATGACCAGCCGGACCGCCACCCTGGACCACGTGCTGCTCGGCCGCCTCGCCAAGACGGTCGACGTCCCGCTGGTGCTGCACGGTTCCTCCGGTCTGCCGGACGCGGAACTCGCCGCGGCCGTCGCCGGCGGCATCCGCAAGGTCAACATCGGCACCGCCCTCAACGTGGCGATGACCGAAGCCATCCGGACCCACTTGACCCCCGCGGATCCCCGCCCGTATTTGACCGCCGCACGGGAGGCGATGACGGCGACGGCCGCCGCTATGATCAGCGCCCTGAACTGACGGGACCTGGTACCGGGGGGACTTTGATGAGCGCACAGCGGGGCCTCAGCAGCAGACGGCGGCTTCTTCTGGGACTGGGGGCCCCGCTGCTGCTCGGTGCGGCGGGCCTCGGCTACGCGATGTGGCCCGAGGAAGAAGACGCGGAGAAGGTCCGCACCGATCTGGCCCCGCTCAACCGGCGCTTCTGGACCGCGCTGGGCGACGTCTCCGACGCGCACTGGCTGGGCTACGACATCGACGAGTCCAACAACGACCGGACGATCCCGAGCCCGGACTCCCGGGTACGCCTCGTCGGGGTCGCGCACCTGAAGCAGGGCACGGCGAACCGCATCATGCGCGATCCCGCCCACCGCTTCGAGGTCGGGCCGCTGTCCGGGCCGCCGGGCCCGCTGAAACCGTTCATTCCCTCCAGCGCGGCCTGGAAGCAGAGCACGACGTACGACAAGGTCGCCCTGGAGGAAGGCCTGGACGTGATCCCGTCGGGCACCTTCCGCTTCGACGGCATCCGCGACCTCGTGTACTTCGACTACCTCTTCCTCTACACCTGAGCGGCGGCCCGCGGGTTTCCTCCCACTCAGTGGGAGGACGGCCGCGGCGGCATTGAAGCTGCGGCCCGGGCGGTGTTTCGTCGGATGCCGGAGCAGAGCAGGCGCCGCCGAGGGAAGGCCACCGCACATGCCGCCGCAGATGCCGCAGGACATGCCACCGCACACGTCGGCGCACATGCCGCAGCACCCGTCGGCGCACCCGTCGGCGCACCTGCCGCCGCAGCGGCCGCAGCCGTATCTCCCGTACCGCTTCGGGGTGTTCCTCGCCCCCTACCACCGGCCCGACGGCGACCCGGCGCTCCAGCTGCGCCGGGACCTCGACCTCGCAGCCGACCTCGACCGGCTCGGCTACGAGGAGCTGTGGGCCGGTGAACACCACTCCGCCGGGTTGGCCACTGTTCCTTGAACTGTTGGCCACAGCTGGCCAAGTGGGTCACCCATTTCGGCTGCTAGGCTCGTCGGCGATCGTGGTTCCAGGCTCCGGCTGCTATCGCGTAGGTGTGACTGTGCACGACCGGATGGATCGTGCACAGAGAGCTACCCCGCGGGTCCGAGTCAATGGCCACGGCAGGCAGGGACCACCGGACCTGTGAGGATGCCGCGCACCGCAGCAAGCGGAGAAGACGCGTGTACGCCGAGCTCGATCCCGGCCCCTGCGCCCCCGAAGACCGTTCGCGGGGCAGCCAGGCGAACTGCCCGGCTTGTGGTGATGCGGCCAAATCATGGCCAACTCCCATAGGAACGGTACGAGATCATCGCCTCGCCGATGCTCTTCCGGTGGCGGCCGCCGCCGACCCGGCCTGCTTCGCGGCGGTCGACGCCAACTGGGCGTCGCCCGCGAACTGGCCTGCGCGAGCGGGCGCAGGGCTGCCGACCGCTCGGCCTGCGGCGCGTGACGCCCATGCACCTCGCCGAGACCCTCGAACCGGCTCTGAAAGAGGCCGAGTACGGCACGCCGGACATCGTGGACTACATCGAGAAACTGAGCGGAACCCGCCTGGACGGCTGCGCCACCCCGGCCGGCGCCGTCGAGCGGTGGACCACCGAAGGGCTGCCCACCTTCGGCCGGGCCGTCATCGGCACCCCCGAGGACGCCGTCCGGCGCATCGAGCAACTCGCCGACAAGACCGGCGGGTTCGGAACCTTCCTCATCCTCCGGCTGGACCTCGCCGAGCCCGCGGCCGCCCTGCGCAGCCTGGAGCTCTTCGCCGAGCGGGTCGTCCCCCGGCTCACCGGCCACACCGAGGCCCGCCGCGCCAGCCTGGAGTGGGCCGGACGCAACAGCGAACGGTTCGTCGGGGCCGTGCGCCGGTCCACGATGGAAGCCATCGCCCGCAAAGGGGAGGTCCGTTGAGGGCCGCCGTGCTCGAAGACGGGGTGTTCCGGGTACGGGAGCACCCGGATCCGGTGCCCGGCCCCGGACAGGTGCTCGTGGAGACCGCCGCCTGCGGGATCTGCGGCTCCGACCTGAGCGCGGTCGAGCACACCGCCGAGTTCCTCCGGGCCTCCCGGGACAGCGGAACCACCAGCTTCCTCTTCGACCCGGACCGGCCACTGGTGATGGGCCACGAGTTCTCCGGCCGCGTTCTCTCTTACGGGCCCGGCGCGACCGGCCCCGAACCGGGCACCGGAGTCGTCGGCCTGCCCTGGGCGGTCGACCCGGGCGGGGTCGTGCGTACCGTGGGCTACAGCAATGCCTTCCCCGGCGGATTCGGCGAACGGATCGTCGTACAGGCGCAGGCGCTGCTGCCCGTACCGCCGTCCCTGGACCTCGGGCTCGCCGCCCTCACCGAGCCGCTGGCCGTCGGCTTCGGCAACATCGCCCGGAGCGCGGCCGGAAAGGACACCCCGGCCGTGGTCGTCGGCTGCGGCCCGGTCGGCCTGGGAGCCGTCGCCGCGCTGCTGGAGCGGGGCGCCGGACCCGTGGTGGCCTCCGACCCGTCGGCGCTGCGGCGGGCGGCCGCCCGCCGGCTCGGCGCGCACGCGGTGGTGGACCCGGCCGCGCAGGACCCCGTACGGCTCTGCGCGGAACTCGCGGGAGCCCGCCCGCGCCCCACCGTGGTCGTGAACTGCGTGGGCGTACCCGGCATGCTGAACCAGCTCCTGCACACGGTCCCGCGCGGCACCGAGATCCTGCAGATCGGCGGGGTGATGACCGAGGACGTGATCCGTCCGGTGGTCGGCATCTACAAGGACGTGACGATCCGCATGTGCCTGACCTACCCGCCCGCGGAATTCGGCGCCACCCTCGCCCGCCTCGCCGACGGCCGCATCGACCCCGCGTCCCTGGTCACGGGAGAAGCGGGCCTCGGCGGGCTCGACGCGGCCTTCGCCTCCCTGCGGCGGCCCGAGGAGCACATCAAGGTCCTGATCCGGCCGGGACGGGAGGGCACCGGGGTGGCGGCCCGCTGACTGGCCCCCGGCCGGCCGGCCGCCGACTTCCCGCTGACCCTTCCGGATTGCTGGAACAGGTTCTAGTCTGCCCCCCGCGGCGGCGGCGGACGGCCGCGCGACCTTGAGCCACGAGAGACCCGGAGGGGCCGTGCACCTCGAATACACGCCTGAGCAGCAGCGGTTGCGCACCGAGCTGCGCGCCTACTTCGCCGAGCTGATCCCGGACGACGTCTACGCCCGGTACGAGGACCCGGCCGGGCAGAAGCGCTTCTACCGGGAGACCATCCGCCGGCTCGGGGCCGACGGCTGGCTCGGGGTCGGCTGGCCCAAGGAGTACGGCGGCCGCGGGATGTCGCCCATGGACCAGTTCATCTTCTTCGACGAGGCGGCGCAGGCCGTCGTACCGCTGCCGCTGATGGCCCTCAACACCGTCGGGCCGACCATCATGCAGTTCGGCACCGACGAGCAGAAGGCGTACTTCCTGCCCAAGATCCTCGCGGGCGAGATCGACTTCGCCATCGGCTACAGCGAGCCCGACGCCGGCACCGACCTCGCCGCCCTCAAGTGCAAGGCCGTCCGCGAGGGCGACGAGGAGACCGGCACCTACGTGGTCGACGGGCAGAAGATCTGGACCACCAACGGCGACACCGCCGACTGGGTCTGGCTCGCCGTGCGCACCGACCCGGACGCCCCGGCCCACAAGGGCATCACCATGCTCCTCGTGCCGACCTCCGACCCCGGATACTCCTGCACGCTCATCAACACCCTCGCCTCGCACGACACCACCGCGAGCTACTACGAGAACATCCGGGTGCCCGCGAGCCGCCGCGTCGGCCAGGAGAACAAGGGCTGGCGGCTGATCACCAACCAGCTCAACCACGAGCGCGTCACCCTCGCCGCCCACGGCACCATGGCCATCCGCGCCCTGCACGACGTCCAGCGCTGGGCCGCCGAGACCAAGCTCGCGGACGGCCGCCGGGTCATCGACCTCTCCTGGGTCCGCGGCCGCCTCGCCCGCACCCACGCCCGCCTCGACGCGATGAAGCTGCTGAACTGGCAGATGGTCAACGCCGTCCAGGACGGAAACCTCACCCCGCAGGACGCCTCCGCCGTCAAGGTCTACGGCTCCGAGGCGCGCAGGGACGCGTACGCCTGGCTGATGGAGGTGGTCGGCGCGGCCGGCTCCCTCAAGGACGGCTCCGCGGGCGCGGTCCTGCACGGGGAGCTGGAGCGCGGTTACCGCAGCGCGGTCATCTTCACCTTCGGCGGCGGCAACAACGAGATCCAGCGCGAGATCATCTCCTGGATCGGCCTCGGCATGCCCCGCGTACGCCGCTGACCGGCGGCCGAAACTCGCTGTCGCTCCCGGCCGGCCGTCCGGCCGGGTAAGCGGCCGACCGGGCACCGATCAGGCGCCGCGTCGAGCCCGGGGCGCCGACGGCCTCCCCGGCGGCCGCCACCCGCATCACCCCGACGGCCTTCGGCCCCGCCGCCGCGGGCTAGCCCGCGGCGGCGGTCTCGGCGTGCCGGGCCTCCATCGCGCCGATCACCCGCTGCCGGGCCAGCCGCCGGGCCTGCCTGAGCTTCGCATCGGCCAGGAGGAGGGGCGCGCACCAGATCCAGCCCCACACGCTGTAGGACACGGCCCCGCTCAGCACCAGCGCCTTGTTCGTGGCGAGGACCAGCACGAAGGCGGCGACGTACGCGGCCACCCGGTGCCGGACCATGAGCCGGAGCGGTGCCCGCCACGGGCCGGCCAGCAGTTCCAGCGCGGCGGTCACCTCGGCGGCCCGCAGGTCCTCGGGATGGCCGGGCTCCCGGCCGCCCCGCTCCAGCGCTTCGGCGACATCGTCGCCGTAGGAGGCCAGAGCCGCCCGATCGGCCCGCGCGCCGGCCGTCTTCTCCCGCAGGTCCTGCCCATAGCCCCGCCCGGCCCAGCGGAGCGCGTCCTCCACCCGGGCGGCCTCGGGAGACCCGGGCGGCGCCAGTTCGGCTATTCGCTCCTTGAGCCGGCCCGCCTCCCGGGTGCGCCACGGGTACGTCCACCCGTCGGCCCGCACGCACAGTTCCAGGTACGAGACGAGCAGTCCGAGGTCGTCGGGCCGCCCACCGCGAAGAGGCTCAGACCTGGCCGGCTCCGCCGTCCACGAAGAGTTCGATGCCGGTGATGAAGCTGCTCTCCCGCGAGGCCAGGAACAGGGCCGCCGCGGCCACTTCCTCGGGGCGTCCGGCCCGGCCGAGCGGGACTCCGGCGGTGGCCCGTTCGCGTACGGGTGCCGGGGCGCCGGCCAGGGCCGGGGTGTCGATCGGGCCGGGGCTGAGCGTGTTGACCCGGATGGCGCGCCCGGCGAGTTCCAGCGCCAGGCTGCGCGCGAGGGACCGTACGGCCGCTTTCGTGGCGGCGTACACCCCGTACCGGGTGGAGGCCGAGGAGCCGGCGGCCGAGCCCAGGAGGATGACCGAGGCACCGTCGCGCAGCAGCGGCAGGGCCCGTTGGACGGTGAAGAAGGCGCCCCGGAAGTTGAGGTCCGCGGTGGCGTCGAACTGCTCCTCGGTGAACTCGGCGAAGCCGCCGGGCGGGCCGCCGCCCGCGTTCACCACCAGCACGTCGATCGCCTCGCAGCCCGCGGCCGCGACCGCCGCGTAGAGCCGGTCCAGGTCCGCGACGCGGGACGCGTCACCGGGTACGGCCACGGCGTGCGGGCCCAGGTCGCGGACCGCCGCGGCGAGTTCCTCCGGCCGCCTGCCGGTGACGAAGACCCGGGCGCCCTCCTCCACGAACCGCCGGGCCGTCGCCAGGCCGATGCCGGCCGAACCGCCCGTGACGACGGCGACCTGCCCTTCGAGCTGTCCCGTACGCATGACCGTGCCTCCGCGTCCCGAGGGGAGGCGGGTGCGGTCCGCCGGCGGGAAAGCCTAGTGGCGCGCGCGGGCGTGCGTGCTGCCGTTCGGTGGAATGCTGGAAGGGCCCGCGGGGTCCGCGGGATCCGCAGGGTCCATGCGGCCCGAACGGTGCGCAGCAGGGCGAGCGACGGGGGAGGAGCCGGACATGGACGAGAGCGGAGGCCCCGATCCGGGGCTCTACGGCCCCGGCTCCGTGACCTGGCAGTGCCACAGTGACCCGGTCATGTGGATCGCCGGGGTCCGCGCGCTCTACCTCCAGGCCCTGCACCCGCGCGCGGTCCGCGGGGTCATGGAGAACAGCACCGCCTTCAGCGGGGAGAACGGCGGGGGCGACGCCTGGGGCCGGCTGCTGCGCACCGCCGACTTCGTCGGCACCGTCACCTACGGAACCACCGAGGCCGCCGAACGGGCCGGCGCCCGCGTCCGCAAGATCCACACCATGCTGTCGGCGACCGACCCGGCCACCGGCACACGGTTCCGCGTGGACGAGCCGGAACTGCTGCTCTGGATCCACTGCGCCCAGATCGACAGCTTCCTGCACGTCCTGCGCCGCTCCGGGGTCCCGCTCACCCCCGCACAGGCCGACCGCTACGTGGCGGAGAACCGCGTCAACGCCCGCCTCGTCGGCCTCGACCCGTCCGGGGTACCCGGGGACACGGCGTCCCTCGCCGCCTACTTCGAGCGGATCCGCCCCGAACTCGCCGCCGGACCCGACGCCCGCGCCGTCGACGCCTTCCTGTGCACCCCGCCCATCCACCCCCTCCTCGTCCCTGGCCGAAACCTGGTGTGGCGCCCGCTCGCCGCCCTCGCCTACGGATCCCTCCCCGGCTGGGCGCACCAGCTGTACGGCCGCCCCGCACCGGCCCCGCGCAGCGTCACCCGCCGCCTGCGTCTCACCGGTAGCCTGCTGCGCAGCATTCCCGCAGGTCTGCGCTGGAAGCTGCCTCCAGGTCACATCTTGAAAGCGATGCGCCGCCTGGGCCCCGGGAGCCGCCCCGCGCCGTACACACTGCGTACATCAGCGGCCATACTGGACCGGCCGGGGAGGGCGTAGGACGCAGGGCGACACACGGGGGCGACTTCAAAACATGGCGGAGTCCAGACTGATCCACGGCCGGTACCGGTCGCTCGATCTGATCGGCCGCGGCGGCATGGGCGAGGTGTGGCGGGCCCGCGACGAGTCGCTGGGCCGGCAGGTCGCCGTCAAATGCCTCAAGCCCATCGGGCCCGAGCAGGACACCCACTTCACCCAGGTGCTGCGCGAGCGCTTCCGCCGCGAGGCGCGCGTCGCCGCCTCCCTCCAGCACCGGGGCGTCACCGTCGTCCACGACTTCGGCGACGACAGCGCGGCCGGCGGCCCCCTCTACCTGGTCATGGAACTCCTCGAGGGCCGCAACCTCAGCCAGCTCCTGGAGGACAACGACGCGCGCCCGCTCCCCGTGGACGTGGTCGTCGACATCGCCGAGCAGATGGCGGCCGCCCTCGGCTACACCCACGAGCAGGGCGTCGTGCACCGCGACCTGAAGCCCGCCAACATCATGCGGCTCACCGACGGCACGGTGAAGATCTGCGACTTCGGCATCGCCCGGCTGGCCGCCGACATCGGCTTCACCGCGAAACTGACCGGCGGCGGCATGGCCATGGGCACCCCGCACTACATGTCGCCCGAGCAGATCGCGGGCGGCGAGGTGGACCACCGCAGCGACCTCTACTCCCTCGGCTGCGTCCTGTACGAGATCGCCACCGGCGCCCCGCCCTTCGACCTCGGCGACTCCTGGTCCGTCCTGGTCGGCCACCGCGACACCGCGCCCGTGCCGCCGCGCGAGCACCGCCCCGAACTGCCGGCCTCCTTCGAGCGGCTGGTGCTCGACCTGCTCGCCAAATGCCCCGAGGACCGGCCGGGCGACGCCCGCCACCTGCACCGGCAGCTGGTCGAGGCCCGGCTCGGCCCCGGCGCGGCGACCGGAGCGCACCCGCCGCTGCCCGGGTGGGCCGACGGGATGACCGCCGGACGCAAGGCCGGCCTGGAGTCCCGCCCCGCCAGCGGGGAGTGGGCCGTCCTCACCGGCTCCTGGACCGCCGTGCGCCCGAGCGGGGAGCACCCGAAGGCGGCCGGAGCCACCCCTGGCACCCCTGCCGCTGCTGCCACCGGCGCCTCCACCGGCACCGCCCCCCGAGCCGTGCCGCCCTCCGGCGCTCCGGCCCCGGCCGCGCCCGCCGTCGTACGCCCGCGTCCGGCGGAAGACCCCCGGCTCACCGCCGCCTACGGGTTCCCCCATGGTCCCGGCGCCGCCCCCTCGGGCCCGGCCGCGCTCGACGCCGGCCATACGCGGGCCTTCGCCCTCAGCCGGGCCGGCCGTACCGAGGAGGCCCTCGCCGGGTACGCGGCCGTCGCCGAAGGACGCGCCCGGGTGCTCGGAGCCGACCACCCGGACACCCTCGCCGCGCGGCAGGAGGCGGCGTACGAGACGGGCCTGCTCGGCCGCCACCAGGAGGCGTACGAGGGCTACCGCGCGGTGCTCACCGCCCGGGAGCGGACCGTGGGCCGGATCCACCCCGACACCCTGCGCTGCCGGCACAACCTGGCCTGCGCGCTGGGCGCACTCGGCCGCTTCGCCGAGGCCCACGCCGCCGCCGCCGAGGTGGCCGCCGACCGGGCGGCCGTCCTGGGGGCGGAGCACGCGGACACGCTGCTGACCCGGTACGAGGTGGCGTACGCGCTGGGCCGCCTGGAACGCTGGGAGGAGGCCCTGGAGGCCTTCCGGCACATCGCGGCCGTACGGGAGCGGGTGCTCGGCCGCGACCACCCCGACACGCTCGCAGCGCGCTACGAGGCCGGGATCGCGCTCGGCCGGACCGGGCGTTCGGCCGAGGCCCTGGAGCTGTTCCGGGACCTGGTCCGCGACCGCACCCGCGCCTACGGGGCCGCCGACCCGGAGACACTGCGGGCCCGGCACGTCCTGGGGGTGAACCTCGGGCGCCTGGAGCGCTGGGAGGAGGCGGTGGCCGAAGCCCGCCAGGTCGGCGAGGCGCGGGCCCGCACGCTCGGCGCCGAACACCCCGACACCCTGGTCAGCCGCCGCGAACTCGCGGTGGGGCTCGGCCGGCTGGGCCGCTGGGACCAGGCGCTGCCGGTCTACCGGGAACTGTCCGGCATCCGCGAGCGGTCGCTGGGCGACGGCCATCCGGACACGGTCGCCGCCCACGCCGACGAGGCGCACTGTCTGGAGCGGCTGGGCCAGGTGTGTTACCAAGAGCCATGACGACCTCGCGGGGCTTCGGGCACGACGTGTACGACGCGGTGATCGTGGGCGGGGGCCACAACGGCCTCGTCGCCGCCGCCTACCTGGCCCGGGCCGGCCGCTCGGTCCTGATCCTGGAGCGGCTCGGCCGCACCGGCGGGGCCGCCGTGTCCACCCGGCCGTTCCCGGGCGTCGACGCCCGCCTCTCCCGCTACTCCTACCTCGTCTCGCTGCTTCCGGCGAAGATCGTGCGCGAGCTCGGGCTGGACTTCGAGGTGCGCAGGCGCACGGTCTCCTCGTACACCCCCGTCGAGCGCGCCGGACGCCCCGGCGGACTGCTGGTCGGCGGCGGCGAGGCGCGCACCCGGGAGTCCTTCGCGCGGCTGACCGGCTCGGACCGGGAGTACGAGAACTGGCGCGCCTTCTACGGGACCACCGGGCGGGCCGCCGAACGCCTCTTCCCGACACTGACCGAGCCGCTGCCCACGCGCGCGGAGCTGCGGACGCGGCTCGACGACGGGGCGGCCTGGCGGATGCTCTTCGAGGAGCCGATCGGACGGGCCGTCGAGCGGGAGTTCACCGACGACCTGGTGCGCGGTGTCGTCCTCACCGACGCACTGATCGGCACCTTCGCCGGTGCCCACGACCCGGGCCTGGCCCAGAACCGCTGCTTCCTCTACCACGTCATCGGCGGCGGCACCGGTGACTGGGACGTACCGGTCGGCGGCATGGGCGCGCTCACCGAGGCGCTGGCCGCGGCCGCGCTGGCGGCCGGTGCGGAGATCGCCACCGGCCACGAGGCGCTGCGCATCGACACGGACGGCACGACGGCCCCGGCCGAGGTGACCTTCCGTACGGCCACGGGCGAGGGGCGGGTCGCCGGCCGGGTGGTGCTCGTCAACGCCTCGCCGCGAGCGCTCGCCGAACTCCTGGGAGAGGAACCGGCGCAGCCCGCCCCCGAAGGGGCCCAGCTCAAGGTCAACATGCTGCTGCGCCGTCTGCCCCGGCTGCGGGACACCTCCGTGGACCCGCGCGAGGCCTTCGGCGGCACCTTCCACATCGCGGAGGGCTACGAGCAGCTCGCCCGGGCCCACACGGAGGCCGCGTCCGGCGAACTGCCCTCCGTGCCGCCCTCGGAGATCTACTGCCACTCGCTGACGGATCCGACGATCCTGGGGCCCGAATTGGCGGAGCAGGGCTACCAGACCCTGACCCTCTTCGGACTGCACACCCCGGCGCGGCTGTTCGGACACGACAACCAGGGGGCGCGGGAGGTGCTGCTCGCCGCCACCCTCGCCCAGCTCGACGCCCACCTGGCCGAACCGATCACCGACTGCCTGGCCTTCGACGCCGACGGCCGCCCGTGCATCGAGGCCAAGACCCCGCTCGACCTGGAGCGCGAACTGCGCCTGCCCGGCGGGCACATCTTCCACCGGGACCTGTCCTGGCCCTACTCCGAGGAGGGCGGCGGCCGTTGGGGCGTGGAGACCGCGCACCGCAACGTACTGCTGTGCGGCGCGGGGGCCGTCCGCGGCGGCGGCGTCAGCGGGGTCCCCGGCCACAACGCGGCGATGGCGGTACTGGGGCACTGACGCGCCCCGGCGCCCCGTCAGCCGACGGGGTCGATCACGACGATCGGGATCTCCCGGCTGGTCTTGGTCTGGTACTCGTCGTACGAGGGCCAGTGCTTCACCATCAGGGGCCAGAACTCCGCACGTTCCTCGGGGGTCGCGGTCCGCGCGACGCCCTGCCGGATCTCGGGGCCGACCTGCACCCGGACCTCGGGGTGCTCGGTGAGGTTCCGGTACCAGAGCGGGTCCGCGGGGTCGCCGCCCTTGGAGGCGACGACGAGGTAGCGGTCGCCGTCCTCGCCGTAGATGAGCGGGGTCCGCACCGGCTTCCCGGACGTGCGGCCGATGGTGGTGAGCAGCAGGGTCTGGGTGTTGTTCCAGTACTGCCCCTCGGTCCCGCCCGAACCGACGTACAGCTTGACGTGATCCAGGGTCCAGCCCGGCTTGGGGTCGATCGGGTTGTCCCAGTCGATGTCGGTCATATGGCTTCGCCTGCCTTCGTGTTGAACGGTCAACGAACCACAACAACGAGCGGCACCGCCACAGGGCACGGCGCATTCCGCCCTAGTTCGGAAGCGCGGGCCCGTCGAAGGTGAAGAGGTCGTCCAGCGCGCGCCGGGCCGCGCGGGCCGGGGTGGCGCGGACGGCGAGGTCGCGGACGGCCACGGCGAGGGGGTGCGTGAGGGCGGCGACCCGGCCCGCGCGGCGGGAGCGGATGCGCAGGGCGTCGGTGCGGGCGCAGCGGGCCGCGCTGTAGGCGGCCAGGGCGGCCGGCACGTCGGCCCCGTCCAGCAGGTGCGCGAGGACGGCGGCGTCCTCGACGGCCTGGCAGCCGCCCTGGCCGAGGTTGGGGGTCATGGCGTGCGCCGCGTCGCCGAGCCACGCCAGCCGGCCCTGGTGGAAGCGGGGGAGCGGGGCGGCGAGGTCGTACAGGTCGTGCTGGAGCACGGCCGCCGGGTCGATCCGCTCCAGCAGGCCGGGGATCGGGTCGTGCCAGGTGGCGTAGCGGCGCAGGAGCTCGGTGCGGACGTCGGCGGGCCGGTGGCCCTCGGGGACGACCGCGGTGGCGTAGAGGTACACGCGGCCGTCGGCGAGCGGGACGACGCCGAAGCGCTCCCCGCGGCCCCAGGTTTCGGCAGTGGCGCGCACGGGCGGGCCGTCGGCGGCGAGGACGGTCCGCCAGGCGGTCTCGCCGCTGTAGCGCAGGCCGGGATGGGCCGGGAAGTACTGGCGGCGGATCGGGCTGTGGATGCCGTCGGCGGCGATGACCACGTCGGCGGTGAGGCCGCCGGCCGAGGTGTGGACGACCGGACTGCCGTCCGCGTCGTCGACGGCGGTCACCGCCGTGCCGTACCGGAGGGCGCCCTGGGGGAGCGCGGCGGCCAGGGCGGCGGCGAGGGCCGTGCGGTGCACGGCGAGCGGGGGCCGGCCGTAGCGGGCGGTCAGCGCGGCCGCGTCGGCGCGGCTCAGCCGGCGGCCGCCGGGGCGGCGCAGGTCCATCGCGGCCGGGACGGCGTGCCCCGTCGCGCCGACGGCATCGAAGCCGATGGCGTCGAAGGCGCTCAGGGCGTTGGGGGCGAGGACGATTCCCGCGCCGACGGCGGACGGCCCCGGCGCGCGTTCGCAGACGGTGACGTCCCAACCGCGCCGGTGCAGGGCCACCGCCACGGAGAGTCCGCCGATCCCCGCACCCGCCACCACCGCATGACGTCGAGTCATTGGCAGCCCCTTCCCCGTCCCCATGCCTCTACAGGTGTAGAGGCATGCCCGTCACTCTACACCTGTAGAGTGACGGGCATGCACTCCCCCGAACCTGGAAGCGACCGCCGGACCCTGATCGCGGACACCGCGATCGACCTGGTGGCCGCGGCCGGGCTGCGGGGTCTGACCCACCGGGCGGTCGACGGCGCGGCCGGGCTGCCGGCCGGCTCCACCTCGTACTACTTCCGCACGAGGACGGCGCTGATCGGCGCCTGCTACGCACGGCTGGCCGAGCTGGACCTCGGCGACTTCGACGGGGGCCCCACGCCCGCACCTCCACCGGCGGACCGGGACGCCGCCGCCGCGGCGCTCGCCGCGCTGCTGTACCGGTGGCTGACCGTGGGACGGGCCCGCCAGCTGGCGCGCTTCGAGCTGAGCCTGGAGGCCGCGCGGAACCCGGAGCTGGCGACGGAACTCCACCGGGCCGGACAGGGCTCGCGGCACCGGGCCGCCGGGATCCTCGCGGCATTCGGCGCCGCCCGGCCGGGCGAGTCCGCCGAACTCCTGGTCGCGTGGGCCGACGGACTCCTCTACGACCGCCTCGCGGGCGCGCTCGCCCGCTCCCGCCCGGCACCGGACCTGGCCGAACTGACCTCCGTGACCCGCAGGATGATCGACGCGGCCCTCGCCTAGGCCAGGCCTGAGCTTCTGCGGCGCGTGCGGCCTTCAGTCCGCCGAGCGGGACCAGCCCGTCGCCTCGATGCGCGCGGCGTCCGCGGGGCGGTCCTCGGCGAAGAGGAGGTGGGAGGGTTCCGAGACGCGCAGGACGTCGACGTAGGCGCCGCGGCCCACGTAGCGGCCCTGGGCGGTGTGGCGGAAGCGGAGGCGGACCTCGCGGCCCGCCCAGGCGGTGAGCGGGGCTTCGAGGCGGTGCCAGATGCGCCCCGACCAGCCGGAGACGGTGCCCTGCGGCCACTGTTCGGCGGCCCCGCCGGTGGTGCGGACGGTGGTGAAGGGGAGCGGCTCCCAGGTCTGCCCGTCGGCGGACGCCTCCACGTGCAGGGCTCCCGCGCCCGGCACGGTGTCCCACCACAGCGCGCAGCGCAGCCGGGCGGAGCCGGTGGAGGGGGTGAGCGGCGGGAGGGTCAGGGTGCCCGAGCCGCCGGTCTCCATGCCGGAGTACCAGGCGGGGCCGCCGTGCCTCGTACGGACGGGGACGGCGCGGGCGAAGCGGTTGCCGACGGCGACGCGGGGGGCGCTGCCGGCGCGCCAGGTCCGCACGGGGTGGACGGAGTTGCCCAGGAGGATCAGGAAGGAGTCCGTGGAGGGGTCCAGGACCAGGGAGGTGCCCGTGAAACCGGTGTGGCCGGCGGAGTGTGGGGTGGCCATGGCGCCCATGTACCAGTGCTGGTAGAGCTCGAAGCCCAGGCCGTGGTCGTCGCCGGGGAAGGCGGTGTTGTAGTCGGTGAAGAGGAGCTCGACGGAGGCGGGGCGCAGGATGCGCTTGCCGGCGTAGACCCCGCCGTCGAGGAGGGTGCGGGCGAGGATTGCCAGGTCCCAGGCGGTGCCGAAGACCCCTGCGTGGCCGGCGACGCCGCCCAGCGCGTGCGCGTTCTCGTCGTGGACCTCGCCCCAGACGAGCCCGCGGTCCAGCCCGGACCAGGGCGGGCGCTGGACCTCGGTGGCGGCAGTGACCCGGCGCCAGGAGAGCGGTGGGTTGAAGCGAGTGCGGTGCATCCCGAGTGGAGCGGTGATCTCGTCGTGGAGCAGGAGGTCCAGTGTGTGACCGGTGATCCGTTCCAAGAGCAGTTGCAGGGCGATGAGGTTGAGGTCGGAGTACCGGTAGACCGTCCCCGGGGTCTCCTGCGGCCTCACCGACCACAGCAGTCGCAACTGACCCGCCCGGGTCGGCTCCTGGTAGAAGGGGGCCCAGGATCGCAGCCCCGAGGTGTGCGTGAGGAGCTGGCGTACGGTGACCGACTCCTTGCCCCCGCCCGTGAATTCGGGCAGGTACCGGTTCACCGGAGCCTCCAGCTCCAGCCGTCCGCGCTCCATCTGCTGGACGGCCAGCAACGAGGTGAACAGCTTGGAGAGCGACGCCAGGTCGAAGACCGTGTCCTCGGCCATCGCGATCCGCTGGGCGGCCGGGAACTCCCGGACCCGGTCCGTGCGGCCGTCGTAGTCGGAGTACCGGACGGCGTCGCCCATCGCCCGGTGCAGCGCCACGGTGCGGCCCCGGCCGGCGAGGACCACGGCCCCGGCGTAGTAGGGGTGTTCGGGGGAGGGGCCGAGGAAGCGCCGCGCCTCGTCCGCCACTCCTTCGAGGTGCTTCTCCAACAGCCCCGCCTGGCGGGCGGACCCGTACCGCAGCCGCAGGCCCTGGAGCGCACGCCGCTCGGCCGGCCCCCCGGCGGCCCCCGCGGACCCGGGCAGCGCCGCCTGGAGTACGAGCACACCGCCCAGCGCCAGCAGCCGCGCGCCCAGCCGCCGCCGGGAGAGCACGCGCCCGCTTCCGGCGCGGCCATCCGCCCTGGGCCCGGGGTCATCCGCCCTGGGCCGGGGGTCATCCGCCCCGGGCCCGCTGCCGTTCGCCCCGGGCCCGCTGGCGCCGGCGTCCGGCGTCGTCGGGCCGGTCGTGCCGGAGCCCTTCGAGTCACCGTCGTTCCCGGCTGCCCGTCGTGTCTTCATGACCGGTCCTCCCGTCCACCGCCGTGCCCTCCCGAGTATCTGCCCGCTCACGACGCGGGCCCCGCGGCGACCGGCCGACAAAGAATCTGACGCTGCATCAGAAAACCCCTTCCCTCGGCGGCCGGGCTGCGGCATCCTGCCGCCCATGGAGACGGAGCTGAGCAGAAAACTTGGAATAGAGCACGCCATCTTCGGCTTCACGCCCTTCCCGGCGGTGGCCGCTGCCATCACCCGCGCGGGCGGGTTCGGGGTGCTCGGGGCGGTCCGCTACACCGCCCCCGACGACTTGAAGCGCGACCTCGACTGGATGCAGGAGCACACCGACGGCAAGCCCTACGGGCTCGACGTGGTCATGCCCGCGAAGAAGGCCGTCGACGGCGTCAGCGAGGCCGACATCGAGGCGATGATCCCGGCCGCGCACCGGGAGTACGTCCGCGACACCCTCGCCAAACACCACGTACCCGAACTTCCGGAGGGCGAGGCCTCCGGCTGGCGCATCACCGGCTGGATGGAGCAGGTCGCCCGCAACCAGCTCGACGTGGCCTTCGACTACCCCATCAAACTCCTGGCGAACGCCCTCGGTTCCCCGCCCGCAGACGTCATCGCGCGCGCCCACGAGCACGGCGTCCTCGTCGCCGCCCTCGCCGGCAGCGCCAAGCACGCCCGCCGGCACGCCGAGGCCGGCATCGACATCGTCGTCGCCCAGGGCTACGAGGCGGGCGGACACACCGGCGACATCGCCACCATGGTCCTGGTGCCCGAGGTGGTCGAGGCCGTCGCCCCGCTCCCGGTCCTCGCCGCCGGAGGCATCGGCAGCGGCGAGCAGATCGCCGCCGGACTGGCCCTCGGCGCCCAGGGCGCCTGGCTCGGCTCCCTGTGGCTGACCACCACCGAGGCGGACATGCACTCCCGCGCCCTCACCGAGAAGCTGCTCGCCGCCGGTTCCGGGGACACCGTCCGCTCCCGCGCCCTCACCGGCAAGCCGGCCCGGCAACTGCGCACCGAGTGGACCGACGCGTGGGACGACCCGGAGGGCCCCGGCGCGCTGCCGATGCCCCTGCAGGGACTCCTCGTCGCGGAGGCCGTGTCCCGCATCCAGAAGTACGAGATCCAGCCGCTGCTCGGCACCCCCGTCGGGCAGATCGTCGGCCGGATGAACAGCGAGCGCAGCGTCCAGGCCGTCTTCGACGACCTCACCAGCGGCTTCGAGCGCGCCATCGACCGCATCACCCGCATCGCCGGCCGGGCCTGAGCATCAGAGGAGTGGACAAGATGACCGACACGCCCCCCAACGGCTTCTGGGCCCAGGCCGCCGCCGACCCCGACCGGACCGTCCTGGTCACCCCGGAGGGCGAGGCCTGGTCCGCCTCCCGGCTGCACGCCGACGTCAACCGCCTCGTCCACGGCCTGCGCGCCGCCGGCCTGGAGCGGGGCGACGTCTTCGCCGTCGTCCTCCCCAACAGCGTCGAGTTCCTCACCGCCTACCTCGCCGCGTCCCAGGCCGGGTTCTACCTCGTCCCGGTCAACCACCACCTCGTCGGCCCCGAGATCGCCTGGATCGTCTCCGACTCCGGGGCCAAGGTCCTGATCGCCCACGAACGCTTCGCCGACGCCGCGACCGCCGCGGCCGACGAGGCGGGCCTGCCCGCGAGCCGGCGGTACGCGGTCGGAGCGGTCGCGGGCTTCCGCTCGTACGGCGAACTGCTCGACGGCCAGCCGGACACCGCCCCAGCCGACCGCACGCTCGGCTGGGTCATGAACTACACCTCCGGCACCACCGGCCGGCCGCGCGGCATCCGCCGTCCGCTGCCCGGCAAGCTCCCGGAGGAGACGTACCTCGGCGGCTTCCTCGGCATCTTCGGCATCCGCGCCTTCGACGACAACGTCCACCTCGTGTGCTCGCCGCTGTACCACACGGCCGTCCTGCAGTTCGCAGCCGCGGCCCTGCACATCGGGCACCCGCTGGTCCTGATGGACAAGTGGACCGCCGAGGAGATGCTGCGCCTGATCGACGAGCACGCCTGCACGCACACCCACATGGTCCCGACCCAGTTCCACCGGCTCCTCGCGCTCCCGCAGGAGACGAAGGACGCGTACGACGTCTCCTCCATGCGGCACGCCATCCACGGCGCCGCGCCCTGCCCCGACCACGTCAAGCGGGCGATGATCGACTGGTGGGGCGGGTGCGTGGAGGAGTACTACGCGGCGAGCGAGGGCGGCGGCGCCTTCGCGACGGCCGAGGACTGGCTGAAGAAGCCGGGAACCGTCGGCAAGGCCTGGCCGATCAGCGAGCTCGCCATCTTCGACGACGACGGCGAGCGGCTGCCCGCGGGCGAACTCGGCACCGTCTACATCAAGATGAACACCGGCGGCTTCAGCTACCACAAGGACGAGGGTAAGACGAAGAAGAACCGCATCGGCGACTTCTTCACCGTCGGCGACCTCGGCCTGATGGACGAGGAGGGCTACCTCTTCCTCCGCGACCGGAAGATCGACATGATCATCTCGGGCGGGGTGAACATCTACCCGGCCGAGATCGAATCGGCGCTGCTCACCCATCCGGCGGTCGCGGACGCCGCCGCCTTCGGCATCCCGCACCCCTCCTGGGGCGAGGAGGTCAAGGCGGTCATCGAGCCCGCCGAGGGCTTCGCGGCGAGCGACGCGCTGGCAGCGGAGATCCTGAACCACTGCGAGCGGCAACTGGCCGGGTACAAGCGGCCCAAGACCGTGGACTTCATCGAGACGATGCCGCGCGACCCCAACGGCAAGCTGTACAAACGCCGGCTGCGCGAGCCGTACTGGGAGGGCCACGAGCGCGCGATGTGAGGACCGGGCCGGCCCTGCGGGGCCGGCCCGTCCCATCCGTCCGCCACGCCCGGAGTTTCGTGAGAAGTGCCACGTCAGGGGCGTGAAGGGGGTTGTTCGACCGCACAGGCCGGACAGTTCTGGCAAGTTGGCTGATATGAGTACGGCAACGCATAGATCCCCCCTGGCCGACTGGACCGTCCTGGTCCCCGTGGTGGCGCTGGTCGCCCTCGTCTTCAGCTGGGGACGCGACCTGCCCTCGCTCGCCGTGGCCCTGGTGGCCCTCTGCCTGGCCGGTGCGGTGCTCGCGGCGGTCCACCATGCCGAGGTCGTCGCGCACCGGGTCGGCGAACCCTTCGGCTCGCTGGTCCTCGCCGTCGCCGTCACCGTCATCGAAGTGGCCCTCATCGTCACCCTGCTGGCCGACGGCGGGGACAAGACCTCCTCCCTCGCCCGGGACACCGTCTTCGCCGCCGTCATGATCTCGTGCAACGGCATCGTCGGCCTGTCCCTGCTCGTCGGAGCCCTGCGCAACCGCGTCGCCGTCTTCAACGCCGAAGGCTCGGGCGCGGCCCTGGCCACCGTCGCCACGCTCGCCGTACTCAGCCTCGTCCTGCCCACCTTCACCACGACGAAGCCCGGCCCCGAGTTCTCCACGGCCCAGCTCGCCTTCGCCGCCACCGCCTCGCTCGCCCTCTACGGGCTGTTCGTCGCCGTCCAGACGGTCCGCCACCGCGACTACTTCCTGCCCGTCGACACCAAGCGGATCCGCAAGGAGGCCGCGCAGGCCGCTGCCGCGGCGGCCGCAGGCGAAGAGGACGAGCACGCCGAGCCGCCCACCGCCCGGGCCGCCCTGATCAGCCTCGGGCTGCTGCTCGTCGCGCTCGTCGCCGTCGTCGGAAACGCCAAGGCGGTCTCGCCGACCATCGAACGGGGAGTCGCGGACCTCGGCCTGCCCTACGCCGTCGTCGGCGTGATCATCGCCCTGCTCGTGCTGGCGCCCGAGACCCTGGCCGCCGTCCGCGCGGCCCGCCGCGACCGCGTGCAGACCAGCCTCAACCTCGCCTACGGCTCGGCCATCGCCAGCATCGGCCTGACCATCCCGGCCATCGCGCTCGCCTCGATCTGGCTCTCCGGGCCGCTGGTGCTCGGGCTCGAACCCGTCCACATGGTGCTGCTCGCGCTGACCGTCGTCGTCAGCGCCCTCACCATCGTCCCGGGCCGCGCCACCCTGCTCCAGGGCGGCGTGCACCTCGTGCTGCTGGCCGCGTACCTCTTCCTCGCCGTCAGCCCCTGAGCGCGCCGCGACCCGTACGACAGGCACTGGAGGCCTGTTGTACGGGTCGCGGCGCAGGTCAGTGCCGCTCGCGCGGCCAGACCACCCTCAGCCCGGGCGAGGTGAGGATGTCCCGCTCGCAGAACCGTGCCTTCACCCAGCGCTCCCCGGAGAAGAGCCGGGTCTGGTCGGGCCGCGTGCGGGGAGTTCGGGTTCGAGGACTGGCTGTACGTCAGCAGGGTGCGCGCCACCGGGCAGCGGCCGCCGTCCCAGCCGACCGCCTGGATGTGGCTGGAGCCGTGCAGGACCTCCGGGTAGCCGCCGCCGGCCGCGTTCCACGGAGCCTCGATCTTGTTCCAGACGCCCAGGGCCTCGGTTCCGCCGCCCACCGGCAGCTTCTGCCCGCCGCGCACCACGAACTGGTGCTCGCCGAGCGGGGCGTCCGGCGCGATGCTCGCCTTCCCCAGCTCCGCCACCGCGTCGGCGAGGGCCCGCCCGATGCCGGGCGCCGCCCGGTTGAGCGTGCGGGGCGTCCGTACCGGATCGGCCGCGTCGAAGGGCACCAGCCACAGGTCCCTGGCCGCCGTGTCCGCGGTCAGCTTGCGCCAGAACCGGTCGAAGAGCAGCGCGCCGCGGCTCGCGCTGTCGGCCGTGCGGTCCCAGGCCGCCGGCACCCCGCAGGCCGCCGACACGTCCACGACGGCCCCGTCGGTGCCGGTGGCCGTCCCACCCGGCAGGGCCGCGCAGGCCTTCGCCGCGTCGGCCGCCGCCAGATCACCGGCCGGCACCCGGTTCGCGAACTGCTGCTCCTGCAGGTCCGCGACCGTCAGCCCGCCCCGGGCGGCCATCGCGGAGACGCCCTCCTGGGCGCCCCGGGTGCGCAGCGAGCGCGGGGTTCCGACATTGCCCCAGATCCGCTCGTAGCCGGTGAGCGGCTGCTCCGCGTTGGCCAGCCAGGCGCTGTCGTTGGAGTTGCCGAAGTCCGTGAGCACCCTTGGGTTGCACGTCCGCAGTCCGTCGGGGGCGAATATCTCTTGCTACTTGGACCAGTAGGCAGCCACACGCGAGTCGAAGTCCGGCTTGACCGCGAGATACTGCGCCTTGAGCCGGGCCACGCGCTCCAACCGCTCGGGATCGACGTCCTCGGGTTTCGGGCATCGTGCCCGAAGAACCTCGAAGGAGGGCCGTCTGTTTCTGCGGGAGCGAGGGCTCTGTCGACGTCCAGCACTGCGGCAGCAGGTCCTGGTCAAGGCATCCGCTCGACACCAGCCTGGCCGAACAGCACCTCTCCTACGCCCAGTGGTTCGTACCCGCCCTAACCTGTGGCCTGATCATCCTCAACGCCATCCACGGCGAACAGCAAGTGCGCGCGGTACGCGGACACGCCATCGTTGCACGCGTCTGGCAATCCCGGCCCCGTCCCCGAGTTCCTGGCTGGTGGGGCCCGGACAACGTACACCGTTGAGCGGTGCGAGCAGGTCAGCGAGGCGAACCCGCGAGTACGTCGCCCGGCAGACCACGGCCGGGCGCACGAAGAAGGAGATCATCCGTCTGCTCAAGTGGGCTATCGCCCGGGAGATCTTCCGCTACATCACCACACCGGTCACCGTCCCGGACGGCTCCGACCTCTGACCGGCACGTCAGGCGAAGAACCTCACCCTCACCACTGTCGCCGAGCACTTCGGCGTCTGGCCGCGGCGATCTCCTGCATCGAACGCGGCACACGCCGCGACGACGACCTCGCCAGCGCCTACCGGGCCTGGCTCACCGCCGCTTGATCACGCGCGAGGAGGTAGTGGTGGGCAAGTACCAGCCGTTCTTCGCCGGAAACCCGGCGGTCGGGGGCCACGGCGACGCTCCACCACCGTAGCCAGCCCGTCCTGGACAACCGACTCCGTGTCGGCATCCAGGTGTCGCCCGTAACCGCCTTTGCCTCGGCAACGGCTTCGCGGTGCGCCACTGCTTGAAGGGACGCGCCGCCGGGCTGTCGCGGAACAGCACGGGTATGTCCATGCTGTCGGTGTGCAGGAGGGGCGGCACATCGGCGAAGGGGGGAGGTCGAGGCCCTGGCCGGCCCCGTGCGCGTGCTCGACGAACGAGGCGGACTGCCCGGATAGGACGGGCTCAATCGGTCAACTTGCCCGGTCAGAGAGTGCACCGTGCGCCGCCATGGCGGGGCACGGCGCCGGGTATGCCCAAGGCCGCTACCCGCCGACGCAAGCCTGTTGCGGAGAAACCGCTGCTTCAAAGCAACCCGAGCGGCTAGTTTCACGAGTATGAGCAAGGACCTCCCCCTGCGCGAAGCCGCTCTGCTGTGGCTTGAGCATGCGCGCCGTCTGCCGCCTACGCCTCAGGCCATCACCGACGTGTCACTGGCTGTCCTGCCAGAGTGGGATGCCCTGGAGGAAGCGGTGTCCGCCGCCGCGCCTAGCGAAGAGCACCGCGACCTCTACGCCAAGGTCGACGGGACTGGATACCGAACTACCGGACCGTGTTGGGGGAGTCGGGCCTCGGCGAAGCAACACGCCTGATCGCCCAAGGCGCAGCCGTCCCCGTGTCCGAGGTCGCGGACAGCTTCGTTGCCTCTGCACCCATCCGGCACCAGTGAGCGATGGCTTCTCCTCAACGGCACCTTTCTCCAAGGAACCCGGATTTCACTGGGGCGGCACACCCCCAGACCTTTACCACAGACGAACTCCTCCAGACAGTTCCGATGCCGGCCCTGAGCGCCCTCAAGCCCGGCAGCCTCGATCTCCACCTGCTCAACGGCGCACCGTTCCTCCACGTTGCCGATCCCGACCACGTGGTCACCCGCCGCCCGAGGTGGTTCGACTTCACCGGCCCGCGGGCGGAAGCCAAGCACTGGCAGGCTCTTCTCCCTCTGATGCTCTGGGACCCGCATCTTCTCCGGGTCGACTCGGTCTTCACAGTCGCGCGAGGCCGCCGCTTCGATCTGAACCCCGCAGCCGTCCCCGTCACGATCCGCGTCTACCCAGACCGCCACGGAAGAGAGGAGGAGTTCGAGGTCCGTGACACCGGCGAGTTTCACGTACCGGCCGCGCACCTCCTGGCCCTGACCTCTTTCTGCACTGCGATCTCGGCCAAGATCGACGCCGTCATGACCGGCGTGCACCACCAGAGGCGCATCCCCAGACTGCGCGCTCGACGCCTCGAACGCGCCGCCCGACATCTCCTCGCCGCCTACCAACGCACGCAGAATGACTATGGCGTCTGGGAGGTGGAGACCGACGAGCTGCACTTCGACTACGTCATCGCCCTTGAAGCCCTCCTCATCAGCCCCAATGACGACATCGACGGGGGAGGCATCGCCCGCAACATTCGGTCCCGCGCTGCCACCCTCTTCCTCACCCCCGCCGAACAGGTACGAACCGACACCCTTGTCCACCGCGCGTACAAGGCCCGCTCCACCTACGTCCACGGCGACGTGTTCCAAGATCAGTCGGAGGAGAAGAAGCTGGAGGAACTGCGCACCCTCAGACTCCTCACCCTGCAGGTCATCCTTCGCTGGCTGATCCTGACCCCTTCAGACACCGATGACCTCGCACCCCCGCTGCACAAGGCACGAACTCCGAACAGCACATCGACCAGCCCTTGCGCGCCTTTTTCACCACCACCCCGCCACGCAGCCCAGGGGCGTTTCAAAGTCAATGCCGGGAAGATAGGGCTGTGAGCAGGCTGTCAAGGGCTGGGGCAGGGTGTCACAGTGATTGTTGTTGCTCTCTGTAGTGCCTTGTCGTTCCTGGTCTCGCTGTAGGCGAACTTGGATTGGCTGCGTTTCACGCGGCGGGGAAGTATCCGGGGACGCCGCTGTTTGGGCCCCAGAGCTCGGGGGTTGAGGGTGGCAGCGGTGATGCGCGGTGTCGTGCCGACCTGTGCGTGGGGCGCCAGGTCGGCGTTGATCACGGTGTGGCGGGCGGTACGGAGTGTGACGGTCAGTGAAATCCGGTCCGGGTCGAGACCGACTGCCGTGGCGCTCTGCGCCGCAGTGAGCCGGGCGGCCTGGAACACGATGAACAGTCCGAGCAGCTCTTGGAAGACGTCGCGCGGGTGGTGGGAGCGCAGGACGGTTCCCGAGCCGAGTGCGGTGACCTTCAGCCCGTAATAGGCGGTCTCGACCTCCCATCGCTCGTGATACAGGGCGGCCAACTCGCTTGCGGGGTAACGGTGGTGGTCCAGAAGTGTGGTCACCAGGCGCAAGCGGCTGGTGCGCGAGGTACCCGTGGCCCGATCGGCCACGGTGATGTCGGCTTCGATGACCCGCACGGCGACACCATGGACCTGGGGAGCCATCCCGCGACGTCGGTCGCGGTCAACCCAGCGCACCAGCTGGTTGCGGCCGGTGGGCGTGGAGACCATGGACAGCCAGCTTCCGTCGTCGAGCACCTCGACGGCCGGCAGGATGCGGCCGGTGTTGATCCGCCATAGCAGGTGCGCCCCCGTGCCGGCGGCCTGCCGCATCAGTTCCAGGCCGTCGGACCCGCGATCGGCCAAGTGCAGCATGCCCGGCCGCAGTACCCCGCAGAGTTGCTGGGCCTGGCTCTTCTCACTCTCGGTGACAGGCCCTGTCACCACGTCCACCAGGGCCCGGGTCCCGCATTCGACCAGAGCGGTGAGCCGGACCAGCGGATACGTCGAGGCTCGACGGGACTGGTAGTAGCCGAAGAACGCGGCGTTGGCCGGGCTGTCGGCCACCTCGAGGGTGGTCCCGTCCCAGGCCACCGTGCGCAGCCCGCGCCACCACGCGCCGAGGGTCTCCGCTGTGGCCGTGCAGCCTTTGAGCTGGTCGAACAGCAGGGCGAGTGGTTCAGGCCCTATCCGGCGGCGGGCCTGGCGCAACGCGGCGGCGGAGGGATCGCAGACCTCCCCTGCCAGGCCTGCGACCAGCGAGGCCCACACACCGCGGTACCCCTCGCGAGGGAAGAGAGCCATGGCCAGCACGAAGTACACCACTACCCGCGACGGTAGCTTTCGGACCCGCCTCTCCACCGGACGCGTCGCCCTCAGCACCTCGTCGACCACGGCCGGCGTGATGATCTGCATCAGCTCCCCAAGATGCCCGGCCGCGAACGCGCTTCGGCCGGAATCAGCGCAGGTGGGCACGTCAGATTGAGTGGGCAACACAGCTCCCGCAGGTACGGCATCTTGGTCGACTCCCGTCCTACGCCAAGATCCTCCGCCCTACATCAACTTCCCCCAACGGCTTGACAGCCTGCTCACAGCCCTATCTTCCCGGCATTGACTTTGAAACGCCCCTGCCACGCAGCCGCCCTGCGGATATCACCAACGCTTGACCTCTGCGGGAAGCCGACAGCACCGAGCGACCGATAGCAACGTGCAGACCGGCCACGCCCAGGGCTGCACATGTGTGAATGCGTGCGGCAGTGGCACTGAATGGGCGTCAGCGAGGGTGGGATGGCTGCCACCTGCCCAGGCCGGGCAGCGGTTGTGATCATGGCGGTCACGAGGTGGCCAGACTGCTGCCGTCCGGGGCCAATCAGAAGGACGGCCAGCTGACATGGGCGTGCCAGTACACACCTGACATGGAAGCGAGGGATCGCAGCCAGGTGCTCGACGTCACGGCTGGACGCCTGACCAGGCCACCACGGGCGCGCTGCTGATCACGCCGCTGGGCAGGTACGGGCCGGGGCGGCCGGGCCGACTACGGCCCCAGGATGATGACCCGGCCGGTCCGTGGGCGTGGGCGGGCGACGTCCCGTGAGAGCGCTGAAGACCGGCGGGCGGGGGTCTGTCAATCGAACGGCTCTGGCTCACATCCGGTGGTAACGGAGGGTGCTGGTTCGTCGCTGGCATGACATGCGGAACGTCAACGAGCTTGTAGATGTGGTGTTCTCGGGGCTGTCGCCGCTGGTCACCGAGGACGTGACCGACGAGGTCGAGCGGATTATGGTGCGGGCCCGGACTCCGGAGGACTCGGTGCCGTGTCCGGGCTGCGGGGCGCCGTCCGGCCGTGTGCATAGCTATCACCTGCGGACGGGGGCCGATGTCTCGGTGGACGGGCGGCGGGTAGTGGTCCGTGTACGGGTGCGGCGTCTGGTCTGTCCCACGCGCGGCTGCCGCCACACCTTCCGCGAGCAGGTGCCCGGGATATTGGAGCGATACCAGCGGCGCACAGCCCGTTTGACCAGGCAAGTCAAGGCCTTGGTCAAGGAGTTAGCGGGCCAGGCAGCGGCACGGCTGCTGGCGATACTCGCCATGGGACTGTCGCATCACACTGCCCTGCGCACCCTGTTGCGTATTGCGTTGCCCACCGGGCGGGTGCCTCGCGTGATCGGCGTCGACGATTTCGCTCTGCGCCGGCGGCACTGCTATGCCACCGTGATCATCGACGCCGAGCCCCATGAGCGGATCGACGTGCTGCCCGACCGCACAGCCGACACCCTGGAGACCTGGCTGCGCGAGCATCCGGGCGTCGAGATCGTGTGCCGGGACGGCTCTGCGACCTACGCCGAGGCCATCCGTCGCGCCCTGCCCGATGCGGTGCAGGTTGGTGATCGCTGGCATTTGTGGCACAACCTGTGCGAAGCCGCCCTGAGCGAGGTCAAGGCCCACAGCACCTGCTGGGCCACCGTACTGGACGCGCCCATCTACGACGGACCCCGCGCCCAGACCACCCTGGAACGCTGGCACCAGGTCCACGGTCTGCTCGACCAGGGCGTGGGCCTGCTCGAATGCGCCCGCCGCCTGGAACTGGCCCTGAACACCGTCAAACGCTATGCCCGCGCCGACCGGCCCGAGCGCATGCTCCGCGTCCCCAAGTACCGCGCCAGCCTCGTCGACCCCTACCGCGACCATCTACGCAAACGCCGGGCCGAGGACCCTGGCGTCCCCGTCAAGTACCTCTTCGAAGAGATCAAAGCCCTGGGCTTCACGGGCTACCTGAACCTCCTGCACAAGTACATCAACCAAGGCCGCGCGGACGCCGACCGCAGCCACATCTCGCCGCGCAAACTCGCCCGGATACTCCTGACCAGGCCCGAGAACCTCAAGACCGGACATCGCGATCTCCTGGACCAGCTGACCGCTGCCTGCCCCGAGATGACCCACCTGGCCACCGCCGTCCGGACTTTCGCCCAGCTTCTGAAGCCTCAGCCCGAGAACGCCGGCGCGCTCGATCACTGGATCGCCGAGATCCGTACTGCAGACCTACCGCACCTCCATGCCTTCGCCCGCGGCCTTGAGCGAGACCGCGACGCTGTGATCGCCGCGGTCACACTTCCGTATAGCATCGGCCCGACCGAGGGGATCAACACCAAGACCAAGCGGATGGCCCGCCAGATGCACGGACGAGCAGGCTTCACCCTGCTCCGGCACCGCATCCTCCTCGGATAGCACCACCCTCTGTCACCACCGAATGTGAGACAGAGCCGTTCGATTTACAGTCCCGGTCCCGGGGAAGCCGATCTCGACCCACGCCATGACGCAGAAGCTCAACCGACACGGGATCTCGGTCCGCGCGGCCCGCAACTCCGCCCTCGCCGCACTCGCCACCGACCTCCCCAGCCCCATCCTCGCCGACCTGACCGGCATGCACCGCCACACCGCGATCCGCTGGGTCGCCTACGCCAGACGCGACTGGGCCGAGTACCTCGCAACACGCGCCGAGGACCAGAAGGAGCCACCCCCGACCGGCGGTCGCCGGTGACGAGGGGAAGATTCGTGCAACGGCGGGACAGTCGATAGGGTGTCAGGTCACGACCGCACTCGGTTCAACACGGGCTGGTCAGGGCTCTGCCGCAGTTCGTGGCACCTCCACAGCTGCCATGCCGGCACCTGCCTGCCCGGGTCTTGGGACACGGAGCGGTCTTCACGGCCGGGCCGTCGGGCCCCGGTCGACGGGTCAGGAGGAACGAGTGGCACAGATCATCGCCGAGGTCTCAAGGACGTTCAACGAGTTTCTGCTCTTGCCGAACCGGACCCGGACCGACTGTTCGCCCGCGACGGTCGACCTGTCCACGCCCCTGGTGCGGCACATCGTGGGCGAGCGGTCGGCAATCGAACTCGGCTCCCCGTTCACGTCCGCGATCATGCAGGCTGTCAGCACACCGGAACTCGCGATCGCGCTCGCGCGCAACGGCGGTCTGAGCTTCCTGCACCACAACCAGTCGATCCAGGACCAGGCCGCAGCCGTCCGCCAGGTGAAGAACTTCAAGGCCGGGTTCGTCACCAGTGACACCAACGTCCGCCCGGACGACAGCCTGAGCCACCTGGTCGCCGTCATGCAACGCACCGGTCACAGCACTGCCGCGGTCACCCACGACGGCACCGCCGCCGGCCGCCTGCTCGGCCTGGTGACCTCCCGCGACTTCCATCCCCAACGCCACGACCTCGACGGACCGGTGAGCGGTCGGATGACCGCCATCGCCGACCTGCCCCACGCCGGTGCCGATACCACGCTCTCCGAGGCCAACGCGCGGCTGTGGGACCAGCGGCTGGACTGCCTCCCCGTTCTGGACGCCGAGGGCCACCTGCAGTATCTGGTGTTCCGGTCCGACTACACGGACAACAAGCGCTTCCCGAACCAGGCCGTGGACACCGCCAAGCGCCTGCGCGTGGGCGCGGGCATCAACACCCACGACTACCAAGAGCGCGTCCCCGCCCTGCTGGAGGCGGGCGCGGACGCACTGTGCTTCGACTCCTCCGACGGCTACAGCGACTGGCAGGCGCAAGCCCTGACCTGGGTGAAGAAGCACTACCCGGAGATCCCGGCCGGCGGCGGCAACGTGGTCGACGGAGAAGCTTTCACCTTCCTCGCCGAGGCCGGTGCGGACTTCGTCAAGGTCGGCGTGGGCGGCGGCTCCATCTGTATCACCCGCGATCAGAAGGGCATCGGCCGCGGCCAGGCCAGCGCGGTGCTGGACGTCGCCGCGGCCCGGGACGCCTTCCGCGATCGCACCGGCGAGTACGTGCCGATCTGCTCCGACGGCGGACTGGTGCACGACTACCACGTGGCCCTGGCTCTGGCGATGGGAGCGGACTTCGTCATGATGGGGCGATACTTCGCCCGCTTCGACCAGGCAGCCGGCGCGAAACTCGCCACCCGGGACGGCTTCGTGAAGGAGTACTGGGGAGAGGGCTCGAACCGTGCCCGCAACTGGCAGCGCTACGGCCAGGGCGGCCAGGGGCTGATCTTCGAGGAAGGCGTCGACGGCTACGTCCCCTACGCCGGCGACCTCAACGAAGGGCTCGCCCTGACCATCGCCAAACTCAAGACCACTATGGTCTCCTGCGGCTCCTCCACTCTTCCGGAATTCCAGTCCGCAGCCCGGCTGACCCTGGTCTCGGACCAGAGCTTCCAGGAGAGCCACGCCAACGTCACCCTGCGGGACACCCCAGCGACCGTCGCCTGAGAGGCTGCCAAGAGCCACGGGCTACTGGCCAAAGGGGGAATAGTGCACAGTCGGAATATCCCCCTCCCGCCAGTAATCAAGCACCTGCGCCGCGGCAGCACCCACACCCTGCTCGACGGCTCCGGCCACCCCTACCGGTGGACGATCACCAGCCTCGCCTTCGACTGGGTGGCCCCCTGGCCCGTCGGGTGGAAGGGAGTCGCCGGACCGGGCGCCGGCGCTCTTATGCGTGCCCCGACCACAGCCGTGCTTGGGCGCAGCACCGGCCTACCATCCGCCACTACCCCGCTGTAGGTGGAGTCGCCGCGGTGTGCGCCTGCGGCTGGTCGACGGCCCCGGCTCCCACGCTCGGGACGCTGAAGGATGCCTTCCTCGAGCACCTGGTGCCGGAACTGACCCACGCGGCGGATCGTGATTCGGCCAACGCCAGCGGCTGAATCGCACAGCCACGGCCCCGGGCAGGGCCGTGGCATGATCGGCGCCATGATCAAGGGGTGGGGGGCCGCCGCGAGCATTACGTTCGCCATCGTGGCCGCAGTGACCGTGTCGGGATGTGGGGGAGAGGCGGGCGCCGAAACGAAGGCGCCGCCGACTCCCAGTGCTGCAAGCATCAGCACGGCCACGGCAAGTTTCAAGGACGCCGTCACCACGTTCAACGTGACCAACGGCTGTCCTAAGGAAGCCGGGGCGTGCTGGGCCAAGATGCTCGCCGTCATGGAGCCCGCTCGGGAGCTGCGGAAGGCAATGAACGCGAACCAGGCCGGCCCGGCGTTCTGGACGGAGGCGTACGCGCTGATCGACAAGATGGAGCGCGGAATCGCGGTGGGTGAGGACAGGGTGACCAACAGGCCGGACGTACTGGGCTCGGCCCATGACTTGAGTCGGTGGCTCGATGCCCACCCCGCCCAGTAGCGGTCCAGGGCCCGACCACAGGCGAGGCCTCAGGGCGTGAACCCGTCGGCGTCCGCGCGGTGCTCGATGTTCAGGTCGGCGATCTGCGGCTTCGTGCCGGCCCCGGCGGTGTCGAGGAAGGCACCCACCACACGGTGGGTCTTGCGCGAGCACTGGTCGTAGACGATCCCGCCCCGCCCGATATCGGCCGATCCTGCCCAGATGCGGTGCCGGCCGACGAGGTCACACTGCTCGTAGCGGACCTGCGGCGCACCCGCGGTGAAGTCGTACTCGTGGCCGATCAAGTCCTTCGAGTGCGGCTTGAATCCGAGCGCGGTGTCACTGCAGTCGCTGAAGGTGATGTGCCCGCCGTTCCAGCGGGATCGGATGACCTGGCTGGTGGCGTTGCGGAGCTCGAAGCGCGCCCCGCGGACGGTGAGATGCTGCACGGAGTCGGCGTGGCCGGCCACCGGGAAGTTGAAGTACCGGGAGACGCCGCCGTCGGGGCGTTCTCCCTTGATGATCCAACTCCCCCCGGTGACGACGATGAACCCGCCCCGGTCGAACCGGAACGCGTCACCCGAGTCGAATTCGATCTTGCAGTCGGAGATCCAGAAGTTCAGAAACTGGTCCTGCTGGCGGTGCTGGGGGTTCATGCCAGACCAAAGGAACGCGACCTCGTACGCCCCGCCGACGTGGCGCCCTTCGAAGCGCCACTCGCTGTTCGTGTTGCTGCTCTCGGACCCATCCAGTCCGATGCCGTACCTCCAGCTGCCCCTCCACTCGCAGTTCGTGAAGCCCCAGTCCCGGCACCTGGGCTGGGGTCTCAACACCGTGCTCCGGTACGCGAACGCCGCGCGCTGGCAGGACACCTTCCGCGAGAACCGGCCCCGGCTCAGCAGACTGGACCCCTACAAGCCCTACTTGGAGCGGCGATTCGCCGCGGGATGCACCAGCGTCACCCGACTGCAGAGCGAGCTGGTTGCCGAGCACGCTCCCCTCACCTACGGCATGGTCCGCGCGCACATCGCCACTTTGCGCGGCGCTCCGTCCGGGGCGCCACCCCGGCCGCCGACGGAGCGGCAGGTGACCGGCCCCACCGCCCTGACCGAGGAAGACTGGGCCGGCCTGAAGGAGGTCCTGGCCCGCTGCCCCGCACTGGACAAGGCCGCCGGACACGTCCGCGACTTCGGAGAGATACTCACCGACCGCCTCGGCTCCACACTCCCCACCTGGATCGACGCAGTCGACGCCAGCCAGCTACCCGGCCTCACCGGCTTCGCACTCCACCTGCTCCGAGACCTCGACGCCGTGACAGCCGGGCTCACTCTCGACTGGAGCTCCGGCAGCATCGAGGGCGCCGTCAACCGCATCATTCTGTGGAATCAGCGATGTCAAGCCGTGTGCTTGTGCATCACGTCGAGGTAGTGCCGATCACGGTGCGGCACCTGGTTGTCCCGTCCGGGCAGGCTGAAGACCGCGCAGACGTCAGCGGGCTGGGTGATGAGGCTGGACTGCTCGCCGAAAGTGAGGGCGCTGTTGGCCGCATGCAGGCAGCCAGCGTCGTCGAGGGCAGCGATCAGCTCCTCGCGGAGGACGGTGGCCTCGAACGACTCGGAATCAGGCAGGACGAGCGGCGGAAGTTTGGCGGTCGCACCGGGCCAGAGGTTGATCCAGATCCCGCTGATGGCCCGCTGAGTGACCACCAGCCGCAGCCCGCCCCAGGAGTACGGGTAGCCGTCGATATCGGGCCCCTTCATGATGTGGGCGGGGTGCGGGCGCCCTGGGCCGAGGAGGTTTTCAGCCTCAGCCAGAGTCATTCCGCAGTTCAGGGGCCCGATCCGGCCAGTGCGGGAGAAGCCGACGAGTACGTCCATCAAGGTCACGACAGTGACTGTGACACTCTCCCAAGCCAGTTCGCACTCCGATATCAGCGTGACGCTGGGCCTGCGCTGCCTTGCCGGACGGCGACGATGGGCAAGACAGTGGCGTTCGTTGGGACGTCAAGCTGTCGGGGTGTTGGTCCGGCCGGGGTGGGGGTGTCGGCGAGCCTGTCGAGGAGGCGGTCGAGCGCGCTCTGGCCGTCGGTGACCGGCTGCTTGCTCGTCTTCGGTGAGTGGGATCGAGATGGCCATCTTCTGCAAGTTGCCCTTGGCTTCGAGGAGTTGGGCTTTGGTGGAGTCCTTGGGTGCGTAGAAGTCACAGCGCGCGCAGGCCATGCGGTGTTGGCACTGCTCGAAGAAGGTGTAGGTGCAGTAGCCGTGTCCGAGGTCGTAGTGCTGCCAGGGCTCGCCGGTCGCGGCGGCGCCGGAGGCGACCGCGTCGCGGTCGACGAGGACCTCGATGGTGCGGACGTTCCGCTCGAAATAGCCCGCTTCGGAGTACGCCTTGGACAGAGCGTTCGGGGTGATCCTCGCGTAATACTGGGTGGATTGTGGCGATCGGTGTCCGAGCCAGGCTCGCAGCTCGAACAGCGTCATCGGTTCCTTGGCGTTGTAGAGCTGGCTGGCGATGGTGGACCGGGCTCGGTGGCTGGTGATGTTCCCGCGGACGTCGGCGTCCGGGACGCCGGCCTTGCGGCAGAGCATCGGGATGATCGTGTTGTTGATGTAGCTGGTGGAGACGCGGCGGGCGCGGACGGCGAACAGCAGCTCGACGTGCTCGCCGGTGCGGCGGTCGGTGAACTTCGGCTGGTCCGGGCGGACGGCCTGCCAGGCGTCGATGGCCTGACCGAGGATCGGGTCGACCGGTTTGGTGAAGGCGGTGCCGGTCTTGTGGGTTGGGACGTCGAGCAGGCAGACCGCGTCGCGGGCCAGCACCTGTTGCGAGTCGCCCGCGATCGAGTTCCCATCGTGCTGCCAACGGATGCAGCCCAGTCTCAACCGGGCGATCTCGTTGCTACGTTGACCGGAGAAAAGCCAGGTCAGCGTGACCGCGCGGACCAGTTCGAAGGGGTAGAAGTGCCCGGACCGGGTCTGCGGAAGATCCGCGGGATCGAGGTTGAGGCCGGCCCACAACAGCTTGGCCCAGACCTCGTCGGCGATCACCCGTGGGTCGGGTCCGAGGAGGGCGGTGATGCTGCGGGGGATCGCCAGAGCGCGTAGTGGGTCGAAGCGGCGGGGCAGCCACTCCCATTCCTGGCAGTCCCGAAAGAAGGTCCGCAGCGCGGTGATCTGTCCGGCCTTCGTGGGCGCCTCCAGCGGCTTGCCGAGCCGGTCCTTGAGGCCAACCGTGCGCTGGACGTAGTCGCCGACTTTCATCCGGTCCAGTGCGGCGATCCAAGTCGCGCAGGTCTGCCGGGTCCAGCCCGTGGGATCGGCGACGTCGGGCTGTTCGGCGGCGATCCACCGGCCGATCCGCAGGAGCGTGGAGCGGATGCTGCCACGGACGCGCGGGGTGAGGGTGGAGGTGTCGTGCCAGCGGTCGGCCCACTGCTCCCAGACCTCCGCTCCGCCGGTGGCCCGCGCCGAGTGACGGCCGGTGCTCTGCAGTGGTGGATCGCAGAAGCCGAGCGCGGCGACCGCCCGCTGCAGAGCGTGCAAGGTGTTCAGCTGGGAGCCCTCCAGCAGCTGTTCGCGGCGGACCCGGTCGAACAGCGCGGTGTCCATGTCTTCGAGGTGCGGGCTGCGGTTGAGCAGAAACAGCTGGCAGGCGACCGACGGCAGCAGCGTGTCCTCGTCCTGGCCCAGCTGATAGCCCCAGGCACGGAGGACGGTGCGGATGCGGGTGATCTCGCTGGTGACGCGGTCGCGTCCGAAGATTCGCCAGGACAGTGTGAGGCGTTGGAAGCTGCCGAGCTTGTGGAATTCATTGAAGGACCCGAGGAGGTAGGCGTGCGCCGCGAGGTAGGGGCGGACTTCGTCCCCGGCCCAGTCGGGTGCGTGCTGACGGAACTCGGCCTGGCTGCGGCCGAGTAGACGGGTCCAATCCTGCGTGGTCCAGCCCCAGTAGGTCCGGCCGGTCTCCGCGCTGTGCGTCAGCAGAAGGGCGATCACGTCGAGCATGGCCCGCCGGCGGTGCGGAGTGGGCGACGAGTCGAGTGCGGCATTGACCGCCTCGAGCGGTCCCAGTAGTCGGGCGATCACGCGCCAGCCCGGTGCGGCCGGGTCGTAGTACTGCAGTCGGCGCAGATTGCGCACGCCGAGTTCGAGGACGGCCCGTGCCTCAGCAGGCCGGACCGCGGCGGTCGTGTCGTAACGGTCCGGGACGATCGGACAGTGCCAGCGACCGTCGGTGCCCTCGGTGACGGCGGCCAGCGACGATGGGGTCACTGTGACACCTCCGTCGTCGCGCTGGCCGGGGTGGTCAGCATCTGTATTCGCCAGGCATGAATGTGGTCCATGCCGCGGGCCAGCTTGTCGGCCAGGTCCCGGCCAGAGAGGTGGATGTACTGAAGGGTGGAGTCGGTGTGCCGGTGTCCGGCAAAAGACGCGATCGCGTGCAACTCCCAGCCCATTCGGGCCAAATCGGTCAGACACAGGTGCCGGGTGGTATGCGTGGAGAACCGCTCGACGCCGGAGCCCAGCGCGATCCGCCGGACCACCTTCGACCAGGTCCACAGGCTCAGCGGCTGGGCGTGATTGCGCCGCGACTCCGACAGGAACAGCGGCCCACGGGCCCGGCTGATCCGGGCGCGGTGAGCGAGATAGTCCGACAGCAGCACCCCGGTCGACGCCGAGTAGGGCACCACCCGCTCAAGCCGGTTCTTCGTCGTTTCCGCCCGTATCCGCAGCGTGCGGTGGGCCGGATCGACGTCGTCGGTCCGCAGCGAGCACAACTCCTCGCGGCGCAGGGCGGCGTCGTAGGCCAGGGCGAGCATCAGGCGGTTGCGTACCGGCTCACGCTTGGCGACTTCCAGGACGCTCAGCCACTGCTGTTCTCCGGGAATCCACGGCAGCTTCGTCAGCCGGGGCACCAGGCCGCGCTGCTGACCGCCGCTGCGTCGGCCGGGGGTGTAGCGCCCCCGGCCGACCGGGTTGGATTCCCGCAGCCCCTCTTCCATGAGGAAGTCGTAGAACAGACGGACCGGCACGAGCCGCTGCTGGATCGTCGCGTTCGCCAGCCCCGCCCCTGAGTCGATCGAGATCACGTTCGCACCCCGGCGGTGCGGCCGCGAGCTCAACTCCCGTACGTAGATGGCGATATGGGAACGGTTCGCGCTGACCGGGTCGACATCCTCCCGCTCGCACATCAGCAGGTACTCGGCCAGTCCCCGGCCGTAGGCGTCGATCGTGCGCGGTGCACGTCCGAGATCCGTCCAGACCGTCAGCCAGGCCGCCGCCTGCTCGTGCCGGCCGAACACCGGCCACTTCTCCGTGAGCACCGTCGTGCCGCTCAAGCCATCTCCCAAGTCCGTGGTTGCACCGAGGAGACATGATCACCCCGGCAGATTCCACGTAACTTTTAAGAGGATCAAGAGGCAGCTCTACGGCCGAGCCGGATTCGAACTACTCCGCAAGATGATCCTGCTCCAGTAACCCTCTGCGACCGGTCCCCAAGATCTGCGCAAACCAAGAATCGACACTGCTGGGCATCTGGAGTGTCAGCGGCTGCTGAGAGGGTCGATCATGGCGTGGGCAGCCTGTCAGGGACGCGGGGCTTTCTCGCCGTGCACGGCTGTGTATTCGGCTGCGAGCCAAGGGCCGAGGTCGTTGATGAGCGTCCCGAGCACCGCCGGGTCGGGCGAGGGCGCACGGCCAATGGACGCGGCGACACGCATCTGCTCGACGCGCTCGGGGTAGTAGCGGCCGAAGAGATCGGCGGACTGGTTGAGGTCGCTGGTCCAGCCGCCCCATCGGGGCATGATCAGGGTGAATCCTGTGCGGACGATGCGACGGCCGACGAGACGGCTGAGGGTCCGGCGATCGGCGTCCGTGGTGGCTTCGGCTGCTTTGGCACGCCAGCGTGGAAGCACACGGGCGAGGTCGCCGTTGGTCTCCCGCGCGAGTAGGGATGTGGGGTGGTAACGAGGCAGTTGTTCTGCGAGGTCAGGGCCCAGCAACGGGGTGCAGAGGCAGGCGATGAAGAATCCGCCATCGTGACGTTCGACGTCGCTGAGCAGAACCCGCGTGCTGGTCAGCAGGATTCCGACGCCATCGATCTGCGGGAATGTACGGTCGAGTACGGCCTCGATCGCTTTGGTGTCAGCGCGGTCGGCTTCGGTGGGCTCGTCGTGGAGGGCGAGCTGGAGGTCGAGGTCGGAGACTCCGGGGGTGGCGGTGCCGCGGGGAATGCTTCCGTAGAGGTAGGCGCTGTGCAGGCGCGTTCTGCCGAACGCCTCGGTGATGTGAGCGCGGGCGGCATCGACGACGGGGACGAACGTTGCCCGCACTCGGTCCAGTGCGCCCTCGCGTGCGATCGTTCCGTCGTGGTCCAGCCCTCGTTCATCCATGGGGCCACTGTGCCTTGTGCTGCTGCGATCTGCCGAGCGGATTTCCGAGGCGGTGCGGCGGCCGCGAATCACACCGCCCACGCACCCGCCAGCGGGCGGTGCAGCGCCAACCCGCCAGGATCGATGGACGCGACCTCGCCGTCCTCGTTCGTTCCCCAACCCGCGCGCTGCGGAGGCAGGATGTGCGCGGGCTCACGCCAGCCCGAGCCTCGCAACCGAACACCACTGTTACCCTCTGCGACCGCTCCTCAAGATCTGTGCCAGAACAGAGTTTGAGCAGCGTTTGTACACCACTTCGGGTTCTGGCTCACATTCCGTGGAGTGATTACGGAGAGTCAGATCTTCGAGGCCATGCGATGGCGGTTTGGATGGGCGCGAAGTCGAGGCGAGGTGAGTTCCAGGGCCCGGTTGTCGCCTCCGGCGCTCATGTGGTTGAGCCAGCGTTCGTACCAGTCGAGGAAGTCGGTGGCGGAGGAGACGTTGGGGCCCCAGTACCCGTCGCCGTTACCAACGAGGACGCGGCCAGTGAGGGGACCGGTCACCGCGATGACGCATACGTCAGTGCAACCCATCTCGATGATGTGGAGGAAGAGATCGCGTCCGTGGGCCCTGGGCCCTGTGCCGCCGAAGCCGCGGGGCTTCCCTGGTTCTCCACGCGGATTCATGACCAGCAGGGAACACCGCTCCAGCGGCATGAGGCCGTAGAACGGCGCCGCGCCTGAGCCGCCGATCTGCGTGAGGAACTGCCGATAGGCATCGGGCAGGACGATGTCGTGCTCGGCCTCAAACGCAGCGACGCGTGCTTCCGCCAGCTTCGGACCGAGGCGAAACTCGTGTTGCTCTTCCCCGAAGGAGTGGCTGCGCAGGGGTTGGAACGGGATCGCGGCCAGCTTGCGACGCAGGCGGGGTATGCGGGGATCCATGGTGCATCTTCTCTCGTCCCCGTCACCCTATGGGTGGCGGTGGTCAGCTGGCCAGGAGGACTCTCTTCCGCAGGAGGGCGAAGCCGGCGCGGCCGAACATCTGGCGTTTGAGCATCTTGATCCGGTTGACGTGTCCTTCGACGACGCCGGAACTCCAGGGCAGGGTGAGCCCGGCGATGACGGCATCGCGGTCATGTTCGATGCCCGCGGCGAGGGTGTGGAGGCTGGGGAGGTCGTCGCGCCGGACGGCATCGAGCCACTGCGGCAGCCGTTCCCCCTGGCGCTCGGTGAGCATCTGGGCGAAGGACCGGACGTGAGTGGTGAGGGCGTCGAGTTCGGGGCAGTGGACCAGGACGGCCTTGAGCCGAAGATGGTCGGTCTCTGGGAGGGTCTCGGGGCGCCGGAGGATCCAGCCGGCGACGACGCGGGGTGACGGTGGCCGAACTGTGATCGGGTTGGGAGAGGTCCGTTTCTCCCGGAAGTAGGCGCGAACGCGCTGGTAGCTGCCCTGATAGCCGAGTGGCACGATCTCCTCCCATACCGTCCAGGCGTTGGTGCAGCCCTGGTTCCAGCGGTCGTCCAGGTAGGGCTTGAACGCGTCCAGCTTGGACGGCCGGCCCTGCCACTGCCCGCGGAAGAGGTCCTCCGGGGTGGCTGCGTCGGCGAAGAGTTTGACGGTGCGCGAGGTCATGCGGAGTTGGCGGCCGATCGCCCTCCGACTGAGTCCGGCGGTCAGCAGCTCGTGGACGGTCGCGTGGTTGGCTCGGGTTCGGTCGGCAAAGCGGTGTCCCCTTGGCCAGGGCGAGCCGGACGGGTCTTCAAACTTCTCCAGCTCGGGGGCAGTCTGGGCTGGATCTGGCGCCAGCACCCGCAGGCATCCGCGGTGGTCTGCGACACAACGCTCGGCGGCTTCGCTCAGGTTGTGCCAGAGATGCCATCTGTCCGCGACCTGCACCGCCTGGGGCGCCCCGGCGGTGGCGCCTTCGGCGAAGAACGGCGCCCGATCGCGGCATACGACCTCTACCCCGGGTCGCTTCGCGAGCCAAGCGGCCAGGCTGGAGGCTTCCCGGTCGGGCAGCAGGTCCACCGGGCGTCGGCTTTCGACGTCGACCAGGACGGTCCCGTAGTGGCGGCCTTTGCGGGTCGCGTACTCATCGACACCGACGACGCGCGGGGCGGAAACTTCCGGATCGGGCAAGGCTTCGACCAGCCGCAGCACCGTGCTGCGGCTGACGGACAAGCCGAAGACTCTCGCCAACCGGGCCCCGGCCCGACCGGCGAGCGCGAGGCCGACCGCGGCCAGCGTCGACCGCAGGCGCTCGGTCCGCCGGCCGTACCGTCGGGTCAGCCCCGACATCTGCTCGGCGAAGGTCCGGCGCCCGCACGAGATGACCGGACAGAGGAACCTGCGGACACGCAGGCAGAGGACGACCCGTCTGCCACCGCTGGGCACATCCGCGGGAAACCGCAGGTAGGAGCTGTGAATCCGCCGCGACCAGCCTCCACAGCCAGGGCAATCGGCCCCGGCCATCGTGCTCTGTGCCTCGATGCGTACCGCCTCGTCGTTCACATCGACCGACAGCACAGCCACGTCCGAGATCGACGGGAACAGTAACTCCTCCAGCCGGAGCACTACTTCTTCCACAGGCCGAACTGTCAGCCACACCACCCTGGGGACGGGCCATTTTCAGGCAGCTTCCCGAGGACCCGCCCGTCCGACGGGCGTCACTCAGCGTGGTGATCCACGGAAAGTGAGCCAGAACCCGAAGTGGTGTACAAACGCTGCTCAAACTCGGTTCTGGCACAGATCTTGGGGAGCCGTCGTGGAGTGCTGCCTCGATGCCCTATTGCGAGGGGACTGTTCGCGTGAGACCGCGGCGGGGGCGAACGCATCGAGGACGACGCGGCGAGGTCCTCGACGCTGCTCGAGAGGTGGTGAAGATCGTAATGAACTCGCAGTTGATAAATTGGGGGCCGGGCTCGGCGCTGGCCGGGCGGGGCGGGGGATCGAACAGAATGGCGTTCTCTGTGCGGCAAGTGACAGCTCGAACGCGACACGTCAGAGTCCCGGCGTGAGCGAGACCAACGATCTGACGTCGGCGGAAGCGCGAATATGGCGGGCCTTTCCGCGAGGCGAGTCCGTGGACTTTCGCGCAGCCGAGGACGAGGATCCGGCGCTCGGCAACGCCTGGGGCGCTGAGCGGACCGTACGGGCGAGAGTGCTGCGGGCGCTGCTCATCAAGGCTCCGCAGGAGGAGGGAGAGATCGCCGCGCTCAAGCTCACGGGGGCGCGGATCACCGGCGTACTGGACCTGAAGCACGCCACGATCGATGCCGCCATCGGGTTGGGCCACTGCCGGTTCGACGGCGTTCCCGACCTGTACGGTGCCCAGCTGCGCGAGCTCGATCTGAGCAAGTCGGTTCTGCCGGGCCTGACCGCGGAGACCTTGAGGGTCGAGGGGGTGCTGCGGATGACGGGCTGCCGTATGCGGGGGCCGGTGCGGCTCGGCGGCGCGCAGATCTCCGGGGCGTTGTTCATGGAGCAGGCGCAGTTCACGGCGCCGGACGACTCCGAGCCGGTGCTGCAGCTCAACCAGGCCGTGATCGGCGCCGACCTGTGGGCGCCGGAGATGCACGCGATCGGACAGGTACGACTCACCGGCGCCTCCATCGCCGGGCGGATCAACGTTCAGGACGCCGAGTTCAACCAGCCCGGTGGCACCGCACTGGACGCACAGAACCTCAACGTGGGAGCCCATGTACGGGCACGGCGCATACGTACGCACGGCGGGGTCGAGCTCAGGGGCTCGCGCATAGCGGGCCGTCTCGACCTGCTCCACGCCCACCTGTCGCATCCGGGCGGCACGGCACTGAGGGCCAGCAGCTGTGTCATCGGTGAACTCTGGCTGCTCGGTGGCTATCGCATCGAGGGTGCCCTGAATCTGCGGCGTTCTCGAATAGAGATCATGAACCTCGAACCGAAGATGCTGCCGGCCCAGGTGTACATCAGCAATCTCACCTACACCGTACTCACCCCACACGAGCCCGCCGAGAGGCGCCTTCCGATGCTGGAGCGGGACGGCGACCGTTATGAGCCGTACGGCTACGAGCAGTTGACGGCGGCCTACCGCCACGTCGGTGACGACGACGCGGCCCGACTTGTCCAACTTGCCAAGCAGCGCCGCCGGCGCACCACGCTCACCTGGTACGGACGACTGTGGGGGTACCTCCAGGACGGCGTCGTCGGCTACGGCTTCCGCCCGTTGCGCGCGGCCGTCTGGTTGCTGTCGCTCATGGCCATCGGGTCGATCGCGTATGGCCTGGACCACCCACGCCCCGTCAAGGCAGGCGAGGGGCCGGCCTTCAACTCCGTCTTCTACACCCTCGACCTGCTCCTGCCGATCATCAGCTTCGGCCAGGAGTCGGCATTCGCCCCTGTCGGCTGGCACCAGTGGTTGTCGTACACCCTGATCATCACTGGCTGGATCCTGGCGACGACGATCGTCGCGGGCGTGACCCGTACGGTGAGCCGCCAATGACCCGCTCTTGAACCGACTCGATCTCACAGAACGCCACTCACGCCAAAGACCGTTTAGCTCGTCCGAACACCTCAGTGTCCGAAATCTTGACCGCGCACGATGCCCAATCCGTAGGCAGATCGGGATAGTCGCTCCAATCACCTGCGACGGTCAAGGCGTACGGAAGGTCCTTCGTCGTCCGGTCCAGGATGCCCTCGAATTTGTCCTGGGTTGCCTTGTCCCCGCAAGCGGAAAGTCCGGCTCCGAGTAACAGAAACGCCAGAGCCCACCTCGCACTGACGTGGCGCATCCACCCACCCCCTCAATTAAATGCATGGACACGTCAGCCTGACACTGGATGGCTTCGCAGACCAGGGGAACTGGGCGCCTTCCGGCTCGCGCCCTCGCCGTTCCAGGGTTGGGCCTTGACCCAAGGCCGGGTAACGCTTGGCCCATTCGGCGTCCACCAGCTCGTCGAGGACCTCCGGAGCACACCGGGCGGCTTCCTCCAAGGCGGCCCGCACCGCTTCGAGAACCAGCTCCAGGCGGGTCAGCTCGCGGGCGGCGGCCAGGACCTGAGTGGAATCGGTGCGCTGCCGTCCGCGCTCCTTGAGCAGCCCAGCGGCCCGCATCCGTTCCAGGGCCAGGGAGAAGAGCTGGTCCGCGCGGTCGTCCTCGCACAGACGGTCGCGGAAGTCCGTCAGCACGCTGTGGTGGAAGCCGGGGTCATCCAGTTCCATGGCCAGGGCGTACTTGAAGTCGATGCGGCAGCGCACCGCCTCGGCGGCCTGCCGGTCAGAGAGATTGAGCAGGAACTGGAGCACGCACACGGTGGCAAGCTGAGCGGGCGAGAGACCGGGACGGCCATCGCGCGGATACCAGGTGGCAAAGTCCTCATCACGCCACAGCCCGTTGACGTGGTCGCGGACCCACATCGCCGTAGTGCCACGCGGGTTGCTGGCGCGGGCCATGTGCGCAGTGAGCGCCGGAACCTCCGCGCCGGGTCGGGGACGGACGGACACTGATCACCTCGGGAGAGACGAGCGGGACTTAACCGAACTTCCCGCAGTCTCCCGAGCGACCGTTGACGGTGTCCTTCGAACCTCAAGATCCCCGACAGAGTCGCTCAGTGGAAGCTCCCCGCTGGCCTCAACGATGTCCGGCAGAGCACAACCGACGTGCGTGTCCGCCTTCTTGTAGCCAAGAGGCCCTACGGCGAAACGGCCAGCGAACATTGCGACCATATGGATCCGGCCGAAGCCGATGATCTCAATGGACTGGACGACATCGTAGAACAGGTGCGCCCGGTCCACTTTGTCGCTGACGACACGCTCGCGGGACATCGGACTCGCCTGCACCCTGCGGCACTGACAGCTCTCCCCAGTAACTCCCACCGAACAGGACCGACCGGATGGGCACCCCCAGACCCTGCGCCCGGCAACCGATCGGCCGCCGTACAGCGCTCGCCGTCATCGCAGCCGCGACGGCCGCAACCACACTGGCCTCATGCAGCACCGGCAGCGGAAATGACAGCGGTAGCCCGCTCAGCGAACGGCCGTCACCACCCAACACGGCGGCATTCTCCGGAGACGCCCCCTCCCCCCTTGCGTCGAAAGCCTCCGAGGCGGTCGAATCCGCACGCGCTTCGGCTTCAGCTGCCGAGGCATCCGCCTCGGCAGCCGCATCCGCCTTCGAGGCACGCGCAGCTCTCGGCGAAACGTGGTGGTAGCCGGCCCCTGTGGCTAGGAGCTACGCCGTGTCTTTCGGATCGGGGCGGGCTTGCTCGGCCGCCACGGCCCGGAAGGCCGCGGTCGCGCGGCGTGCGACTGCTTCTGCGTACGGCACGAAGACAGCCGGGTCGGCGTGGTCGGTGATGCGCAGGCTCACCGCGACCTGGAACGTGTGGGCCGTGTGGTAATCGAGCCGCTCGGGGACCAACGCCTGCGCGAACCCTTCGATCTCCCGTTCCCACCATGTGTACCTGGTCGCCATGCCGTTCGCGATGCTCTCTCTGGTCACGACCGCCAGACCGTAGGCACCGGACGGCCGCCGCACGAGCAGTATCCGGTCCGGGTGGTACGCGTCGCCGCGCCACTGACCCGTGTACAGGTGTCCCATCGGCATGTCTGGCGGTGTCCTGAGCGGGGTGGCGTCGGGCAGGCCGGACCAATTGAAGTGCACCCACCAGCCGTGACGCACCTCGTACGGCCTGTCCTTGACTGTGCTGATGCCGGGCCGGCCGGACGCCTCCAGGGCAGCCGCGGTCTCGGCTATCACCCTGGCCACTTTCCGTACGGCCTCCTCGCGGGCCCGCTCGTTGCGGACCGATGCGCGGACGCGCTGCCACCAGGCGTCGATGTCACCGACCGTCTCCCGCAGCTCGACAGGCCAGGCCTGCGGCGTCTCGCCCCGCGCCGCCAGCTCCCGCGGAGTGCTCCCGACCGGTAGCGGTCGGTCTGCGGCTGCCTGGCGCCACTCCCACTCCTCGAACCGGGCCCGGGCCTCCGCCAGCCGCCGTTCCTGTTCCCGGTAGGCACGCCGGCCCGCCTCGATACGCTGGGCCTCCTGTTCGGCGATCCGCCGCTCCACCGCCTCCCGCACCGGCCGATAGGTGGCTGCCGCGGGCTCCACCCGATCCAGCAAGGCCGCCTTGGCCCTCCCGTACGTTGCCTCGGCCCACCGCCGGCTCACCCACCGCCTGCGCCATCGCTGCAGTCGCTCCTCGATCCGCTCCAGTTCCGCTATGGCAGGCGTGAGTTCACTCAGGAAGGCGAGGGCAGCGGCATTCCAGGCGGCCACCTCCTGCGGGGTGGCGGCCGCCTGTACGCGGGTGCGCGACAGGCGGGAGGAGCCGAGCAGGTCCGGGACGGGTCCCTCGGCCTCGCCGGCCGCGCGGGCCTCCTCTGGGAACCAGTACACGGTCACGAGACTGGCATCGGCGATCGCATGGTGCCGCCACGATAATTTCAGGGCCATGGCCAGAGGATGCCCACAAGGACCGCTCCGAAGTCCCGCCCGGCGACACCGCCGGACCGGTGGGGGAACATCGGCGGGTGATCGACAGTGCAGGCCGCGGCTGCTGGCGCCGCGTCACCGGTGGCGGATGGGCTTGGTGGCCTGCGGCTGAGCGGGCCCGGATCAGGGGTGTCGACCTGCCGTGACCACTACCGACCAGCCCGGCCCGCGCGGTCGCGGCCCGTCGGCCTGATCACGGATCTGATCAGCCACGTGGAGAAGGACCTCGACCCCACGGCCGTCCGGGCCGTGGTCCTCACCGTCGACGGCGGCCGTGCGAAGTGGCGCCGGCTCGCCGAATCCCTGGTGGCCCGGCCCGAGGTCCTGTCCGACGGCTGCTCTCCAGAGCCCCGGCTGATCGTGCTCCGTAAGGCTGGAGCCGTGACGATCTCGACACCGGTTTGCCGCACCTGCGGCAAGCAACTGCGGACCTTCCATTCCGGGTACACGTCCGGCACGGCACCATGAAGCGCACCCTGGCCGAATCCGAGACGATCACCCTCGCGCTCGGTTTGTGGGGGGTGTAGTGAGAAGCCGGGCTGTCAGGGGGTGTGAACTGGGTGCGGGGGGGCCTGCCGCAGGCGACGAGGGCTCTGCGCAGGCGTGCCGCGACGCGCGCCGCGCTCTGGGTGAAGCAGAAGGGCCCGGATCCTTGTGGATCCGGGCCCTGTCTGTTCAGTAGCGGGGACAGGATTTGAACCTGCGACCTCTGGATTATGAGCCCAGCGAGCTACCGAACTGCTCCACCCCGCGTCGGCAAGCCTCACCTTACGGCACCGCAGGACCGCCCTTCACCGTCTTCTTCCTGCTCAGGGGGTCTGGCTGTCCGGCGATGCTGATGAGTTGGATGTCCATCTGGTCGGCCTGGGCGGTCAGTATGCGTGCGACGGTGCGCATGGTGGCGGGGTCTAACGTGATGGGGTCCTCCCCATTGCCCGTCCAGGTGAGGTCGCCGCCCCCAGTGTGGAGGGTGATGGAGGAGGCGATGTCACGGAGCATGTCGGTGACGTGTCGTGCGGCGAAGTTGAGCTGCCTGTCGACGGCTCGCCTGACGGGCACGCTGAATTCCGACGGCATCATGCGGCCCACCTCATTCCGCCCGCGTCGAGCTGTGCGATCCGCTCGCGAGGGCCTCGACCTGGTCGTCGAGGGCGGGGCCGCTGGCGTGACCGACGCCGGGCGGTTGCGCGCGCTCGCCACGGCGGACAGGGCTTGGCTGCTACAGGTCGGTGTACGGGGGGGATTACGCGGACGATGGCGATGAGCCGGAGGCGGGGCAGGGGCAGGGCGTAGAACCATCCGTCGGCGAGGAGGGGGATGCGGCGCAGTCCGCCGGGGACGCCCTTGCGCGCTCCGTCCCCGATGTCGGTGACGTCCACGCCCACTTCGGCGAGCGCGACGAGTTCGTCGGCCAGGCGCCCGACCTCGGCCACCACCGCTTGCGGGAGCCCTTTGACGACGTGCGCGGCATCCGGGTCGTACTCCCAGCGCCAGTTGCTCAAGACTCGCCGCCATGTGGCAGCCCCGCCTCGGCCGCGGCCTTGTCGAGGATCCGGCCGATTTCGGCGGCGATCGCCCTGGCTTCCTCGGGATCGCTCACGAACGCGGCCCGGGCCTCAAGGTGACGCAGCCGCGACGCCTGCTCCGGGTGCCGTTCGATCGCTACGTGAAGGGCCCATTGGCGAAGGAAACGCCGCATCGGTGCCGAGCTGACCTCTTCCCGCGCCCGGGCCACGGCGGCGGCCCGTTCGGCGTCGAACGTCGCCACGGCGTCCGGCGCGATGCGGGCCAGTGTGGCCCGCAGCTCCTCGGCCGTGGCGGCCGGCTGGGGCACGCCCGGGCCGGAGGGTTGCTCGGCTGCGGTACTCATGCCGCGTCCTTCTCTTGTTCGGCGTTCTCGCGGCGGTGCGTGGCGGCCAGGGTGGAGACGTGCTGACGGGACCAGCCGACGCGGGCGGCTACCGCGGTGGGTCCGCCGCGCTCGTAGCGGGCGGCGATGCGGCCTGCCGCCTGTCCGAGTGCGGTACGTGCCTGTTCCAGCGCTGCGGCGCACTCATCGACGGTCCGGGCGAGGAGGTCCAGTTCTTGTGCCTCCCCGGGCTGCAGAGCGACCCGGGTGACGCGAGGAGAGGTGGTCATGGACCGAGCCTGCCCCAGTCACACAGCAAACGCAACTGCGCTTGACAAATATGTCGGGGCCCACCGCCGAGCGGGGCAGATAGGCACCAAGCTGCCCGGAGCTTCAGCCCGGTGCCGCTCCGCCCCGGGCGTACGCGAGCGGCCGAGGGTCAGCCGGACATGGTGCCGCTGGCTGAGGCATGGGACTCGGGAGGCTCCGCCTGGACGCTGGCACGGCGTAGGCATATGCGAACGACCAGCAGATGAGCAGCCTCGTCGCGGTCACGGCCCGGCTCGAACCACCAGGGGGCCGGCCAGGACCCGTCCGAGGCTCTGTGCCGGTACGTGTTGGAGTGGACAGCCGCCAAAGCTCCGCTGGGCGCCTGGACGAGGCCGAGCGGGAACGCCTGTACGACATCGAGGCCGGCCTGCGGCTGGAACACCGTCTCCCACCCGCCGGCACTGCAAGCACGCGGACAGGCCCTGCTCCCATCGAGCCCACGCGCGGCGGCATCGGCCAGAGAGGCAGGGCTCTGCTGTGAGTGACGTCGCGGTCCTTCGTGGTGGCGGGTCACCACCCGCTGTCGCCTGGCGGGTCTTGCCGGGCGGGGGAAGGTTCGCGTACAGTCCCGCTCCATTGTTAACTGAATTTTCAGTCAGCTTGGGGGGTCGAGGGAGTGGTGGTCTTGCTCGATCGTCGAAGATTCCTGATGGCAGGTTCGGGGCTGGCCGCCGGCGGGCTTGTGGCCGGTCTCGCGGGGTGTACGGCTCCGACGGGTAAGGAAGCGCCCGTGAGTAGAAAATCGCCCGACGGTTCCGGTCCCTTCCCCGCGGGGCTGCGGATGCCGGCGGAGTCGGCGCCGCACGCCGCGACCTGGATGGCGTACGGGGCCACGGTCTCGGCATGGGGGGACGACACCGCTGACGCGTTCGGCCGCGACCTGTCGAACAGCCGCACCATCGCGCGGCAGGATCTGATGCGGGTGGCGGCCAACCTCTCGCGGTTCGAACCCGTGTTCATGCTGGTCGACTCGGACGCCGACAAGGCCCAGGCCATCGAGTACCTGGAGACCATCGTCGCCCAGACGTCCGCCAAGGACCGGTTCCACGACGCCGTCGACGGCTCAGGACGGATCTTCCTCGGCACGACGAGGTCGCCCTCGGACCTCCCGCCGGTCAGGACGCACCCCATCACGTTCGTCATCCAGCACATCAACGACCTATGGACCCGCGACACCGCGCCCGTCTTCGCCCTCGGCCCGGACGGCCGGCTCCACGGCGTCGACCTCAACTTCAACTGCTGGGGGCAGTTCCCGCTGACCACGGGGCTGCCCGGCTGGGCGAAGGACCCCGACAAGACGAAGAACGGTGTCGTCGATCAGCCCATCGACGGAGACCGGCACGTCGCCCGGGCCGTCAACCGCCACCTCCGCACACCTGAGGTGAAGACGTGGCTGACGATGGAGGGCGGCGGCCTCGAAGTGAACGGCCGAGGCCTGGGCATCGCCTGCGAGAGCAGCATCGTCAACGTCAACCGCAACCCGGGCAAGAGCAAGGCGGAGATCGAGGCGGAGCTTCGTAGGCTCTTCGGGGTCGAGAAGATGCTGTGGCTGCCGGGCGTCAAGGGCGAGGAGCTCACCGACTGGCACATCGACTTCACCGCCCGCTTCACCTCGCCCTCCGACCTGCTCTTCGCGTTCGACACCAACTTCGAACCCGAGGACCAGCGCAACCAGAAGGCCCTGGCCGCCGAGGTCGACCAGATCAACGCCCTACCTGGCGACGAGAAGGCGCGCTACCTGGGCTCCGCGGCGGCGACCCTGACGGCCCACGAACTCCCGGTCCCCGACCAGAAGAACGTCTTCGAAGCCTTCACCGCCCGGAACACGCCGTCGATCACCGAGCGCGGCCTGGACGAGTTCATCCACACCTCCGCGGCCGGATACGTCGGCTACTACGAGGCGAACAGCTGCGTGATCATGGCGCAGTGCGGCGACGTCGAACGCGACCGGCAAGCACACGAGACCGTCCAGCGCCTCCACCCGGACCGCACGATCATCCAGCTCACCAGCGACGGCATCGCCAGCGGCGGCGGCACCATTCACTGCGCGACCCAGCAGCAACCCGCGGCATAGCCCACCGCCCTACGCAAGTCCGCGCGTCGTGAGCCGCCCCCTGCGGTGGACGACACGGAAATACCGCGCACGTCGAACAGCGCTCCCCGCCAACTCGTGCATACGCCTGGACGACCGAGCGGCGCCACAAGTACGCCAACGACATCAGCAGTGATCCGATAGACCCCGGCGCGGGCGGCCACCACATCAGCACGATGGCGGTGATCGCCACCGGGCTGATGGCGATACCGACGGCCGGGGCGAGTTTCATTCTCGACACCGTCCTGACCACGCAGGAGATCGACAAGGCGGTGTCCTACCTGGTCGAGCAGAAGCTGGCCATCGCGTTGCCACGGCGGAGTCGAAGATCGTGTCGATCAAGCTCACCCCCCAGGGGGCTATCTGCGGTCCGCGGACCTCATCGACGTGAGGAAGTTCGTCATCGACCAGCAGGCAGGCATCAAGAACCAGTTCCACGTCTTCGGCAACGGGAACCAGTTCGGCGACGGCAACACCCAGAACACCTTCGGCTATGACCCGAACCAGCTGGCACAGTTCGCCAGGGAGCTCCTCGCTGCGGCGAACACCGCGGAGATCACCGACACCGCCCGCACCCGGGTCACCGAGAGCGTCGCCGTACTCGAGGGCGAACTCGCCGAGAACAGCCCTGACCCGGGCAGGGTGCGCCAAGCTCTGGAGAGGGTGAAGGAAGTGGCGTGGGAGACGCTGCCAGCCGCGATCATCCAGGCCGTGTTCACCGCTGCCGGCTTCATGTGAGAACGGGATGCCGGGTTCCTTGAGACGCTCGGGACCGGACCGTCACCGCCAGCACCCCGGCCAGCGGGCAGGGGGTGAACGACCATGTGGAGTGGCGATTCCCGACCTGCGCGAACGGCTCTTCGCGGCTGCCCGGGTCGCCGCCCGCGAAGGCGCGGCCGCGCTGACCAGCCGGGCGGTCACGACGGAAGCTGTGCGCCAAGGGCGTGCTGCACAAGCACTTCGACGGGATCGACGAGTTCGTCGCGGAGCTGGTCCTGGACCGGTTCGCGCGCAGCGCGCGCGACGCCGGGGAACTGCCCTGGAAGGTGGGCAGGGGCAGTGTCGAGGGGAACCTCGCCGACGTGGCGCTCGGCCTGCTGAACTCCCTGGATCCCGCGGTCGTCGGCCTGGCCATGACCCGCCTCGGAGCCTCGCTCCACACCCGGCGGGCCGGCGCGCCGGGGTTCACCGCCGTGCAGGAGTCGGTCACGGAGCGCGAAGGGGGCCAGGGCGCGGAGCACGCGGGTGCGGCCGTCATCTCCTTCGCGCTCGTCGGCACCGTCCACCACCTGTTGCTGACGCCCGCGCCCGAGATCTGCGCGGCCGCCGGCGAGACGGTCCGGCGCCTGACGGCCGTCCTGCTGGGAGGAGCCCGGTAGCCGGGCCGAGGCCCGCACCCTCGCAAGCGCGAGGTGCCGTGACCGGCTCCCGCCCCCGACCATGACGCTGGACAACGTCCGGCCGGGCGCCGTCCAGTTGAGCCGGGAGGGGAAGACATGCTGCGGTATGTGCGCAGACTGCGGGCCGTGGTGCTGATGTGCGTGGCGGGCCTGCTGCTGGCGGGCGCGCCCGTCTCGTCCGCGACCGCGGCGGCGAAGCCGCCGTTCCAGCTGCCGTTCCCGTGCGGTACCACGTGGGAGATGCACACCTGGGCCCACAACCCCGCGCTGGACATCGTGGTGGAGGGAAACACCGGCTCCGACGGGCTGCCCGTCCTCGCGTCGGCCGCCGGCACGGTGTCCGCCACCTACTGGAACAACGGCTCGGGCAACACCATCCAGATCAGCCACGGCAACGGCTGGTTCACGGCGTACTACCACCTGAAGGACGACCCGGCGACGTACGTGAGGAAGGGCGACGCGGTCCAGCCGTCCACGAACATCGGCCGGATCGGCACCTCGGGCGCCTCCGGCTGGGCCCACCTGCACTACGAGCAGCGCTACCTGGCCACCGGCGACTTCACCGACGAGAGCCACCGGGTGCCCGTCCATTTCGACGGCGTCGAGTACACGGGCGCCGCGAAGGACTGGCCGAGCGTCACCAGCCGCAACTGCACCGGCACCCCCGCCGCTTGGCAGGACTGCCCATCCGGCTACGTCTGCTTCTACTCGGGCCCCGACGGCACCGGCACCGTCTGCCGCTCCGCCGGAACCCAGCCCGACAGCACCTGCGGCCTGCGCAGATCCTTCTTCAACAACGGCACCGCGGATCCGGGTTACGACCACGTACAGGTCGTCTTCCGCGAGGGCGGCAGTGCCTGCCTGCACTACGGATGGGACGAGGGACGCGGGAACCTGCCCGCCGGCGGCCGGACCATCGAGAGCTTCCTGTGGCGCGGAGAGTGCTGACGGAAGGCCTCCGTTACAGGACTGATTGATTCCGCTGGCTAACCTTCCCCCGGCAATCTGGGGGAAGGAAACAGCGTGTACAGCATCATCGTGGTTCCGGGGCCCACCATGTCCCCGGCCGCACAGATCCGCCTGGCACCGGGGCAGACCCTCCGGTTCGGCCGCGAGAACGAGGGCGAGGGCTGCCTGCGGGTACCGCACGCCGGCGTCTCGCGCTCGGCGGGGGAGATCGCCGCCACCGGCACGTACTGGTCGCTCAGCAACCTCAGCCGCTCGTCGACCTACGTGGTGGAGAACCCCGAGGGCGCCGGCGAACACATCAAGATCACGCCCGGACGGCTGGGCGCACCCGTCCCGTTCGAGTTCGCCCGGATCGTCCTGCCCGCCGGCTCCGAACTGCTCACCCTGGACGTCTGGGCGCCCCGCCACGACTACGCCGACCGCGAGGAATCCGGCGAGAGCGGCGGGGAGCCGACCGTACTCGCCTTCCCCCTCGACCGGTCCAGCCGCTACTTCCTGGTCCTCACCGCGCTCTGCGAGTCCCGGCTGCGCGGCGAACCGCACGCGCCGCTGCCCACCGTCGAGCAGGTCGTCGAACGACTGAAGCCCCGCTGGCCGGCCGCGAACCGCGCCGCCGTGCAGTGGAACATCGACTACCTCGCCGTCAAGCTCCGCCTCAAGCCCGGCCCCGACACCGCCGACCCGGGACCGCGCCTCGTAGGGAAGAAGGAGACCCTGGTCTCCCTCGCCCTGCGCTTCGACCTCGTCGGCGAGGACGACCTGCCGGTCCTGCCGGCCACCCCGACCGGAAGCGCACGGTGACCGGCCGGGAAGGACACTTAGGCGCCCTCGCGATCCCGCCGGGCTACCGGGTCGGCCCCTGGATCGCCGGCCGCCTGCTGGGAGCCGGCGCCTTCGGCAGCGTGTACGCGGCCCTGCGCGCCGTCCCCGAACAGGGCCTGCCCGACCGGGCCGCGCTCAAGGTCCTGCCGACCGGCACCCGCACCCCGCGCCAGCTGCGCCACCTGAGCGAACTCGCCGCCCGCGAGACCGAGGTGCTGCGCCGGGTGCGCACGCCCCGGCTGATCCGGATGTACGAGGTGCTCACGGTCGACGACCCCGGCCGCCCCGAACTCGACGGTGCCACCGTGCTCGTCCTGGAGGAGGCGCAGAGGTCTCTGGACGCCCTGCTCGCCGGCGGCGTTCCGGCCGCCGGACCAGCCCTCCTCGCCCAGGTCTGCGAGGGGCTCGACCAACTGCACCGGGCGGGCTGGGTGCACGGCGACCTCAAGCCCGGGAACGTCCTGCTGATGCCCGACGGCACGGCGCGGCTCGGCGACTTCAACATGGCGGCGGAACTGGAGGGCACCCATGCCTACTCGCCGGCCTTCGCGACGCCCGACTACACCCCTCCGGACCTGCTCTGGTCGGAGGTCGGCGAACGCGGGATGAAGATCCGCCCCACGGCCGACATCTGGGCCTTCGGCGTGCTGGCCCACGTCGTCCTGACCGGCACGCTGCCGCTGCCCGGCGGCACGCCCGCCGCCCGCCGGGACGCCGCGCTCCGCTACGCCAGGGGCGAGGAGGAGCTGCGCCTCTCGCCGGAACTGCCGGAGCCGTGGCGGGACATCGTCCGCGACTGCCTGGCCCGCGGGCACGAGGACCGGGCCGGGCACACCGCGGCGTCGCTGCTGTGCCGTACGGAGGCGGCCGCCGGCCGGCCCGGCCCGACGTACGCGCCACCAGTCCCGCGCGATCCGGAGCCGCCGGGCCCCAAGCCGCGAAGCTCCGTACGGCGAAAGTCCGAACCGACCGGCTCCGGGCCGGGCCTTGCCGAACGAGGAGACGCCGATCGGCGTTTGCCCGGGCCGCGACGGCGCCGCCGCGTGCTGATCGCGGCCGGTGCGGCGTTGCTCGCGGCCCTGGGCGTCGTGTGGGGCACGGGTCTGCTGCCCGTCGGGGGCACCGGGGCGGCGGGGTACGACCGGTGCCGGCGCGGTGCCGTCTGCTTCTTCGCAGAGGGGGACGGCCGCGGCGCGATGTGCTCCTGGGTCGACGGCGACGCCGACTGGACCGACGCCCTGGGCCTCTGCCCGTGGTCGGCGCGCGACGCGCCGCGCTCGGTCTACAACAACGGGTTCGACCACGACGAGGGGGCGACCAAGATCGACGTCCTGTACTACGTGCAGGCCGGCGAGCGGGAGTTGCTGGGCTGCGTGAAGGTGCGCACCAGGACGAACCTCCCCGGCACGGACCGGCCGCGCTCCCATGCCTGGGTCCCGAACTGCTGACCCTCCGAGCAGTACCTCGTACCTGCGAGGTACTGCCGATCCGGCTCCTCCGAGAGCCTTGAGGTACATCACACCGCTCTGACAAGGGGTTTCACGATGCGCGTCAAGCATTCCATCCTCGGTATGGCCGGCGTCTGCTCGATGCTGTTCGCGGCGGCCTTCACCACCGGGTCGGCGCAGGCGGCCGCGCCCTCGGAGCAGAGCCCGGCGGCAGCCCGTGTACTGGTGGCCCCGGCCGCGCCGGCGGCCGCCGACCGGTCGGCCTCCCTCGTGGCCGCCGCCTCCCCGGGCATCTCCCCGTGGGCGCCCAGCAACCACATACCGGGGAACGGCACCTACAGCTGCGCCAGCGGGAACCTGTGCACCCTCGTCTGGGACCCCACGACCTCGGACTGGAAGGTCTTCTACCTCAACGCCTGCCACCGGTACTCGGTGTACAACTGGAACGGCAACGGGTGGTACAACGACAACCAGACCGGCGGGGTCTGGTCGTTCCTGTACGGCTCGAACGGCGCCGAGTTGACGCGCTTCCAGCCCGGAGGCGGTCAGAAGGGCGTGGACTGGACGCCGGTCTACTCCATCAAGAACTGCTGACCGACCCCCACGCGGGCCCGGCCCCCGTCGTCCTGCGACCGGGGCCGGGCCCGCGGCGGCCTGCACCGCCGTGTGCAGGCCTGCCGGGGATACCGCCGGGTGAGCTGAACTGCTCTTCCGGGCGACTTCGGCGGCCTGCCGCGGTCCGGTTGGCCGGGGGCGAGGTCGGCGAGCGCGGCGAGCTGTGCCCGGTCAAGCCGGTCGCGGCGCTGCTTCTGGTTGGCGATCCACACCCCGGTCCGGTGGTCGCTGCCGCCCGGGAGCTGCTCGACATGGGGTGGCCCGACATACCGCCACCTTCCCGCTCCAGGTACTGCGCGAGGGCCTTTACGCCGGCCTGGAGGCCGCCACGCCCCGCCCGGACGTGGACGTTGTGGCGCCTTTGCGCTCGCCCTGCGGGCCTGTACGGCCGCCTTCACGCCGAGTTCGCCGAGCCGCTGCTTGTCGCCCAGCCGGGGCACGCGGACGGGGAACTGGGCCGGGTGACCGCCTCGCACACCGGTGTGGCGGCTTGGGGGTGCTGCCCGTCGTCACCAGTCTCGGCTCACTTCATGGACCTGTCGGTCCGTCGAGGAGGTAGGGCGCGGCGAAGTCCCTGTAGGCGTCCCTTCGATCGGAGGGAAGGTTCTTCCAGCCGGTGATCCGGCCGCGGCACAGGAGTGTCCCGCACCGACACCGAGCTGGGAAGTGCTCGATGGTGTAGTTGCGCATCGCGTAGTCGAAGGTGATTTCCTGGCCGGTCGTGATGGGGAGACGGGCGAGCAGGTCATGAGCCCCGGACGCGTTGGGCCCGATGCCGCAGTTCGGGTCGCAGGAGTGGTTCACCTTCGGCACCAGACCGCCGTGCCGCACGAAGCGATTCCAGCTGATCTGCGAGGCGTGGGCATCGTTGCGGTCGAGCTCGGCCACGATGACACCGGCCAGAACCAGCTCTCCCGCCCGGAAAGGCCGTGTGGCGAATACCCCTGCCCCTTTGCCCGCGGATTCCCGGAGCTCGGCCCCCGGGCCCCGGACCGCCGCAGCCAGCGCAGCCGGCAGGGGGACGGCAGAGTCTGCACGGTTCATGAAAGAGCCCTTCGGTCAGTCGGGCGGAACGCTCCGCGGGGCCGGAGCTCCGGTATAGCCACCGGACGACACCGGGGCTTTACCGGAGCGCAGGTACACCAAACACAACCGCACCGGCCCCCCGTACACCAGCCGGATACCGGCCGAAGCGAGCTGGACATCGTCGCCCTGGCCGGTCTCACCCAGACGGGCCCCGCACGTCACCCCCGAAGGACTTCCGGAGCCGACCACTTTTAGCGCTTAATTCAGCAGATTACCGGCGGGACCCTAGACCTACATGTCAGTCACAGGGGTCCTCTCCTTCTGGGGGCGGGGTCGGCCGCTGTCGCGCCGTAGGTCAGGTGCGCAGGAGGCTGTTGCGGCCGTCGTGGCCGTCCGCGCCGTCCTCATCGAGCCAGTGGCCGCCGTGCGCGAGATAGCGGAAGCCGTGGCGCTCGTTCACCGGCAGAGTGACCGTGACGGCGCGGGTGCCGTCGGGGCGCTCGGCCATCGGGTGGGCGCCGGGCCGCCAGTCGTTGAAGTCGCCGACCACGCTGACCTCACCGGCCGGGTGGCCGGCGGCCAGGACGAACGTGATCTCGGTGCGGTTCTTGCGCCGGGTGCGCTCCAGCATGGAAACGTCAGCTCCTCACCTCAAGGGGTCATGGGCACTGCGATCCCTGCCCGCTGCGGAGGCATCGACAGCCCGGGACTACGCCACCCGCCACAGCGTAGTAGCCCCTGACCTGGCCCGTTGCGGAGGGCTGGTTGGCTTGTTGAGCTGCATGAGTGTTGACGGTGTGGGGAGTGGCGGTCGGCCACGAAGGTGTTCTCCGACGAGGAACTGGAGGGGGCGTAGTGGGCGCCGATGACGGCTTCGTGAAGGTGCCCGGCGATGATGCGGGTATTCGACGCGCATGGCGACGTGCAGGTGGACGAAGCCGCTGCGGCGGCAACTGCTGACGGCGATCCCGCAGGCGCCGCCAGTGTTCCTCGCACGCGGGTCATGACCTGGGGGGACCCGATGCCTCGAACTTCTTGATCGCCATGCGGTCGGTACGTGTGGCGTTGCTGTGCAGGCGGTGGAGGAGGAGCCAGCGGCCGTCGTCGTGTGCCACGGCGACGACGGACGCGCCGCGTGTGGCTCCGTTGTGCCACAACAGCGACGACTCTCCCCGGCGCCACGTGGGCGCCGGGGGCCCGAGCCTGCGTTTGACCAGCAGTTCGACCACGACGGAGGCCATGGTCCGCGGGGTGGACCACAGGCCGCCGGAGGGCAGGATCGGCCCGGTCAGGGTCCACGGGGCGCGAGGACGGCCGAAGAGGGTGCGCGCCACCAGCCGCCGGCCGTCCGGGGGGGTCGCCGTGACAGCGCCCGCCGCCAGCCCCAGTGGTTCCAGGACGCACTCGTCCACCAGCTGCTGGTACGTACGCCCCGACACCTCGGTCAGTGCCCGCCCGAGCACGGCGTACCCGAGGTTGGAGTACGCTTCCACGCCCGGGCGATCCGCCGCCACCCGGTCGAGATTGCGTAGCAGCACGCTGAGCGTGGCGTCGGTGAAGTCGGCGTACGGGTCGTCGGCGGGGCCGGTGGCGCCGGGGGGAAGGCGCGGCAGGCCCGACGTGTGCTCGGCGAGGTGCCGCAGGGTGATCCCTGTGCCCCGGGGCACCTCGCCGAGGCAGTCCTCCAGGGGGGCGTCGAGGTCGGTGACGCCCTGATCCGTCAGCCGGGTCAGGACGGTTCCCGTCATCACCTTGCTCAGGGAGCCCAGTTGCACGAAGCGATCCGCGTCATGGCCGTGGGTGACCCGGTCGGTGATTCCCGGGCCGCCCAGCAGGCAGGTGGCTGTCAGCATGCGCGCTCGTCTCCGTCAGACCAGTTCCGGCTCATGGACAGCCCCTTTCTTCCCGGCCTCCTCGGCCTCGGCACCCGGCTGCGGCGCCGGGTCTGCCTTCCGGTCGGTCCGACTGCCGGCCCAGGTGATGAGGCGGTCGAGGGCCCCCGAGAGGAAGACCAGGTCGCAGGCGATCATAGTCAGGGCGAAGCCGGTGAGGCCCATGAAGACGGCGATCGACAGGTGGAACCCGATCGACATGGCGGCGGCCCACGGCCTCAGGCCCCGGACCAGGATGCCCATGGGGAAGTAGACCAGGAAGGCCACTGTCCCGTAGGTCCCCAGGACCACTAGGAAGTCGCTCTCGTAGACGAGGTTCGACCAGCCGGGCAGCTCGAACTCAGGCACCCTCATGACGTAGAAGAGGGCGGTGCCGTCCTGCCATTCCTCACCCATGACCTTGTAGAGGCCGGAGGCGACGTAGACCAGGCAGATCTGCGCGGCGACTATCAGGACGCCGAGGTTGTGGAAGGGGACCGACAGCGCCCGGACATGCCCGGGCAGCCGCTCCGACAGCCGCTTCGCGACCCCGGTGGGCATCGCGAAGCGGTCGTAGCAGCGGGTGAGCAGCAGGAAGGGGATGACGACGTAGGCGAGGTTGTCGCCGCCGTCCAGGAGTCCGGGCTGGCGCTGGTAGATCGACCAGAGGAACACCCAGTGCAGGGCCAGGCCCGGCCGGCCGCCGACGCCAAGGGTCACGGCCAGTGCCACCGCGGCTCCGGCGTGGAAGACGAGCTGGAACCAGGCCGGTGAGGCGGAGAGTGTGTACAGGCTGAAGCCCGACACCTGCTCCTTGAACTCGTCGTGCAGCATCAGCCCATCGGGGCCGAACAGGTAGTTCCGCTCTTGGTACTGGCTCACGTAGTACATGAGCCCGACGAATCCCAGCAGCATCCGGGTGCCCGAGACACCGGTGACGGCCACCGCGTGCAGCGACCAGGCGTCCAGGCGGGCGCCGAAGTTCTTCATCGCAGGTCCTTGGTGTCGATCCAGTCGAAGTCCTTGGTCAGGACCTGGCCCTCGGCGGCGGGGTCGCGGCGCTTCGACCATGGCGGCAGCTCGTCCACGTACATGCGGACCTGCACCTTGACGGACTCGCCGCCGCACGCGGTCGGCATGTGGTCGTAGGCGTAGCGGGAGAGGTACTTCACCGACTCCGCCTCCGTCGCCTTCTCGTACGGCATCGGGGGCAGCGCGGGTTTCTTGTCGTTGGTCTGCTGCTGCCGCAGCCTCCGGAGGATCTCCTCGCTACTCGTGAGGTTCTGGATGTTGCTGGAAACGAGTCGGACATCGCGGGAGGGGAAGAAACGAGAATCCTGAACCTTCTGCAAGGCCCCAGCCGAGACATCGTAGAAATCGGATACCGAACCGTCCGGACACGTGGCACGTGCGAGGATTCCACGACTGTCGGACATCGGCCGGGGAGCGAACAGCATCCAGTTCTGGGAAAAGTACGGATCCAAATATTCCGTTACCGTGTCCCCGTATACGAGTTTGGCGGGACTGAGAGGCGCCTGCGACAGCGCGGCCATGGTCATGTGAACGCCCAGGAGGGCGCCGCCGACAAGCAGCGCCGCCCTCCTGGTGGTGCGGTACGTCTGCGTCACAGGATGATTACCGGTCGAAGACGGTGTTGCTGTCGACGCCCGGCGGCAGCTCGGAGGGCGCGGACCAGATCGCGCCATGCGACAGCATGTTGTCGGCGTTGCTCTTCGCGACCTGGTTCATACCCTTACCGAGGGCCGTCGCCTTGTTGGCGCCCTTGGTGGCGGCCTTGCCCACGGACTTGGCGGCCTTGCCCAGCACGGAGCCGATGGCCTGCGGGGCGTCCTCCGACGGCTGGACGGGGGCGACCGACACCACCGGCTGAGCCGGTGCGGCCTGGGCGCTGCCCTGGGTGGCGACAAAGAGAGCGATGCCTGCGGTGGCGACACCGGCAACGGTGCCTATCTTCTTCACGTTCACAATGATTTCCTTTTTAACGAAACCTGAGCACGGTGAATCTCACGAGTCGGGAGAGATCCGCCGTGTGTTGATCAAGGAAATCCAATCAACTGAAATAGAGCCGAGCAAGAGCATTTTCCAGCCACTGTCCGTTTTCCGGACATGTGCGGGGTGGAGGTGAGCATTCCGAATATCTGGAGTCTCTCAATTCTGTTGAGGGTCGAAGAAAATGGGTTGACTTACAGCTTTGCGTGAAGTCCCTGCTCTTTCAGAGCCGACGCGGCGGCATGGTATCCACACATGCCGTGCACCGAGGGGCCCGGCGGGGTGGCCGAGGAGCAGAGCCAGGTCCCCGGAACGGGTGTGCGGTACGGATTCCAACGGGCAACCGGGCGGGCCAGTGTCTGCCACAGACTCATCGCTCCCGAAGCAATGTCCCCACCGACGTAGTTGGCGTTGTACTCACCCAACTGGGCTGCCGACATACCGCGTTCGGCCAGCACTGTGTCGGTGAAACCCGGCGCGTGCGCCTCGATCGAGGCCCGGATCACGGCCAGGGGGTCTCGCGTATCGGCGTTGGGTACGTGCGCGTAGGCCCACACCGGCCGGCGGCCGCGGACAGCACGCGATGGATCTGCCGCCGCCGGGTCGACCACGATGATGTACGGCCACTCCGCGGGCGTCCCCCTGGCGGTGAGCGCCTCCGCGCGGGCCACTTCGGCCGCCGCTCCGCGCGTACCCGCCAGATGAATGGTGGCGGCCCGGGAGAGCCGGCGGTCGGTCCACGGGATCTCGCCGTCGACAAGAAAGTCGGCCTTCGCCGCGCCGGGGCCGTAGCGGTAGCGGGACAGCCGGCGGACGTAGCCGGTGGGCAGGGGCGCGATGCGGGCGAGTTCGCGCGGTGAGACGTCGAGCATCGTGATGCGTCGGCCGGCGGGGAGTTCGCGAAGGCTGTCGATGCGTACGCCGGTGTGGATCCGACCGCCCAGCTTCTCGATCTCCGCGGCCATGACGGCCGCCAGCGCCCCAGAACCGCCCTGCGGTATGGGCCAGCCCGAGGTGTGGGCCAGGTGTCCCAGCAGCAGCGCGACGGCAGCGGCCGCCGGCGAGGGCAGCCGACCGATCCCGTGGGCCGCCACACCGGTCAGCAGCGCCCGGCCCGCCTCGGTGCGCAGTCCGCCACCCAGTCTCAGCGCATGCAACGGCATCCGCGGTGCCAGTGCCGTCAGGGCGCGCAGCGGGGGAACGGTCCGCTGGGTGGAGAGCATCAGCCGCACGACGGCCTCGGAGTGCTCCATCAGCGGCAGCATCAGGCTCCGCCAGCGCTTCCCGTCCCTGCCCAATTCCGCACAGGTGGCGTCGAGGTCGTTCCACGCGACGGCGGCCTGCCCACCCCTCAGGGGATGGGCGTACGCGGCGGGCGAACGCATCATGCGGACGCCGTACTCATGTAGCGGGAGCGACCTCATGAAGGGGGAGACCGGTGCCATCGGATGGACCGCGGCGCAGATGTCGTGGAGCACCTCCGAGTCGAACAGAGCCTCGGTGCGGAGTCCGCCGCCCAGGTGCTCGTGCGCCTCGAAAACCTCGACCAGCAGTCCCGCGCGGGCCAGAGTGAGGGCGGCGGCCAGCCCGTTCGGGCCGGAACCGACTACGGCAGCGTCCGTCATACGATGCTTCCTAGTTCTTGTTCCCGGCACGGTAGGCCACGCTCGCCGGACCCGTGCCTGTGCTCCCCATCAGTGGGTTGACAGCCAGCCGACTCCCGCGACGGCGACCACCCCCGCGGCCGTCAGCGCGGCAACGCGGAGACGGCGCAGCGCAAGGGCGGTAATTGCCGCACTGAGCAAGACCGCGACCGTGCCGACCCCGCCCCGCAGCACACCGTTGCTGTACCCCAGCTCATCCCATTCGTCGGCCAGCCATGCCAGCCATGCCAGTCTCATGCCTCCCCCTTCGTGATCTTGATCATCGTAGACCGGTGCCATAGATGCACCGCCGTGATCAAGCCAGCTGGGTACCGAAGCGCGAGTCGCTCAGGCGACCGGGGTAGAGGACGCGTTCGAGTGCCAGCCCTGCACATCTCCACGTCCGGTAACACGACCAGGGCATCGACACCTCCACCGCAGTCGGGCGGATGTTCTTCCAGATCCTCGGAGCGGTAGCCGAGTTCGAGCACGCCCTGATGTCGGAGCGGCCGATGGACAGTCTGGAAGCCGGTGGCTTCGTTCATCTCCAGCGACAGCGTTTGTTGACGAGTTTCAGCGGCGTTCAGTGATCAACTCGCTTGTGCTTGTTCACGAGAAATGGGTTCTGGCACAGATCTTGGGGAGTGGTCGCGGAGGGTGACCTCGATGTTCGATTGTGAGGAGGCGGGCTCGTGTGAGACGGCGCACGCCTTGTCGTCCAACGGTCAGAATTGACGCTCCCTCAGGTGTCTGCTGGCCGCTGCTGCGGGCGGTTGTGGACGGCGATGGTGCTGGTCATGCAGACCGATGCACCGTTCTGGGAGTCGCTGGTGTTCGCCGGGATCGACGATGTGGATGTCGAGGCGGTTACGGCCGTGTTCGGCACGGTCGAGGTGGTGGCGAGAGGTCGCGCGGCCGGCTCTGTACGTCCGGACTGCGGCCGCTTCTCGGACCGGGTCCACGATCGGTACCAGCGCAGGCTGAAGGACCTTCCGCTCGCTGAGCAGGGCTTTGTGATCCGGCTGACGGTCCGGCGTTTCATCTGCGGCTCGGCGGACTGCCCGCGCCGGACGTTCGCCGAGCCGTTCTCCCGGCTGGCCGCCCCGCACGCCAGGTTCACGACTCGGCTCAACTGCGCCTTGGAGCGGGTGGGGCTCGCGCTGGCCGGGCGGGCCGGAGCTCGGCTGGCTGCCCATTTGGGTTTCGGCGCGGGCCGGATGACCTTGTTACGCAGGGTCATGGCACTGCCCGATCCGCAGTTCAGCACGCCGCGGGTGCTGGGCGTGGACGACTTCGCGATCCGTCGCGGCCAGACCTACTCCACCGTCTTGACCAGCGTCGAAGACCATCGCGTAGTCGACGTGCTCCCGACCCGCGAGACCGGGCCACTGGCTGCGTGGCTGGTCCGTCACCCCGGCGTGGAGATCATCTGCCGGGACCGGGCAGGCGCCTACGCCGAAGGCGCCCGGCGCGGTGCTCCCGATGCCCTGCAGGTCGCCGACCGGTTCCATCTGTGGCAGGGCCTCGGCCGAGCCGTGGAGACCTGCGTCGCCGCCCACCGCGACTGCCTGCGCACCCCATCGCCCGGCGGCATGCTGCCGAAGGCCACCCTGGGTTCCGACCGGCCGCAGGGTGACTCGGAGCCCGCCGGCCGGCGAGCCGACCGAAAGAAGGCAGCACACGCCCTGGTCCACGAGCTGCTCGCTCAGGGCCATTCGCGCCGGGCGATCGCTCGGCACCTGGGCTGGGGCCTCAACACCGTCCTCCGGTACGCGAACGCCGCACGCTGGCAGGACACCATCCGCGAGAACCGCCCCCGGCCCAGCAGACTGGACCCCTACAAGCCCTACCTGGAGCGACGCTTCGCCGAAGGATGCACCAGCGTCACCCACCTCCACAGCGAACTCGTTGCCGACAACGCCCCCGTGACCTACCAGATGGTCCGCTCCCACATCGCTACCCTGCGTGGGGCTCCGGCCGGCGCGCCGCCGCGGCCGCCGACGGTGCGGCAGGTGACTGGCTGGCTCACCCGGCACCCCACGACCCTGACCGAGGAAGGCCGGGCCGGCCTGAAGGAGGTCCTGGCCCGCTGCCCCGAACTGGACAAGGCCGCGGGACACGTCCGCGACTTCGGCGAGATACTCACCGACCGCCTCGGCTCCACACTCCCCACCTGGATCGACGCAGTCGACGCCGGTCAGCTACCGGGCCTCACCGGCTTCGCACTGCACCTGCTCCGAGACCTCGACGCCGTGACAGCCGGGCTCACTCTCGACTGGAGCTCCGGCAGCATCGAGGGCGCCGTGAACCGCATCAAGAAGATCAAGCGGCAGCTCTACGGCCGAGCCGGATTCGAACTACTCCGCAAGATGATCCTCCTCCAGTAGCACTCCGCAACTCCTCAAAATCTTTTGCCTACGGAGCCGTATCGCGCAGGTCGGGGCGGTTCCTCGGCAGTCCGAAGCCTGCCATCTCCTTTTCCTCGTAGGACAGGAAGCCCAGGCTCCGGTAGAACGCGTGGTTGCGGTTGCCCTCTGGTGACGACTCGTGGTCAGTGGACAGGAGGAAGAACCGGCAGTGGGAGTAGCGCCGCATCAGGTGCTCCACCAGCGCCCGGCCAACCCCCTGCCTGTGGTTCGCCGGATTGACCACGACGTCCTGGACGTAACAGATGTGCTCGTCGTCGGAGATGGTCCGGGCCAGTCCCAGGAGGGATCCCGATCCGTCTCGTGCCGTGATGACGAGGTGAGAGTTCACGAGACCGCGACAGAGCTTGTCGACGTCGCTCGTGTAGCCCTCCCAGCCGACCGAGTCGTAGAGCTTCAGCACCTCAGCAGGATCGAAAACGCCCTCTTCCGCTATGAACATGTCGATCCCCTATGCGCTGGTGCCACTTCTCACCGGCAACTCGACACCACACACGTCAGGCACGTCAAGATCGATCACTGTCGGACCCGGCCGCCTCGCGTTCGAACGCTGAGATGACGCTCCGCGACGACTCCCCAAGATCTGTGCCAGAACCGAGAAATAGCGGCACTGTGGCGAGAGGTGGTGTCGTCTCTGTCACGTCAGGACGACGCACCCCCGCCGCTCCAGCTCGCTGAGGAGCGGTAGCGAGGGATCGACCTCGTTCCAACGCAGATCCAGCTTCTCCAGCGATGGCATCAGGGCGAGCCAGTCGGGCAGCTGGCCAAGGCGGTTGCTCCGCAGGTCGATCTGACGCAGGCGCGGGAGACCGGCCAGTGACTCCGGCACCCCAATCAGAGAGTTCTCGCGTAGGTCCAGGTGGCGTAGGGACCTTGACCCCGGAACCAGTCACACAAGGCTCAACGACCCCACCAGCCCCGGGATACGGCAGATCTCAAACGCGGTCTCACTGGCGCGGTGGAAATGGCGCTGGCCGGTCAACCAGCTCTGCTCGTCTCACTCCTGCGTCAGGCCGTCGCCGCGCCGCCGAAGGTCTTGCACCGCCAAGGCCACGCCCCGGCCGTCGGCCACCATGGCCCAGAGCCCCAGCGGGACAGCAAGCCACCGCCACGCGCTATGGAAGTGCGTGATCACGGCGATCACGAAGACGAGCTGGGCCGCACAGAGCGCCAGGTTGCCCAGCAGACGCAGCACCGGATGCGGTCTCCTGCGGAACAACTCTTCGAACAAGGTCTTCTCCACTTTCCCACCCCTTATTCAGCCCACACCCTCGCCGCCGCGGTACTGCCCTACGTGTCCCGGTGCCGGTGAGGACGTCCAGCCATCGCGGGAGCGGCTGGACCCTTGAGTCCGTCGGCCCCGGCACTCCGTCGGAATACCGGGGCCGGGGCGGCCCGGTCGTACTGCCCCAGAGCGCTCTGGGCACCGGCCCTGGCCCACACACCCATGTCGGCGCGGACTGCGCACGAGCCTAGCCTGTCCCCGCAGCCGCTCACGGCTCGTGCAGGCCTCCCGAGGCACCTGCCGGCGGCCCGCCACCCAACAGCGCGGAGTGGTACGGTTTTGCGTTCCTGCGGCCGCACGGTACCTACGGGCTGGCCTGCGGAAAACCTTTGAATTAAGGTCCCCGGCTGTTTTGGCGGGAGACTGTGCGGGTGGATGATCAGCGCCGCCCTCTGGGCACCGGCCCCCGCCAAGCCCCCGCCCAGGACAGGTGGCCGCGGTGGCAAGCAGATCAAGCGCCGGTGATGGCTCCGCCGATGCTCGCGGGTGATTGGTCACCAATCACCCATCGGGGGCGCCGGTGGTCACCGGCGGCGCAGGGCGAGCGCCACGCCGAATGCGGCGGCCAGCGCCGAGGCCACCTCGCCCACGGTGCCGATCGGGTCGACCAGTGAGCGGTGGACCACGCACAGGTAGCCGATGGCGCCCAGGCCCAGGACGACGACGCTCCCCATGACCAGGAGCAACACGGGGTCGGTGCCCGGCGCGGGCTGCTGCGGGGCCGGCTGGGGCTGCTGGTCGATGGTGGCGGACATGAGGGGTTCCCTCCCGTTGGTGGTCTGCGAACGCAGACTGCGGCGCGGAGCACCTGGCCCCACAGGGGTTATGGGGGGATGGGCCACGAAGTCATCAGCTCTCTTCCTTCCACCTTCATGGCCGCAGGCGGCGCCGGAGAAGGGGTGCCGGTTCCCCCGTTCAGAAAGGGAACTGGGCATAGGCCAGACTCGCGGGGTGATCGAGCGCTGCCCCCTGGGCGGCCCCCGCCCTGCAACTCCCTAGGCACCTCCGGCCGCCCGGCCCGTCTGGCCGCCGAGCCGGCCGAGCCGACCCTCGAGGACCCGGGCGCCGACCGCGCGGACCGCCGCCTCCTCCGGCTAGTGCTCTGACCGCATAGGTTCACCGGGTTGGGGCTCGTGGGTGGTTTGGGTGTGCCGGGACACCCGATCCAATGACGCGAGCGTGTGCCTGGCAGGATCTCCCGCATGCTCGAAGAGAAGCTCGACACGCTTGCGCAGATGATGGCCGAGCACATTGCCAGGCCGTTCCCACCCGGCTGCCGCGGCCTGGACTTCGAGGGCCAGGACATGGTGTTGCTCGACGCGGACGCCTATGGCTATGCCGCAGGCGTCCGTAAAGGCCCGCTCAGCGAACAGCACCGGGCAGGCTTGACGCGGCTGACCTCGGTGTTCGCGAAGGTCCTCCCGGCGATCGACGACGAGTACGCGGCCGAGTACTACACGCACGTGCGCGACATGGCCGTGCTGGCCGCCGAAATCGAGAGCCTGCGCGACAAGTAGTCCTCCGCCCGGGAACGTTCGCCGGGCCAGCGGTCGTGACGGTTGGATGTGCGGTGACATCCGGTCCGACTGCTGGATGTGCGGTGGCTGACCGACCAGGAGGGGCAGCGCCTGCAGCAGATCGTGCGCCGGGGCAGCACCAACTCGGTGCGTTACCGGCGCGCGATGATGCTGCTGGCCTCGGCCGGCGGGAACCGCGTGCCGGTGATCGCCCAGCTGGTGCAGGCCGACGAGGACACCGTCCGGAACGTGATCCACCGGTTCAACGAGATCGGCCTGGCCTGCTGGACCCTCGGTGGGCGGGAGGCCGTCCCGCAAGAAGGGTGCCGTGAACACTCTGGACGCACTGAAGTCGATCCGTGCCGCCCGGCCCGACGGAGCACCGATCTACGTGATCATGGACAACCTGTCCACTCACAAGGGCAGCGACATCCGCCTCTGGGCGGGAAAGAACAAAGTCGAGTTGTGCTTCACCCCGACCTACGCCTCCTGGGCGAACCCGATCGAAGCCCACTTCGGACCGCTGAGGCAGTTCACCATCGCCAATTCGAACTACTCGAACCACACGGTCCAGACGCGGGCCCTGCACGCCTACCTGCGGTGGCGCAACGCCAACGCCCGCCACCGCGATGTCCTGGCCGCCGAGCGCAAGGAACGCGCCCGCATCCGCAGCGAGAAAGGCGTCCGTTGGGGCGGACGCCCTCTCAAAACCGCCGCCTGGCAAACACGGTGAGCCTATGCGGTCACAGCACTAGGTCGGCTTGTAGTCGGCGTGTGGGACCGCCCGCTCCCACACCGCCTTGAACGCGCTGAGGGGAACTCCTTCCTCGTCGACGATGCTCACCAGCCGGGCGGACTTTCCAGTGCTGGGCTGCGTCGGCACGCGTGCTGGCCTTGAGTCGGGATTGAGTACCGGAGGCAGAAAGGAGATCGGAGCCGGAGGCCTATGCCGGAGGAGTTCTTCGGGAGGGGTCCCATCCACGACTTCGGCGAGCAGTCGTCCCACCTCCGCCCAGGATGTACCTGCCGCCAGGCAGGCTTGGATGAGACGGGCCATGCTCGAGGCCAAGTCCTGGGCCTGCTCCCACGCCTCGTGCGCTCTCTTCACAGCCTCGTAGTGCTCTTCGATGCAACGGGTCAGTGCCGCTACGTACTGACTTTCTGTCACACCCATTGAACGCCGGCACTCCGCTGGAGATACGGGTCAGCAGGCTCCGCCACTGGGCGGAATATCCAAGAGGGAAGACACGGCACAGGCCAAGTGCGACCCGAACCATCGGCGCGTGCGAGGCGTTCCGGACCGACGAGCAGCGCCCGTCTGATGGGCCAAGCAGCTCACACTCTTCGAGGATCAGCAAGCACCCGGTCTTGCCCGCACCAGCCCTGACCTGCTGCTCTTTACACGTCAAAGCCGCGCAATAATCATGCCTTGATCATGGTCTTGGATTTCTCGGCGTACGGGGCGCCCCGCAGCGTCGGCGCCCTGCCCGGGCCGAAGACCCCGGGCTGGACCGCGTCCGGGTCGGAGCCGGGCGCGCAGTCACCGCGCGAACCGTCCAGCACCGCCAGCCCCGAGGAGGCGTACGTGGCCCTGCCCAGCGGGGTCGAGCAGCGCGCGGCGAGCTCGTCCGTGATCCGGGGGAGCACCTGGGACCGGGTGAAGAGGGTGCCGCCCGCCGAGTCGGCGGCCACCGTGTTGACCCAGGGCAGGCCCTGGGTGCGCCGCAGGGCCTCCTGGACGCCGGCGACCGAGCGGGCCCTGCCCATGGCCAGTGCCGTGTCGGAGCCGCGCATGTTCGCGGAGTTGGGGTCGGCCAGTGCGTAGGCGGTGGTGGTGGTCCAGGACAGCGGGAGGCCGGCGCCGAGGCCGGACAGGACCGGGCCGTAGCGGGTCCACCACTGGGTCCGGGTGACCGGGGCGCCGCCCCGGACCGGGACGCTGACGGTGCGTGCGGTCATCTTCTCCGGCGTGCCGTCCACCAGGTAGGAGGTCGGGTCGGCCGGGTCGAGGGCCAGTTGGTGGAGGTTGACGGGGGTGCCCGTGGCCACCGTGTGGCTCCACGCCACCTTCTCGTTGAAGCCGATGTTCACCACGGTGGTGCCGAGCAGCGAGCCGCCGGAGACGTTCAGCTCGCCGGGGATGGTCTGCTGCGACTGCCAGAACCGGCGAAGGCCACGGCGTTGGACCCCATGTCGTAGCGGGTGGTGTCGAAGAACGCCCGGGCCGCCTCCGCGGCGGCGGCCGGATCGACGCCGGCCGCATCCGTGGCGTTCGGGTCGGCCGGGGCGGCTGCGGCCGGGCCCGGGGGCCGCGCCGAGGTGATGCCGTCGACGGCGCGGCCCTGGCCGCCGAGGACCGAGACGGCGAAGCCGCGGGCGGCGACGTCGGTGGCGGTGACCGGGCGCACCCACCCGGCGCCCTTGCAGGCCGGGTCGGTGATCTTGTTCTGGGCCAGCCAGGCGTTGTAGCCGGCGGCCCAGCCCCGCATCAGCTCCTTGACCTCCTTGCCCGGCCCGGCGGGTGCGGGCACGGCCAGCAGCTTCTCCACGGGGCCGGCATCGCGCACGCCCTTGAAGAAGAGGTCGCTGGAGAGGTTCCCGGAGGCGGAGGAGAGCGAACCGTCGGGCGCGGCGTCCGGGCCGAACCACCGCGACCGCTCCCCGGAGACGGTCAGGAACCCGTCGGCGAGCACGCACACCTGGTCGGCGGCCTGCGCCCAGCCGGTGCCGAAACCGAGGTGGGCGTAGTCCCGGGCCAGGATGTGCGGGATCCCGTTCTCGGTGTACCGGATGACGGCGGACAGGCCGCCGCCGGACGGGCCGGAGCCCTGGCCGCGGGCGGCGGCCTCGGGTATCGCCGAGGCGGCGGCCAGCAGTGCGGTGCCGGCGACGCGGCGCAGGAGCGGCCGGGCGCGACGGCGTCCGTGGAGTAGGCGCAACGTACTTCCCAAGTAGCCTGCGCACGGGCGCGATCGCCCGTGCGGGTGGGTGGTGCTCGTGTGCCCCCACACTCATGCAGGCCACCTGGCACCGTGTCGACATGCCGTTTGGTATCCCTGGACGTTCCGGCCCGGCATCCGCGCTGCCCGGGTCATTGACCCCGGCCGTGCGCGCAGACGAAGATCCCGCCATGACCCCGGTGCGGAAGAACACGGTCGACGGACTGCTCCACGACAGCGCGCGGCGCGTCCCGGACCGGGTGGCGGTCCGCTACCGCGAGCGGACCTGGACCTACGCGGAACTCGACGGGGCCGTCTCCACGGGCGCGGCCGTGCTGCGCGGGCGCTACGGGCTGGCCGAGGGCGACCGGGTCGCGACCTTCGGGCACAACTCCGACGCCTACCTGCTCGCCTTCCTCGCCTGTGCGCGGGCCGGGCTCACGCACGTCCCCGTCAACCAGAACCTCACCGGGGAGGACCTCGCCCACATCCTGGAGAACTCCGGGAGCTCGCTCGTCCTCGCGGACCCGGAACTGGCCGGTCGGGTCCCCGAGGGTTTCGCCGTACGCCCGCTGCGCGACGCGCCCGGCTCCTTCCTGGCCGGCGCGCAGGACTCTGCAGAGCCCGCGGGGCCCGCGGCCTTCGCCCGCTCCGGCGACCCGTCCCGGCTGGTGCAGCTCCTGTACACCTCCGGGACCACCGCCCTGCCGAAGGGGGCGATGATGACGCACGAGGCGCTCTGCCACGAGTACGAGAGCGCGATCGCGGCCCTGGACCTGGCGGAGGGTGATCTGCCGGTGCACTCCCTGCCGCTGTACCACTCGGCGCAGATGCACGTGTTCCTGGTGCCGTACCTGGCGGTGGGCGCGCGGAACACGATCGTGGACGCGCCGGTCGCGGAGGAGATCTTCGGCTTGGTGGAGGCGCGGGAGGCGGACAGCCTGTTCGCGCCGCCGACGGTGTGGATCGGGCTGGCCAACCATCCCGACTTCGCCGTCCGCGACCTGTCCGCCCTGCGCAAGGCGTACTACGGGGCCTCGATCATGCCGGTGCCGGTCCTGGAGCGGCTGCGGGCGCGGCTGCCCGGACTCGGCTTCTACAACTGCTTCGGCCAGAGCGAGATCGGCCCGCTGGCCACGGTGCTGCGGCCGGAGGAGCACGAGGGGCGGATGGACTCGTGCGGGCGGCCGGTCCACCACGTGGAGGCGCGGGTGGTCGACGAGGACGGGGCGCCGGTGCCGGACGGCACGGCGGGCGAGGTGGTCTACCGCTCCCCGCAGCTCTGCCTGGGCTACTGGAACGACGCGGAGGCGACGAAGAAGGCCTTCCGGGACGGCTGGTTCCGCTCCGGCGACCTGGCGGTCCGGGACCCGGAGGGGTACTTCACGGTCGTGGACCGGGTGAAGGACGTCATCAACTCGGGCGGGGTACTGGTCGCCTCGCGGCAGGTAGAGGACGTGCTGTACACCCACCCGGGCGTGGCCGAGGCGGCGGTGGTCGGCCTGCCGGACGAACGGTGGATCGAGGCCGTCACGGCGGTGGTGGTCCCGCGCGACGGGGTGACGGAGGCGGAACTCCTGGCCTACGCCCGTGAGAAGCTGGCCCACTTCAAGGCCCCGAAGCGGGTCCTCTTCGTGGACGCCCTGCCCCGCAACGCGAGCGGCAAAATCCTCAAGCGCACCCTGCGCGACCGCTTCTCGTCCCAGGCCTGAACGGGAAGCGGCGCCGGCCTCGGCGGAGTCAGCGGAGCTCGTCCGAGAGCAGCCCCATGGTGAACTGGTCGAACCATCGGCCGTCGCGGCGGAAGACCTGACGGAGTCGGCCCTCCTCGACGAAGCCGACCTTCTCGTAGGCCTTGCGCGCGGCGTGGTTCTCGGTGACCACGGTCAGGGTCACCTTGTGCAGGCGCATGTCCTGGAACCCGTAGCGGCAGGCCGTCCGCACCGCGTCGGTGGCGTAGCCGCGGCCCCAGTACTCCTTCTCGCCCAGGTAGATGTCGAGCTGCGCGATGCCCTTCTCCGGGGCCGCGTCGTGCAGGGTGACCAGCCCGATGAGCTTGCCGTCGTCGAGCGCTTCGATGCCGAAGAGCAGGTCTTCGTAGGAATTGCGGGGGCGGTCGGTCAGCCAGGCGCGGACGCGCTCCACCGGCTGGGCGTACGTGTCGTCCATCCACCGCATGACCTCGGGGTCGTGGTTCCAGCGCCACAGGGCCTCGGCGTCCTCGGGGCCCATCGCCCGCAGTTCCACCAGTTCTCCGAGCGCCATGCCCACCACACCTCTGGTCCATCTCGTGATCGTTCTGCAAACCATGAAGTGCTATCACGGTCGGCATCGCACGTTCAATCGATTTCCGAGAGCTCCGTGTCCTGGAGGCGGCGCAGGACGAGGTGTTCGTGGAAGAGCCGGCCGACCAGAGCGCCGCCGTAGACCACGAAGCCGACGCCGACCAGCCAGGACTGCACGACCAGGAGGGTGCCGAAGGGGCCGTAGGTCACGGCGTTGGAGGCGATCAGCGGGGAGAACACCAACTGCGAGAAGACCCGTAGGCCCAGGAGGCCCAGGCTGGTGCACGCGGCCCCCGGGAGCAGGGCGCGCCAGCGGACCCGCCCGCCGAGGAGGATCCACTGGGAGGTCCAGAAGAACAGGCAGGTCCCGATGAGGTCGCCCGTGGTGCCGAGGATTGTGCCGGTGCCATCGTTGGAGGGGGCGGGGATGACGACCAGCAGGCCGAGGTAGCAGACCAGCAGGGCGAGCCAGACGACGTGCCGCCACATGGTGTGCCAGCGGGCCGTCGGAAGGTCCCACACCTTCTCGTACCCGGTCTGCACGGCGGAGCCGAAGGTCAGGCCGAAGACCGCGAGGGCGGCGAGACCGAAGGCGGTCGTCCGCTCCAGCGCGAGGTCCGCGGCGCCGAACAGCATCTCCACCCGCTCCCGGGAGAACTCCGTCACCCCGAGCGCCTGACCGAGCCAGCGACCGAAGCCCGAGCCGCTGCCCGGCGCGGCGGCCGCGACGACGACGAGCAGCGGCACCAGGGTGAGGAAGCCGAGGGCGGCGAAGCCCATGGCCCGGTGCATCAGCTCCATCTCCCGCCCACGGCTCCATGCCAGCCCGGCCTGGGAGGCCTGGAGCCGGTCGTGGAGCCGCCGGAAGGTCGAGGTCACGCCTCTCTCCCTACCCGGATGGGCCCGCGGCTTCCCGGGAGGCCCCCCGAGTGAGCCCGAAGGGGTGGATCCGGCCGTGTCCGGTCCTCCGGCGCGGGCGCTCGTCTGTTCCCTGTGCGGCGCAGGGGCAGGGGCAGGGGCAGGCTCAGGCCTCCCGCAGGTCCACCAGCCGCTTGATCTTGCCGACGGACCGCTCCAGGGTCTCCGGATCCACCACCTCCACCGCGACCGAGACTCCGATGCCCTCCTTGACGGCCCGCACCACCGAAGCCGCCGCGGCTTCCCGCTGTCCGGCGTCGCTCTCACGGCGCGCCTCCACCCGGACCGTCAGAGCGTCCAGCCGCCCCTGCCGGGTCAGCCGGAGCTGGAAGTGCGGAGCCAGGGCCGGGGTCCGCAGGAGCACCTCCTCGATCTGGGTGGGGTAGAGGTTCACCCCACGCAGGATGATCATGTCGTCGCTGCGCCCGGTGATCTTCTCCATCCGGCGGAAGGCCGGCCGGACGGTGCCGGGAAGCAGCCGTGTCAGGTCCCGGGTGCGGTAGCGGACGACGGGCATCGCCTCCTTGGTGAGCGAGGTGAAGACCAGCTCCCCGGGTTCGCCCTCCGGCAGCACGGCGCCCGTCAGCGGGTCGACCACCTCCGGATAGAAGTGGTCCTCCCATATGTGGAGGCCGTCCTTCGTCTCGGCGAACTCCTGTGCGACGCCCGGGCCCATCACCTCCGAGAGCCCGTATATGTCCACCGCGTCGATGCTCAGACGCTCCTCGATCTCGCGGCGCATCTCCTCGGTCCACGGCTCCGCGCCGAAGATCCCCGTACGGAGAGAGGTGGCGCGGGGATCGACGCCCTGGCGCTCCATCTCGTCCAGCAGGGTCAGCATGTAGGAGGGGGTCACCATGATGACCTCCGGCCGGAAGTCCTGGATCAGCCGGACCTGGCGGTCCGTCATCCCGCCCGAGGCGGGGACGACCGTGCAGCCCAGGCGCTCCGCGCCGTAGTGCGCGCCCAGGCCGCCGGTGAACAGGCCGTACCCGTAGGCGATGTGGACGATCTGGCCGGGCCTGCCGCCCGCCGCGCGGATCGAGCGGGCGACGACGTCCGCCCAGGTGGACAGGTCCCCGTCCGTGTAACCGACGACGGTCGGCCGGCCCGTGGTGCCGCTGGACGCGTGGATGCGGCGGACCTCGGAGCGCGGTACGGCGAACATCCCGAAGGGGTACTGGTCGCGCAGATCGGACTTGGTGGTGAAGGGGAACAGGGACAGATCGGAGAGGGAGCGGCAGTCGTCGGGATGCAGACCGGCCTTGTCGAAGGCCTGCCGGTAGAAGGGCACCCGGTCGTACGCCCGGCGCAAGGTCGCCCGCAGTCGGGTCAGCTGGAGCGCCGCCAGCTCGTCCCGGCCCATCCGCTCGCCCTCGTCCGCACCGCCGCCGTGTCCCTCTGTGTACGTACCCATGCCGCCCACCCCTTGTCCGAGTCAACCGACCGATCATTCGGTAGATTGCCGGACCCCGGCGCCCAAATCAATTACTCGAACGGGTGATCGTCTGCTGAGATTGCGCCCATGCCGACCTCCACGTCATCCACCTGCACCTTTACCTTCGCCGCCCAGGACGGAACCGAACTCGCTTACCACGTCCAGGGCGAAGGCGAGCCGCTCGTCTGCCTCCCCGGCGGTGCCATGCGGGCCTCCGCGTACCTGGGCGACCTCGGCGGACTGTCCGCCGGGCGCCGGCTGATCCTGCTCGATCTCCGCGGCACCGGGCACTCCGCGGTCCCGGCCGATACCTCGACGTACCGGGTCGACCACCAGGTGGCCGACGTCGAGGCGCTGCGCATCCACCTCGGCCTGGAGAGCGTCGACCTGCTCGCCCACTCCGCCTCCGGCAACCTCGCCCTGCTCCACGCGGCGGCGCACCCGCGACGCGTGCGCCGCCTCGCCCTCGTCACCCCGACCGCCTGGGCCGTCGACCTCGCGGAGTCCTCGGAGGTACGCCTGGCGGACGTTCGCCGCCGGGCCGGCGGCGAGCCCTACGACTCGGCCATCGCGGCCTACGAACGGGTGCTCGCCGCCGTCGCCGCCGGAGGCGCGCCCGAGGAGGCCGCCTGGGCGGCCGCGATGCCGCTCGCCTACGGACGCTGGGACGAGAAGGCGCGCGCCCACGCCGAACTGAGCCCGGCCCAGAAGAACGCGGAGGCGGCCGCCGCCTTCGCCGGCTCCGGCGCCTTCGACCCGCCCGCCACCCGCGAGGCCCTCCGCCGGGTCGACGGCGAGGTGCTGGTGCTGGCCGGGGAGCTCGACTCCAACCCCTCTCCGGCCCTCGCCGCCCGGATCGCGGAGCTCTTCCCGCGCGGCGCCGTCGACGTACAGCCGGGCGGCGGGCACTTCCCGTGGCTGGACGACGAGGCGTGCTTCGCGGCCCGCATCGAACGCTTCCTGGCCACCGGGGTCTGAGCATCGGGGCCCGAGCGCCGGGGGCCGAGCGCCGGGGCCCGAGCGCCTGCGTCCGACCGCCGGGGCCCGAGCGGCAGCGGCCGCCCGCCTCTACGCCCCCCAGCCACTACGCCCCCACCCCTCCGCACGTGCGGGCCGGAACCCACAGGGGTTCCGGCCCGCAACCGCGTGCGTACGAGAGCTCAGCCCGCGGCGCCCGGGGCCGCGTCCGCCTCCGTGGCCACCGACTTCGCCCACCGGTAGTCCGCCTTGCCGCTCGGGGAGCGCTGGATGGCGGGGGCGATGACGAGCTGGCGCGGGATCTTGTACCCCGCCAGCTTGGTGCGGCAGTGCGCCTGGATCTCGTCCAGCGTCGGCTCGGCGGCGCCCTCCCGGACCTGGACCACCGCCGCCACGTGACTGCCCCACGTCGGGTCCGCGACCCCGGCGACCAGGGCGTCGTAGACGTCCGGGTGGGACTTCAGCGCCTGCTCCACCTCCTCCGGGTACACCTTCTCGCCGCCCGTGTTGATGCACTGGGAGCCGCGGCCGAGGACGGTGACGATGCCCTGCTCGTCCACGGTCGCCATGTCGCCGAGCAGCACCCACCGCTCGGATCCCTTCTGGAAGAAGGTTTCGGCGGTCTTGACGGGGTCGTTGTAGTAGCCCAGCGGGACGTACCCGCGCTGCGCGAGCCGTCCCGGTTCGCCGATCGGCACCGGCTCGTGGGTCACCGGGTCGACCACCTGCGTACGCTCGTTGACCTCCAGTCGGAAGCCCTTCTCCGGGCTGGAGTCGTTCGTCGCGCGGCCGTTGGAGCCGGACTCGGACGAGCCGAAGTTGTTCAGGAGCATCACGTTCGGCACGAGCGCCTGGAACTCGGCGCGCACCGTCTCCGACATGATCGCGCCGGACGAGGAGACGCTGAAGAGGGAGGACAGGTCGGTGCCCTTCAGGGGCCCGTTCAGGGCGTCGATGAGCGGCCGCAGCATGGCGTCGCCCACCAGCGAGACGCTGGAGACCTTCTCCTTCTCGATGGTCCGCAGCACCTCCTCGGGCGCGTACTTGCGGTGGATGACCACCCGCTGCCCGTAGTTGAAGGCGATGAAGGACGTCAGGGTGGAGGTGCCGTGCATCAGCGGCGGCGCGGGGAAGAAGGTGAGCCCGGCGCCCTTCGACGCGACCCGCTCGGCCAGTTCCTCGGGCCGCTTCACCGGTTCGCCGGTCGGTTCGCCGCCGAAGAGGCCGGCGAAGAAGAGGTCCTCGGCGCGCCACATGACGCCCTTGGGCATCCCGGTCGTGCCGCCCGTGTAGATGATGAACAGGTCGTCGGGGGAGCGGGGCGGGAAGCCGCGTTCCGGCGAGCCGGCCGCCTCGGCGTCGGCGTACGCTACCGGCGCGATCGAGGGCTCCGGGGCGCCCTCGGGGGTCGGCCCGACGCGGATCAGGTGGCGGAGCTTCGTCGTCTGGGGGAGGGCCGCCGCGACCCGTTCGGTGAACTCGCCCTCGAAGACGAGTGCGGCGAGGTCGGCGTCGTTGTAGAGGTAGACGAGCTCCTCCTCCACGTACCGGTAGTTCACGTTGACCGGTACCAGACGGGCCTTCAGGCAGGCCAGGACGGTCTGGAGGTACTCGATGCCGTTGTAGAGGTGCAGGCCCAGGTGCTCACCGGCCTTCAGGCCGCTGTCCAGCAAATGGTGCGCGATGCGGTTCGCCGCCGCGTCCAGCTCCGCGTACGTGAGGCGGCGCTCGGCGCCGGTCCCGGGGTGGTCCACGTACACGAGGGCCTCGCGGTCCGGGACCACGTCCACGACCGACTCGAACAGGTCGGCAATGTTGTACTCCACCGGTCCTCCTGACCCAGAAAATCCCATGGCTGGTCTGCTCGGCGGTCATTAGAGCGTCGCCAACCCCAACAGGGAAGGGGACCGTCCAAGAAATCTGACTGGGTGTCAGAAAACTATTGAACTGCACCCGCCCCTCCTGCAACCTGTTCTAGGTCTTGAGACGGGAGGACGGCAATGGGTGGGACAGAACACCTGACCGTGGAACGCCACGGAGCCACGCTGGTGCTCACCATGAACAGGCCCGAGGCGAAGAACGCGCTCTCGCTGCCGCTGCTGGTGGGGCTGTACGACGGCTGGCTGGAGGCCGACGCGGACGACACGATCCGCTCGGTGGTGCTGACGGGGGCCGGCGGGGACTTCTGCGCCGGGATGGACCTGAAGGCGCTGGCCGGCAAGGGCATGGCGGGCGACCAGTACCGGGACCGGCTGAAGGCCGACCCGGACCTGCACTGGAAGGCGATGCTGCGCCACCACCGGCCGCGCAAGCCGATCATCGCGGCGGTGGAGGGCTACTGCGTGGCCGGCGGGACGGAGATCCTCCAGGGGACCGACATCCGGGTCGCGGGAGAGGGGGCCACCTTCGGGCTGTTCGAGGTCAAGCGGGGGCTCTTCCCGATCGGCGGCTCGACGGTCCGGCTGCCGCGGCAGATCCCGCGCACGCACGCGCTGGAAATGCTGCTGACGGGGCGGCCGTACGCGGCCGAGGAGGCGGCGCGGATCGGGCTCGTCGGGCGGGTGGTACCGGACGGGACGGCGCTTGCGGCTGCGCTGGAGATCGCGGAGAAGATCAACGCGTGCGGGCCGCTGGCGGTGGAGGCGGTGAAGGCCTCCGTCTACGAGACGGCCGAGATGACCGAGTCGGAGGGGCTGGCCTCCGAACTCCTCCGGGGATGGCCGATCTTCGATACGGCCGACGCCAAGGAGGGGGCGCGGGCCTTCGCCGAGAAGCGGCCCGCGGTGTACCGGCGGGAGTAGCCGGTCGGGCCGTGCCCGGCCCGTGCCCGCGGTGCCGGCCCGTGGCACGGGTGCGGCGCCGTTGCCGGGGACCAGTCCCCGGACCCCTGCGCCTCAAACGCCGGCGGGGCTGATTCTGCCCCGGCGGTGCCTGGTTCGCCGGGCGGGGCCGGGTTCACGGGTGCGGCGCCGTTGCCGGGGGCCGGCCCCCGGACCCCCGCTCCTCAAACGCCGGAGGGGCTGAATCGTCGCCCGGCGGGGCCGAGACGGTCCCGGCGGGCCGGCCTGCGGGGCTCCGGCCCGGACCCCGCGCCTCACACGCCGGCGAGGCTGGATCTGGCCGGCAGCGCTGAACCGTTCCCGTTCCGAACATCGGAGACCCACCCATGACAGCCGCGTCGCCACCCGAGATCCTCCGCGCACCCCTTGTCGTCGAGTTCCCCTTCACCCGCTCCCTCGGCCCCGTGCAGAGCGCCTTCCTCACCGGCCTGCGCGAAGGGGTCGTCCTCGGGGTCACGACCGCCGACGGCAAGGTGATGGTGCCGCCCGTCGAGTACGACCCCGTCACCGCCGAGGAGATCCGCGACCTGGTGGAGGTGGGCACCACCGGGACCGTCACCACCTGGGCCTGGAACGGTTCGCCGCGCCCCAACCAGCCCCTCGACACGCCCTTCGCCTGGGTCCTCGTCCGCCTCGACGGCGCCGACACCGCCCTCCTGCACGCCCTCGACGCCCCCGGGCCCGAGGCGGTCGCCACCGGCATGCGGGTCCGCGTGCGGTGGGCCGCGGAGCGGGCCGGCGCGATCACCGACATCGCCTGCTTCGAGCCCGCCGGGGAAGCGGAGCCGGGCGCGCACGCGACTCCGCACAGCGGGGAGTTCGCCGACGCCGTCACCGGGATCGTCGCCGAGGCCCGCCTGGACTACTCGTACAGCCCCGGCCGCGCGCAGACCGCGTACATCGCCGGGCTCTCCGAGCAGAAGACCATCGGCGAGCGCTGCCCCTCCTGCCACAAGGTGTACGTGCCGCCGCGCGGCGCCTGCCCCACCTGCGGGGTCGCCACCACCGACCGGGTCGAGGTCGGCCCGGCCGGCACGGTCACCACGTACTGCATCGTCAACATCAAGGCCAAGAACCTCGACATCGAAGTGCCCTACGTCTACGCCCACATCGCCCTGGACGGCGCCGGCCTCGCCCTCCACGGCCGGATCGGCGGAATCCCGTACGACCAGGTCCGCATGGGCCTGCGCGTGGAACCCGTCTGGACCGAAGGCGGCCGCTACCCCGACCACTACCGCCCCACCGGAGAGCCGGACGCGGACTACGACGTGTACAAGGAGCTCATCTGATGGCCCGATACGCCCGTGAGGTCGCGGTGGTCGCCTTCGCACAGAGCGACCACCTGCGCCGTACCGACGAGCTCAGCGAAGTCGAGATGGTCATGCCCGTCCTGCACAAGGTGCTGGCCGCCACCGGACTGAAGGCGGGCGAGATCGGCTTCACCTGCTCCGGTTCCAGCGACTACCTCGCAGGCCGGGCCTTCTCCTTCACCATGACCCTCGACGGGGTCGGCGCCTGGCCCCCCATATCCGAATCGCACGTGGAGATGGACGGCGCCTGGGCCCTGTACGAGGCCTGGGTCAAGATCCAGACCGGCGAGGCGGACACCGCGCTCGTCTACTCCTACGGGAAGTCCTCCCCGGGATCCGTACGGGACGTCCTGACGCGCCAGCTCGACCCGTACTACGTGGCTCCACTCTGGCCCGACTCGGTGGCCCTGGCCGCCCTCCAGGCCCAGGCGCTCATCGACGCGGGGGAGACCGACGAAGCCGGGCTCGCCGCGATCGGCGCCCGCAGCCGGGCCTCCGCGGGAGCCAACCCGCACGCCCAGCTCAGCGGAGCCGTCGCGCAGGGCGAGTACCAGGTCGCCCCGCTGCGCACCGGCGATTGCCCGCCCATCGGCGACGGCGCGGCCGCCGTCATCCTGGCCGCCGGGGACGTGGCCCGCCGGCTCTGCGAGCGGCCCGCCTGGATCACCGGCATCGACCACCGCATCGAGGCACACAGCCTCGGGCTGCGCGACCTCACCGACTCCCCGTCGACACGGATCGCCGCCGAGCGCGCGGGCGTGTTCGAGGCCCCGGTGGACACCGCGGAACTGCACGCGCCGTTCTCCTCCCAGGAGGTCGTGCTGCGCAAGGCACTCGGACTCGACGGGGACGTCGCCGTCAACCCCTCCGGCGGAGCGCTCGCCGCCAACCCGATGATGGCCGCCGGCCTGATCCGGATCGGCGAGGCGGCCGCCCGCATCCACCGCGGCGAGTCCGACCGGGCCGTCGCGCACGCCACCTCCGGCCCCTGCCTCCAGCAGAACCTGGTCGCCGTCCTGGAAGGGGACCGAGCATGAGCACGACGGGCAAGGAGCCGGTGGCCATCGTCGGCATCGGCCAGACCAAGCACGTGGCCGCCCGCCACGACGTCTCCATCGCCGGGCTGGTGCGCGAGGCGGCGGCCCGCGCGCTCGCCGACGCCGAGCTGACCTGGGCGGACATCGACGCGGTCGTCATCGGCAAGGCCCCCGACTTCTTCGAGGGCGTGATGATGCCGGAGCTGTACCTCGCGGACGCCCTCGGCGCCGTCGGCAAGCCCATGCTCCGCGTGCACACGGCCGGTTCGGTGGGCGGGTCGACGGCGCTGGTCGCCTCCAACCTCGTCGCCGCCCGGGTGCACCGCACGGTGCTGACCCTCGCCTTCGAGAAGCAGTCCGAGTCCAACGCCATGTGGGGGCTCTCGCTGCCCGTCCCCTTCCAGCAGCCGCTGCTGGCGGGGGCCGGCGGGTTCTTCGCCCCGCACGTGCGCGCGTACATGCGGCGCACCGGCGCCCCCGACACGGTGGGCTCGCTCGTCGCGTACAAGGACCGCCGCAACGCGCTGAAGAACCCGTACGCTCACCTGCACGAGCACGACATCACCCTGGAGAAGGTCCAGGCCTCGCCGATGCTGTGGGACCCGATCCGGTACTCCGAGACCTGCCCCTCCTCCGACGGGGCGTGCGCGATGATCCTCACCGACCGCGCGGGCGCGGCCCGTTCGCCCAAGCCCCCGGCCTGGCTGCACGGCGGGGCGATGCGCAGCGAGCCGACCCTCTTCGCGGGGAAGGACTTCGTGTCCCCGCAGGCGGGCAAGGACTGTGCGGCCGACGTCTACCGGCAGGCGGGGATCACCGATCCGCGCCGGGAGATCGACGCCGTGGAGATGTACGTGCCCTTCTCCTGGTACGAGCCGATGTGGCTGGAGAACCTCGGCTTCGCCGACGAGGGCGAGGGCTGGAAGCTCACCGAGGCCGGAGTCACGGAACTCGACGGGGACCTGCCCGTCAACCCGTCGGGCGGCGTGCTGTCCACCAACCCCATCGGAGCCTCCGGCATGATCCGCTTCGCGGAGGCGGCCCTCCAGGTGCGCGGTCAGGCCGGGGAGCACCAAGTCCCGGACGCCCGGCGGGCGATGGGACACGCCTACGGAGGCGGGGCGCAGTTCTTCGCGATGTGGCTGGTGGGAGCGGAGCAGCCGGGCTCCTGAGCGGAAACCGGATTCCGGGCGGGGTGCCGCACCGGCCACGAGTGACGCACCGTGGCCTGTGCGGCACGGCGTGCGATGGCTAACCTGGCCCCGGGACGACGAACCGGGAGTACCGGGAGGAGCACGCACGTGGCAGAGAGCATGACTTCGAAGGCGCCGGCCGGCTGGGGAAAGCCGGACCTCGACCTGACCGAGGCGGACTGGCAGTCGAGCAGCCGGGGGGCGGGTGACGTCCAGATCGCCTTCGTGGAGGGGTTCATCGCGATGCGCAACGGCGACCGCCCCGAAAGCCCCTCGCTGATCTTCGCGCCGGACGAGTGGCGCAAGTTCGTCCTGAACGCGCGGGGCGGGGAGTTCGACCTGACCTAGCGGGGGAACGGGTACGCGGCGCACCACCGGGCGCGGGGAGCCGCCGCCCCGGTGGGGCCCGGATCGGGGCCCCCGTAAACCCCTTGCCGGACCGGATGGCCGTCGGCATCATGACCGCCATGACGATCACCCGCCGAAAGGGCGATGCCGCGTAGACGGCCCGGCGCGCTGCGCGCCGAACGAGGAACGTACGAGGACCGCCGACCGCCCGCCTGGGCGTGGGAACTCCCTCCCGTGGACCGGCTGTCGCCCGATGCGGCGGCCGCCGCGCACTGGGCCCGGCCCGGACGGGCCTACGAGATCGTGGACCTGCTGAGCCGGTACCGGACCTTCCTGAGCCGGCCCGGCGGCACCCTGCTCCTGACCCCCTCCGCATGCCCGGCCTGCCCCGGCTGCGCGCGCGACGATGTCGCCGTCGTCCGGGACGACCTGGGCGACCTGTACCTGTCCCTGCCGCCGGTCGCCCGCACCGCGCTGGGCCGCGTGCTGCGGGGCCTGGACGAGCAGTTCCGCCGTCGCACGCTCCCGCACCCGGTCCCGTCCGCCGCGGGTCGGGCGGACTGGAGCGGCCGGCCGCGCGCCTGGTGGCGCCGGCGGCTCTACGAGGACGACTGATCCAGCGGTGTCGTACCGGCCATAACGGGATGACCGGTACGGTAGGCGGCATGAGTGGAGAAAACGACCTGCGGAAGCTGCTGAGCGGAATGCGGCCCGAACTGAACGACGGGCTGTACGTGTTCTGCACCATCCCCGGCGACACCGACCCGGAGGCCCTGGCCGGGCTCACCCCCGTCGCCTCCGTCCTGGAACCCGAGGGGCTCACCCTCGTACTGAGCCAGGAGGACGCCGACGGGGCCGGGCTCCCGTACACGTACACCGCGGGCTGGATCACCCTGCGCGTCCACTCCTCCCTCGACGCCGTCGGCCTCACCGCGGCCTTCGCCACCGAACTCGGGGCACACGGCCTGAGCTGCAACGTCATCGCCGGCTACCACCACGACCACCTCTTCGTGGACGCCGCCCGGGCCGACGAGGCCGTGGCCGTCCTGGAAGCGCTCGCGGAACGCTCCGCACAGGACTGACCCGACGGGACCAGCACAGGGCTGCGCCTCCCAAAAGAAGATCACCTCTATTTGTCGCACCGGGCTTCCCGTGCGCGTGCGCGGGCGTACGCTGATCCCCCGAACAGGCCTGGGGGGTACCAGCCATGACGGAACGCCGGACCCGCAAACGGCGCACGATGTTCGAACGCGACACGGAGCTCACCGCCGTCGACGAAGCCCTGGAGCAGCTCACCGACCCGGGCCCCGACGCCGGCGGAACCCTGCTGGCCTTCTCCGGACCCGCCGGGCTCGGCAAGACCACGCTCCTCGGCGAAGTCCGCCGCCGCGCCCACACCAAGGCCTGCACCGTCCTCGCAGCACGCGGCGGCGAACAGGAGCAGAGCCAGCCCTTCCACGTCGCCCGCCAGCTCATCCAGCCCCAACTGGCCGGCACCTCCGACGCGGAACTGCGCGAGGCCCTCGGCAGCTGGTACTCCATCGTCGGCCCCGCCCTCGGCCTCTGCGCCGCCGAACAGGGCGCCCCGCCCGACCCCCAGGGCCTGCGCGACGGACTGGACTGGGTCCTCACCCACCTCGTCGTCCAGCGTGCCCCCGTTGCACTCGTCCTGGACGACGCCCACTGGGCCGACCCCGAATCCCTCTCCTGGCTCGCCGCCTTCGCCCCGCGCGCCGAACACCTCCCGCTCCTCCTCGTCGTCGCCTACCGCCCCGACGAACTGCCCGCCCACGCCGAGGCCTTCCGTACGCTGCCCGGCCGCGCGGGACACCGCCCGCTGAGCCTCGCACCGCTCACCGCCGAGGCCGTCTCCGGCCTGGTCCGCGAAGCCGTCGGCGAACACGCCGACGAGGCGTTCTGCCGCGAAGCCTGGGCCGTCACCACCGGCAACCCCTTCGAAGCCGTCGAGCTCACCGCGAAGGTCCGGGACAAGGGCCTCGCCCCCGTCGAAGCCAGCGCCCCGCTGCTGCGCGACCTCGCCGCCGCCCAGCGGGGCAGCGGCCTCGTCGCCCGGCTGCACAGTCTCGGCCCCTCCACCGTCCGCTTCGCCTGGGCCTGCGCCGTCCTCGGCACCGACATCCCCCGGGAGCTCGCCGCCCGCGTCGCCGGCCTCGGCACCGAGGAGGCCGTCGACGCCACCGGACGGCTGCGCGACGCCCGCATCCTGTCGGCCGCCGCCGAGGAAGCAGCCGCCGAGGAAGCGACCGGGCTGGAGTTCGTCCACCCCCTCATCGCCACCGCCATATACCGCGCCATCCCCGACGCCCTGCGCGTCGCCCTGCACGGAAAGGCCGCCGCCGCCGTGGTCGACGCGGGACTCGGGCCCTCCGCCGCGGCCCGCCACCTGCTGGAGACCCATCCCGAGAACGACCCCTGGGTGGTGCGCACGCTGCGCGAGGCCGCCGGCGAGAACCTCCGGGCGGGCGCCCCCGAAGCCGCCCGCCGCCAGCTCGCACGGGCCCTGCGCGAGCCCCCGGACTTCGACGAGCGGGCGGCCGTCCTGTACGAACTGGGCTGCGCCTCCCTGCTCACCGAGCCCGCCAACACCGTCAACCACCTGCGCGCCGCCCTCGCGGAGCCCTTCGAGGACCCGGCGCTGCGCCAGGGCATCGTCATCCGGCTGGCCCAGGTGCTCTCGCACAGCGACCGCCTCGCCGAGGCCTCGGAATGCCTCGCGCGGGAGATCCCGCACACCCAGGACGTACGCGGCCGGCTGCGCCTGCAGTCCGAGCAGTTCATGTGGGACGCCTTCAACGCCGCCGAGCCGGACTCCCCGGCGCGCTCCCGGCGGCTCGCGAAGCTCGCGGACCGGCTGACCGGGCGGGACCTCACCGAGCGGTACGTCATCGGGCTGCGCGCCTGGGACGCCTGCCTGCGCGGGGAGCCGGTCGACGTGGTCCTCCACCATGCCGGGCGGGTCCTGGAAACCGAGTTCAGCTGGGCGTACGCGGACCGGGGCTTCGAGGTCCCGGTGCTCGTCGCGATGGCGCACATGTACGCAGACCGGCCGGAGCGGGCCGAGGAGCTCTTCGAGGCGGGCACCGCCGAGTTCGAGCGGCAGGGCTGGCGCGGGGCGCACCTGTCCTTCGCCTACAGCCTGCGGGCCTACATCCGCTACCGCCGAGGGCGGCTGGCCGAGGCGGAGGAGCTGGCGCGGGCCGGGCTGCGCCTCGCCGAGCGCGTCGGGCGGCGTACGCCCGTGCACTGGTACTCCATCGCGATCCTCATCACCACGCTGTTGGCGCGGGGCCGGGTGGACGAGGCCTGGGAACTGGTCCGCGAGCACGAGTACGGGGAGCCCTTCCCGGCCGCGGTCGTCTTCCCCGACTCCCAGACCGTGTACGCGGAACTGCTGCTGGCCCGCGGCCAGGCGAAGGCCGCCGCGGCGGAGCTGGAAGCGGTGGACCGGCGGCTGACCCCCAGGGGGATCCAGAACCCGTCCTGGTGCCCGTGGCAGCTCCACCTGGCCCGCGCGGTGGCCGGGGAGGACCCGGCGCGGGCACGGGAGCTGGCCGCGGAGGCGGTACGCCGGGCCCGCGCCTTCGGGGCCGCGTCCGGCATCGGGCAGGCCCTGCGGGTGGCCGCGGAGGTGGCTTCGCCGCAGGACCGCCCGGCCCTGCTGGAGGAGGCGGTGGAGGTGCTGTCGGCTTCGCCGGCGGCGTACGAGCTGGCGCTCGCGCTGGCCGCGCTGGGGGAGGAGCGGGGGGACGCCGACATCCTGCTGCGTGCGGTGGTGGCGGCCCGTGCCTGCGGGGCGGACGGCCTGGCGGCCACCGCCACGAACGCCCTCCTCGCCCGCGGCGGCACCTTCCCGTGCCTCCCCGTGCCCGAATCCGGCCCGGCCCCGGTGCACTGACCGGGGTGCCCGGTGCGCTGACGGGCCCGCCGGGGTAGGGGCGGGCCCTGCGGGGCGAGGTCCCCTACCCACCCTTCGCCCGTTCCCCCGGGGCGGAGCCCCGGGGGAACGGGCGCAGCGGCGCACCCGCACCCGCAGTCGCGGCCGGGGGCCCGGGTCCGGGGTGGAGGGCCGGGAAACGCGACGGGGCACGTACCATGGCGGCATGTCCTTCCTCCGCCGCCACCGCGCCGCCACACCCGCCGGCCCGGACTTCGATGTCCTGGCCATGGACCCGGGGGACTGGCCGGGCAATCTCGGGGCCGGGCTGCTGCCCGCGCCCGATGGCAGCTGCCAGGGTGTCTTCCTCCGCTACGACCTGTTCGGCGGACGCGGCCCCGCGATGATCATCGGAAACCTCCCCGAGGGTTCCCCCGCGCGCGACCTCTCCGAGGGCCAGGTCCCCTTCGAGGTGGCCCAGCTCCTCGACGCCCTCGAGAACGACGAGGACGTCGAGGTCACCGGTGCCGAGGACTGCCCCGTCATGCAGGGCGACAACCTCCTCATCGTCCGGAAGATCAAGCTCTCCGAGAGCCGGATCAGCTGCGTGCAGTTCGACCGCAGTGACAACGTGCTGGTCACCATCGCGAGCTGGGACCGGCCGATCACGGACGATCTCTACGCGCTGCTGAAGCCGCTCCCGGCCGAGCTCTTCCAGCAGGGCTAGCAGGCGGGGTCAGCCGCAGCCGTCACGCGTCCGCGATGTCGTTCGCGGCCACGTAGCCGAACGTCATCGCGGGGCCGATCGTCGATCCGGCCCCCGCGTAGCTGTGCCCCATCACGGCCGCACTCGCGTTGCCCGCCGCCCACAGGCCCCGGATCACGGATCCGTCCGCGCGCAGGGCGCGGGCCCGTGCGTCCGTGACGATGCCGCCCTTCGTGCCCAGGTCACCCGGCACGATCTTGAAGGCGTAGAACGGCGGCGCCCAGATCGGGGCCAGGCAGGAGTTCGGCGTCACGCCCGGGTCCGTGTAGTAGTGGTCGTACGCGGTGTCGCCCCGGTGGAAGTCGGGGTCGGTGCCGTTCCACGCCTGGCCGTTGAACCGGTTGAGGGTGGAGCGCAGGGCGGCCGCCGGCACCCCGATCTGGTTGGCCAGCGCGTCCCAGGTCCACGCCTTCTTCGCCGCGCCCACCTGGTACCAGGAGTCGGGGAAGACGAGCGTCGGCAGGATGTCCTTGAACAGGTACTTGTTGCGGTAGTTCTGATCCACGATCAGCCAGGACGGAATGTGCGAGCCGGTCGCACCCCGGTCCTTCTCGTACATCACGTGCACCACATCGCTGTACGGGGCGGCCTCGTTGACGAAGCGGGCGCCCTTCGCGTTGACCATCAGGCCGCCGGGCAGGGTCCGCTCGGCCAGGCAGAAGTACGGCTCGTTCGGCAGCGGTATCGACGGACCCCACCAGGCGTCGTCCATCAACGCCAGTGCCGCACCGGCCCGTTGGCCCGCCCGGATCCCGTCGCCCGTGTTCTCCTTCGCGCCGACCGACCACTGGGTGCCGACCGGCTGCTGCTGGTACTGCGCCCGCATCTCCGCGTTGTGCTCGAAGCCGCCCGAGCCGACGACCACGCCCTTGCGGGCCCGTACCACGCCCCGTACGCCCGCCTTCTCCACCACGATGCCGGTGACCGCGCCGCCCTCCTGGACCAGGTCGACGAGCGGGCTGTTCAGCCAGACCGGGACCCCCGCTTGCAGCAGACCGGCCCGCAGGCCGGTGGCCAGGGCCTGGCCCATGGTCAGCGGCTTCTGCCCGCACAGCGCGGCCGCCGTGCCGCGCGCCAGGCATTCCGTGGACACCGCGAGCCCCTTGGCGCTCACGGCGGCGAGGTTGAGCCACTTGTAGTCCTGGCTGAACACGACCATGCCGGCCGGTACGGGCATGTACGCCGGGTTCAGGTGGGCCAGTTCGGAGCCGAGGATGTTCCCGTCGATCTGGTCCGGCTCGATGGAGCGGCCGTTCGGGAGCCCGCCGGGGAGGTTCGGGTAGTAGTCGCTGTAGCCGTCCATGAAGCGGAAGCGCAGCGGGCTGTTGGCCATCACGAAGTCCAGCATCCGGGGCCCGTTGGCGAGGAAGGCCGCCTGCCGGTCCGCGGAGGAGCCGTTGCCGACCACGGCCGCAAGGTACTGGGCCGCCTTCGCCGGGGTGTCCGGAACGCCCGCGCCCAGGATCACCGAGTTGTTGGGCAGCCAGATCCCGGCGCCGGACCGGGCCGCCGAGCCGCCGAAGGTCGGGGCCTTCTCGACCACGAGCACGCTCAGACCCCGCTTGGCGGCGGTGAGCGCGGCGGTCATTCCGGCCGCCCCGGAGCCGACCACGACGACGTCGTACTCGCCGAGCACGGGCACGTCCGCCGTGCCGTCGGCGTACGCGGCGGCGGACGGCAGCACGGTGGCGGCGAGCGCCCCGGCCCCGGCGCCGGCGAGCACCGTCCGGCGGGAGGGGAGGGCGGAACTCGCTTCGGAACTCGGTACGGAACTCGCTGCGGAGGCGGTTCTCGCGGTCATGGGCAGGCTCCAGCGGAGAGGGAGTGAGGGACGGATCCAGCATTCTGATGCTGAGTCAGAAAAGGTCTTCGGGGGATCATGTGAAGTCAAGGCATACGCGCCGGTTGCCCTGCCCGCCCGACGGGGCCCCGGACGCGCCGAAGTCCCGCGGCCGGATCGCCGCGGGACTTCGGGTGGGGGGCTCGGGGCTACGGGACCACGGGCCCGGTGCGGGTCAGCGGGTGCCCACCGCCGCACGGACCGCCCTGCGGGCCATGCCCGCGTCGTCGTGCAGGCGGCGCAGCAGCAGGCGCTGCTCCTCGCCCGAGGACAGGGCGCCCGCCGGCAGGGACTGCGCCGGGGCGGTCGCCAGCATCGAGCGCTGTACGGCCGTCTCCGACATCCGGATCTCCCGCGTCAGCACCAGCATCAGGTTGACCAGGAACGCGTCCCGTGCGGCCGGTCCGGCCGCCTGTGCCAGACGGCTGATCTGGGCACGCGCGGCCGGGGCGTCGCCCAGTACCGTCCACAGGGTGGCCAGGTCGTAGCCCGGCCGGTACCAGCCCGCGTGCTCCCAGTCGAGGAGCACCGGACCCGTCGGGGACAGCAGCAGGTTCGACAGCAGCGCGTCGCCGTGGTTGAACTGCCAGGGGTTGCCCGACATCTTCACCCCGTGCAGCAGCTTCTGCAGATCGCCGAAGTCCCGGTCGGTCAGCAGGCCCAGCTGGTAGTCCCGGGCGATCCGGCGGTCGTAGTCCAGCGGCCGCCCGAACAGCTCGTCGGCGGGGCGCCAGCCGTTCACCTGGCGCACCGCGCCCAGCGCCGCCCGCAGGTCGGCCCGCGGCGGGGCCTCCACCGGATGCCGCTGGAGCGCGGCAACCCGGCCGGCCATCCGCTCGACGACCAGTACGCAGTTCTCCGGATCGGCGGCGATGAGCCGCGGCACCCGGACCTGCGGGCGGTGCCGGACGAACGTCCGGTACGTCGCTATTTCGTGCCGGTACCGCTCGCGCCACTCGGGCGAGTGATCCAATAACACCTTCGCGACGGCCGTCATCCGTCCGGTGGTGCCCACCAACAGGACCGACCGGCCGCTGCGGCGCAGTACCTGGACCGGCGCGAACTCCGGACAGATGCGCTGCACGGAGGCGAGTGCGGTGCGCAACTGTGCCCCTTGGGGCCCCGACAGGTCGATTCTCCCGCTGAGCGGCTGCGATCCGGTACCCGGCATCCGCCGCGCCCGTACGGCGCCCTGCGCCGGTGCCGCGGGGCGGCCGGGTTCGAGGTAGGGGCCGCCGCCCGCGGGGAAAGTGCGGTGCGGCCGGACCGGGGCGGACACGGAGGTCGTTGCTGCGTACATGGCGTTACGGATCCCTTCGTGCGCCGACGAGTTGCGTACGCCGCCCCGCCGGATCCCGTGCATCACCCTGGGGAGTTCCGCCGGTGACCGGGTCGGGGAGGCGCATTCCTACCTGACACCCCGGCGTGGGTGGCGGACCACATTGCGTGCCCTGGCGAACCCTGGCGAATAGTCGCTCGGCATCTGACGGGGGGTTACTGTCAACTCAGCCGAGAACCTGGGGGCTTGACGTGAGCAAAGGTCCAAACACCCGTCTGAACGACCTGTTCGGCCTGGCCGGCTGGTCCAAGGGCGAACTGGCGAGGATGGTCAACCGGCAGGCGGCCTCGATGGGCCACCACCAGCTGGCCACCGACACCTCGCGGGTGCGGCGCTGGATCGACATGGGGGAGACCCCGCGCGAACCGGTGCCCACGGTACTGGCAGCACTGTTCACCGAGCAGCTCGGTCGTGTCGTGACCATCGAGGACCTCGGGTTCGTACGACAACGGCGCACCGCCAAACGGCAGCCGGACGGGGAGCAGGAGAACCCCGACGGGATGCCCTGGGCGCCCGAACGCACAGCCGCGGTCCTCACCGAATTCACGGGAATGGACCTCATGCTCAACCGTCGCGGTCTGATGAGCGCGGGTGCCGCGCTCACCGCCGGCTCAGCCATCGGCAACGCCATGCACGACTGGCTCCACACCGAACCCACCCGCGCGCAGGACGCGCAGCGCCACGCGGACGCCTTCCAGGCCGACTCCGCGGGCTACGACCGCTACGAGGCCGCGCCCATCGGCTCCCAGGAGATCGAGGCCCTCGAGCGTTCGGTGGACGTCTTCCGCGCCTGGGACGCCTCCAGAGGCGGCGGCCTCCAGCGCAAGGCCGTGGTCGGGCAGCTCAACGAGGTGGGCGGCATGCTCGCGTACCACCACCCCGACCACCTCCAGCGCCGGTTGTGGGGGGTGGCGGCCAACCTGGCGGTCCTGGCGGGCTGGATGTCCCACGACGTGGGCCTGGAGCCCACCGCGCAGAAGTACTTCGTCATCGCCGCGCACGCGGCCCGCGAGGGCGGCGACCGGCCGCGGGCGGGGGAGGCGCTCTCCCGTGCGGCCCGTCAGATGGTCCACCTGGGCAAGCCGAACGAGGCGCTCGACCTGATGAAGCTGGCGCAGTCCGGCTCCGGCGAGCAGACCCTGCCCCGCACCCGCGCCATGCTCCACACCATCGAGGCCTGGGCGCAGGCCGCGCTCGGCAAGGGGCAGGCGATGCGCCGCACCCTGGGCGAGGCCGAGGACCTGTTCGTGTCCACTTCGGGTGACGTGCCGCCGCCGTCCTGGATGCAGCACTTCGACGAGGCCGACCTGCACGGCATGCAGGCGCTGGCCTTCCGCACCCTCGCCGACCACGATCCCTCGGCGGCGACCATCGCGCAGCAGCACGCCAAGGAGGCCCTGCGCCTGCGGGCCGACGGCCACCAGCGCTCGAAGATCTTCGACTACATCTCGATGGCCTCCGCCTGCTTCATCGCCGACGACCCGGAGCAGGCCGACCGCTACGCCCGCCTGGCGCTGGTCTCGATGAACGAGACCTCCTCGCACCGGACCTGGGACCGGCTGCGCGAGATGTACCGGCTGACCGGCCACTACTCCGGATTCGCCGGCATCGAGGAGCTCCGCGAGGAGATCAAGCTGGCCCTCCCGAACAGCCCCGTGGCGCATTCGGTGTGAGCGGCACGGCCGGTCTGAGACCGGTGGGCGCCGCCCCGGGCCTGTGGACGAGAAAGGCCGCGCCTTCCGGCGCGGCCCTGAGTCCCGCGAACCGCCCCTCGCGCGCTACGAGCCGATCCGGGCGACCAGTACGCAGGCGTCGTCCTCGCGCTCGCCCTCGCCGAACTCCCCGATCACCAGGCGCACGCAGTCCTGCGCGGACCGGGCGGCGGAGAAGTGCGGTGCCAGTGCCAGCAGCCGTTCGGTCCCGTCGGCCTTGCTGAACTCGATGCTGCGCGGGGTCAGTCCGTCGGTGTGCAGGACGAGTACGTCGCCCACCTCCAGCCGCTCCTCGGCCTGGCCGTACGAGGCTCCGGAGGTCGCTCCCAGCAGGACGCCCTCGGGCGGCAGCAGCGAACGGCCCTGGCCGCGCCGGAAGAGCAGCGGGGCGGGGTGGCCGGCCTGGGCCCAGGACAGCACCCGGCGCGCGGGATCGTAGCGGCAGCACACCGCGGATCCCAGCGCGGGCTGTACGGAGGTCTCCAGGAGCTGGTTCAGCCAGCCCATCAGCGGGCCCGGCTCGATGCCGGCCATCGCCATCCCGCGCAGGGCGCCGAGCATCATCGCCATGCCGGAGGTGGCGGTCACCCCGTGCCCGGTGAGGTCGCCCACCGTCAGCATCGAGTCTCCGCCGGGGAGTTCGAGCGCGTCGTACCAGTCCCCGCCGATGAGCGCGCTGGTCGCGGAGGGCAGGTAGTGCGCCGCGACGTCCAGCGCCCTGGTGTTGTCGTGCGGGAACCGCAGGGAGCCGCGCCACGGGGGGAGTACGGCTTCCTGTAGCTCGACCGCCAGCCGGCGCTCGGTCTGCGCGATCTCCTGCCGGCGTTGCAGCGAGTCCCGGGACTCGCGCACCGCCCGCTGGCTCCGGCGCAGTTCACTCACGTCCCGCAGCACGGCCCACATGGAGGCCGTGCAGCCGTCGGAGTCGAGTACCGGCTCGCCCCTCATGTGCAGCGTCCGGACCCGGCCGTCGGCCCGGACGATGCGGAACTCGCCGTCTATCGGCTTGCCGTCCACCAGACAGGCCGTCACCATCGCGGTGAGCAGCGGCTGGTCCTCGGAGAACAGGGTGGATCCCAGTTCGTCGAGGGGCAGCGCACCCGCCTCGGGGGAGCGGCCGAAGATCTGGAAGAGTTCGTCGGACCAACTGACCTCATCGGTCAGCAGGTTCCACTCGGCACTGCCGACCCTGGTCTGCAGGGCCTCGGCCCCCGTCTCGGGGGCGGCCTGCGGCAGCGCGGCGGACTCGGGCGCGGTGGGCGGCAGTCCCTCCTTGAGCTGGCCGAGGTGCGCGCGGAGGTCGTCGAGGTGGTGGACGGCGAGATCGCACAGTGCGCGCTGCCAGCGGCCCTGCGCGTCGTCGTCGTCGACGACGGTGTCGCGGCGGACCGCGTCGACTTCTCCCCGGAGCTGTCGGGTCTGCGAGATCAGCGCGTCCACCGACCCTGGCTCGGGGGGTTGCGCGGGGCGGTCCGCGTACAGGTGGGACGGCATCTGAACTCCGATACAGGCGCGGCACGGCCAAGTCTGAGGAGGGACCGGTTCTGAAGGAAGGGCCGGTTACGACTGTTGCACAGCCAGCGACGGCCTGTAAGGCGTTTGGCAACATCTGGGCCGGACTTGCTTCAGGCATATGCCTGAGGCCTTCCGGCCCTCCTGGAGTGTGCGAACGAATCCGGTCAGCCCGTGCCGAAGGGCCGGCGCGCAAACCCCGCCGGCCCTTGCCGTTCCCGGGCCGTCACACGGTGAGCGGTACCGGGTGGATCTCGCTGGCGGGGTGCCCCGCGCGCTCGTGGATGCGCTGGACCGCCTCCGCCGAGGGCGCCTCGGAGAGGCAGTAGACCGTGCCGGACGCGGGGTCGGCCCAGGCCCGCTCGAAGTGCACGCGCTCCTCCTTCTCGATGGCCAGGTCGGCGTTGTGGGCGGCCTTCAGCTGCTCCGCCGTGATGCCGTTCATGCCGTAGTGGACGTCCATGTACTTCGTCACTGCCGCACACCTCCTCCATCTGCTCGGTGTGGCAATGCCGTGCTCCTCCCATCGTCCGCCCGCGGCCGGAAACCGGCCTTTCGGACGCGGGCGATCGATCGTACGGCCGAGGTGTACGAGGCGTTCCCCCCGCCGTACCGGCGAAAGACGACGCAGGACCCGGATCAACACGACCGGGCCGGCACCCCCCGAACGAAGGACCCCGTGCTCCGCCTGCTGCTGTCGCCCGTGCGGCGTGATCCCGGCTCCGGCCGACGGTATGTCCGATATTCCGCCCGGCAGTTGACCCGGACTTCCCACCGCACCCCGTGATCGCTACTCTACGTGCCGGTAATGAGCCGGGGAGGCTCGCTGAGGCGGGCCGCGCGCAGGGTGGGGACACAACGACATGACCGGGCAGAGCCATGCGCCGACCGACGGGCAGAGCCGGCGGTCCTTCCTCACCTATCTCGTCGCCGCTCCGACCCTCGCCCTCGTCACGCGCGCGGGCGCCGACCTCCTCGCCCCGCAGTCCGCGCACGCGGTGATCCCGACCCTGCCCGCCATCGCCGACCTGGTGGACCTCGGAGACCTGTTCATCCTGGCCGGCGCCCCCACCTCGGCCCTGCTCGCGCTCGTCGTGGAGGCCGACGGAACCATCCGCTTCCGGCTGCCGCGCGAGGAGGTCGGCCAGGGCCTCACCACCGCCGTGGCGATGCTCGTCGCCGAGGAACTGGACGCCCCGCTGGCCGCCGTACGGGTCGAACTGGACGACGCGCGCCCCGAGCTGCTCTTCAACCAGCTCACCGGATCCTCCAACTCCATCCGCTCCCTCTACGGCCCCGTCCGCCAGTGCGCCGCCACCGCCCGGGCCCGCCTGGTCGCGGCCGCCGCCGTGCGCTGGAGCCTCCCGGCGTCCACCCTGACCACGGCGGGCGGCGCCGTCCGCGCCCCCGACGGCCGCACCGCGCCCTACGGATCCCTCGCCGCGGCCGCCGCCGACCCCGCCCTGATCGTCCTCGGCGCCACCCCCAAGCCGATGGCGAAGCACGCCCTGGTCGGCAGGCCCACCAGCCGGATCGACGCCCGCGCCATGGTCACCGGGGCCCAGCGCTACACCCTCGACCTGGACGTGCCCGGGGCCAAGCCGTGCGTGGTCCGCCGCCCGCCCACCCTCGGCGGCAGCGTCCGCTCCGTGGCCAACCTCGACACGGTCCGGGCCATGCCCGGCGTCCTGCACGTGGTCACCGTCGCCACCGGGGTCGCCGTCGTCGCCGAGACCTTCGGCCAGGCCCTCGACGCCAAGGCCGCCCTCCAGGTCACGTGGGGCCCGGGCCCGGCCGACCAGCTCTCGGACGCGGCCGTCCGTACGAAGCTGCGCGCCGCCACCCCGCCGCTGCTCGTGCCGCCGCTGCTCACCCCGCACGTGGACGCCGAGTTCGACTTCGCCTTCGTCAGCCACGCGCCGATGGAGACCAACTCGGCCGTCGCCGACGTGCGCGAGGACCGCGCCGAGATCTGGTCCGGGCTCAAATCGCCGATCGTGGCCCGCGAAACGATCGCCGCCGACCTCGGCCTGCCCCTCGACAAGGTCACCGTCCACGTGGTGCAGGCCGGCGGGTCGTTCGGCCGGCGGCTGTTCTTCGACGCCGCCCTGGAGGCGGCCCGGATCTCCAAGGCCTGCCGCCGCCCGGTCCGGCTGATGTGGACCCGGGTCGACGACACCCGGCACGGCCGGATGCGCCCGGCCACCCACCACAAGATCCGGGCCACGCACCTGCTGGGCGAGGTGCTCAGCTTCGAACACCGGGTCGCCGCCGCGGAGACCGACTTCCGGCACGGACTCGGCGAGATCATCACCGCCACCGCCGCCAGCCTCCCGCTCGGCATCGGCAACGCGACCCTCGCCCAGACCCTGTTCCTCACCACGATCAAGTCCCCGTACCACTTCGGGCTCACCACCCAAGCGCTCACCGAGGTCCCGACCGGAGTGCCCACCGGGTCCTGGCGGTCGGTGTACTCGGCGAACACCCGGGGGGCCGAGGAGATCGTGGTCGACGAGCTGGCCGCCGCGACGGGCCGGGACCCGTACCAGTTCCGCCGGACCTTCCTGAAGACGGCCGCCCAGCGCGCCGTACTCGACAAGGCGGCCACCGAAGGCGGCTGGGGCCGGGCCATGCCGGCCGGCTGCGCGCAGGGCATCGCCTTCCACGAGGAGTACAAGTCCCGGACGGCCTGCCTGGTCGAGATCGACACCAGGGACCCGGAGCACGTCCGCGTCACGAAGGCGGTCATCGCCGTCGACGTGGGCCTGCCCGTCAACCCGCGCGGTCTGGAGGCCCAGATGATCGGCGGCCTGACCGACGCGATCTCCACCACGCTCAAGGCCGGCCTGCACCTGGACAAGGGGCTCCCGCTGGAAGGCAGTTACAGCCAGTTCCACTGGGCGCAGCAGCGCGACACCCCGAAGGACGTACGCGTCTTCGTGCTCCCGGCGACCGGAACCGAGCCCGGCGGGGCAGGCGAGCTGGGCCTGCCCGCCGCCGTGGGCGCGATCGCCAACGCCTACGCCCGGGCCACCGGCACCAAGCCGCGCAGCTTCCCCCTCGACTTCGACGTCGACTTCACCCCCTACCCGCGCTAGTCCGCCTCCAGGAGCCGAGCCGTGCCCTCGCACACCTTCACCGTCAACGGGCAGAGCGTCACCGTGGACGCGCCCGACGATCTGCCCCTGCTGTGGGTGCTCCGCGACATGCTGGGCGTGCGCGGCCCGAAATACGGCTGCGGGGTGGACGTCTGCAAGGCCTGTACCAGCCACCTCGACGGGGTGGACGTGCGCCCGTGCGTGGTGCCGGTCTCCGCGTGCGCGGGGAAGACGGTGACCACGATCGAAGGGCTGGCCGACGGCGAGGACCTGCATCCGGTCCAGGAGGCCTGGCTCGAACAGGACGTCGCCCAGTGCGGCTTCTGCCAACCCGGCCAGATCATGGCGGCCGTCGCCCTGCTCAAGCGGACGAGCACGCCCACGGACGAGGACATCGACGCGATCGCCAACATCTGCCGCTGCGGCACGTACTTCCGCATCCGGGAGGCGATCCGCAGCGCGGCGGCGAAGATGTAGGCGCTTCATCCCATGACACAAGGCTTATATGGGACGAATCAATACAGTTTTCGCTGATCATGCCTGAATGAGGCGTATCAATGCGAAACGTGTGCTGGTCGGCGAACCGCTCGACACCGCGCGCCTGGGCGAGACCCTGCTCCCCAAACGGCTCGCACTCCCGATCTTCTGCAGCGACCCGCTCTCCTCCGTGGCCTACGCCACCGAGGAGATCCTGCTGATCCTCGCCCTCGGCGGGGTCGCGCTGCTCCACCTCGCCTGGTACGCGGCCGCCGCCATCGTGTTCCTGCTCGTGGTCGTCGTCGCCTCCTACCGCCAGACCTGCTACGCCTACCCGGGCGGCGGCGGCGCCTACATCGTCAGCTCCAAGAACCTCGGCCCGACCGCCGCCCTCACCGCCGCGAGCGCCCTCCTCGTCGACTACGTCATGACGGTCGCCGTCTCCGTGGTCTCCGGCGTCTCCGCCATCACCTCCGCGATCCCCTCGCTCTCCGACCACGAAGTCCCGCTGTCGGTGGCTTTCGTGGTGCTGCTGACCCTCATGAACCTGCGCGGGGTACGGGAATCGGGACGGGTCTTCGCCGTCCCCACCTACGGCTTCGTCCTCGTCATCTACCTGATGTTCGCGGTGGCCGCCTACCGGCTCGCGACCGGCGACACGATCCGCGCCGAGTCCGCCGAACTGTCGATCACCGCCGAGGGCAACTACACCGGCCTCGCGGTGGTGCTCCTCGCGCTGCGGGCCTTCGCCTCCGGCTGTACGGCGCTCACGGGCGTCGAGGCCATCAGCAACGGCGTCCCCGCCTTCCAGAAGCCGAAGAGCAGGAACGCCGCGACCACCCTCGCCGCCATGGGCACGCTCGCCGTCACCATGTTCGCCGGGATCACCTTCCTCGCCATGAGCTACAAGGTGCACGTCGCGGCGGACCCGACCGAGCTCGGCCTGGCCCCCGGAACCCCGATGTCCACCGCGCTCGCGCAGATCGGCAGAGCCACCTTCGGCGACTGGCACGTCCTCTTCTACCTGCTCCAGGCCGTCACGGCCGGCGTCCTGATCCTCGCGGCGAACACCGCCTTCAACGGCTTCCCGATGCTCGCCTCGATCCTGGCCAAGGACCGGTACGTGCCGCGTCAGCTCTTCAACCGCGGCGATCGGCTCGTCTACTCCAACGGTGTCGTCCTGCTGGCGCTCGCCGCCATCTGCCTGATCATCGCCTTCGACGCCGAGCTGACCCGCCTCATCCAGCTCTACATCATCGGCGTCTTCGTCTCCTTCACCCTCTCCCAGGCCGGCATGGTCCGGCACTGGCAGCAGGAGCTCGCCTCCCCGGAGACCCGCAAGGAGGAGCGGATCCACATCCACCGCCGGCTCGCCCTCAACGCGGTCGGCGCCACCATGACCTTCGTGGTCCTGGTCATCGTCCTGATCACCAAGTTCACCCACGGCGCCTGGCTCGTCGTCATCGCCATGCCGCTGCTCTTCCTCGGGATGAAGGGCGTGCGCCGCCACTACGACACCGTGGCCCGGGAAGTAGCCGTCGCCCCCGGGGTCAAACCCCGCAAGCCCTCCCGCCACCACGTCGTCGTCCTCGTCGCCGCCGTCCACGCGCCGACCCTCAAGGCCCTCGGCTTCGCGATGGGGCTGCGCCCCGACACCCTGACGGCCCTCTCGGTGGCCGCCGACGAGGAGGACGCGAACCGGCTGCGCGAGGCCTGGGCGGAGCACGACCCCGGCATCCCGCTCAAGGTGCTGCACTCCCCGTACCGCGAGGTGATCGGGCCCGTGCTGGCCTACGTACAGGAGCAGGCGGCCGCCGAGGGCACGGACATGCTCTCCGTGGTCATCCCGGAGTACGTGGTCGGGCACTGGTGGGAACAGCCCCTGCACAACCAGAACGCGCTGCGCCTCAAGGCCCGCCTGCTGTTCACGCCCGGGGTCGCGGTGATCGACGTGCCGTTCCTGCTGGAATCCGCGAAGCCGACGGAGGAGGGGGATCCGGGGCGGGGGGACCGGCAGGAGCAGGCGGGGACCCGGCCGGGCGCTGAGTGACCGCCGTGTGGGCCAGCGCCAGCTCCACGACGTGCGCGGGATCGGACAGCGAGCGGCCGGTGAGCTGCTCCAGGCGGCGCAGCCGGTTCGAGACCGTGTTGCGGTGGCAGTACAGCCGCTGCGCGGCGTACGTGGTCGAGCCCCGGCAGGCCAGCCAGGTCCCCAGGGTGGTCAGCAGCACCCTGCGGTCCTCCGGGGCCAGCTCCAGGACCGGCCCCAGCACCACCTGACGCAGCCGGCCCGCGAGTTCGGGCTCGGCCGCGACCAGCGCCGCCGGGAGCCGCTCGTCCAGCAGGGCGGTGTGCGGACCGTCGGCCCCCGGAGCGGCGCGCAGCGCGAGGAGCGCCAGCCGGCGGGCCCCGGCCAGCTCGCCCGGTGTCTCCACCACCGGGCTCACCCCGGCGCGTAAGCCGAGGGGCGCGAGCAGGTCGGTCACGGAGGCGAGCGGCAGCCGGCCCAGCTCCACGAGGCCGGTCTCCCCGTCGGCCCGGATCCGCCACAGCACGCGCGGGGCGCCGCCGCCCGGAGTCGCCCCCGCGCCGTCCCCGGCGTCGAGGACCACCACGGCGAACCGGCCGCGCTCCGGCAGGCCGAGCCGCCGCGCGGACTCGGCGTACCGGCCCGCCGGACCGCCGGCCTCGAACAGGGCGTCGAGCAGGGCCCCCCGCAGCTCCCGCTCGCGGTCGCCGCGCAGGGCCTCGGCCCGGCGGTGGGACTCGGCCGCCGCGTCCGCCATCCGGTCGACCACGTCCCACAGTGCGGGCGCCCCGGGCAAGAGGCGGGGCAGCGCCGCCCGGTCGTGTGAGGCGACGGCCTCGGTCAGCACCTGCCACAGCAGCCGGCCGGCGAGCCGGTAGACCCGCAGCAGGGAGTTGAGCGGGAGGCCCTGCCGGGCGCGGAGCTCCCCGTCGGCGCGGGCCTCGCCCAGCTCGGGCGGCAGGCCGCGGGCCACGCGGACCAGCCCGTCGACGGCCTGGCGGAGCAGGTGGTGGACCCGCTCGCGCAGGGCGGCCCGGCCGAGCAGGGCGACGTAGACGGCACAGGCCGGGTCCTCGGCCGGCGACCGGTCGGCGAACCGCTCGGCGGCCACGGCGATCCGGCGGTCCAGGTCCTCGCGTATCTCCCCGATGATCCGCTCCATGACGGGCAGGGTGGCACGAGGGAGGGGGCGCTGGGGAGGGCCGCGACGAGGCGGTGTCCGCTAGCGTGTCCGAAGCACTGCACGTGCAGTGCATATGCGGCGGTCATACCGGCGGCCGCGTCCACACGGTCAGGGACCCACCCATGCGCCAGAACCCGGAGCGCCGCGCCGCGCTGCTCGACGCCGCCATCGAAGTCCTCGCCCGCGAGGGCTCACGGGGGCTGACCCTGCGCGCGGTGGACACGGAGGCCGGGGTTCCGACCGGCACCTCCTCCAACTACTTCGCCAACCGCGCCCAGCTCCTCGTGCAGATCCTGCACCGCACCCGCGAGCGGCTGACCCCCGACCCTGCGGACCTGACGGGCCCGTTCGACACGAAGGTGCTGCTGCGCCGGCTCCTGGAGCGCATGCGCCGCGAGCGCAGCGTCCACACCGCGATGCTGGAACTGCGCCTGGAGGCCACCCGGCGGCCCGAACTCCAGGAGGCGCTGGCCGGGTTCCAGGGCGCCGAACTGGAGGCGAACATCGCCTGGCACCTGGAGGCGGGGCTGCCGGGGGACCGGCAGGGCGTGGTCCTGATCTACCTGGCCATGCTCGGGCTGATCGTGGACGACCTCACCGTGCCCGGACTGCTGGACCCCCATCCCCTCCACGGGGCCGAGGGGCTCATCGACACGATGGTCGAGCGCCTCCTCCCGGAGCGCCCCGCCGACTGACTATCGTGCCGGTAGGGCCGGTTCCGGCAGGACCGGCGGCACCGGCGGCACCGGAAGGACCGGCTCGCAGCGCGGGGATCGCGGGAGGGACCGTGGCAATGGCGGACATCACCGGGCAGGGCGCGGCGGACGGCGGCCGCGACAGCGACATCGGCCGCGACATCGGCCGCGACATCGGCCGCGACAGCGGCCGCGACGGCGGCATCCAGTGGCTCGCGGACTGGAGCGCCTGGTACGTCGGCCTCACCTTCGCCCGGGGCATCGGCCCCGAGGAGCTGGCCGCCCGGCTCGGCGCCCTGCCCGACCTGCACCCCGGGCCGCTCGGGGCCATCGACGCCTGGAGCATGGTCACCGAGACGGTGGACGGCGACGGGGTGGCCCGTGTCGGGAGCTGGGGAGGCTGGTCCTTCGCCGTGGAACACGGGGTGCCCGCCGGGGCGCACCGCCTCGCCGAGGTCTCCCGCTCCGGAGCCGAGGCCGTGTACCTCGACCCGCAGCCCGATCACCCGCCCAAGCAGTTCGCGTACGCCCGGGACGGCGAGCTGGTCTGCTGCTTCGGCATCGGCGAGGAGCACTGGCGCGGCGGCCACCGGCCCGACTTCCTCCTGCCGGAGCTGGTCGAGGCCAAGATCCTCACCCCGGACGGCTGCTACGCCCGCCCCGAGGACGAACCGTACGAGGAGCGCGACCGCCTCACCCTGGCCGTACTGGAGCACCGCTTCGGGCTGTCCCTGCCCCGCCGCCTCGTCGAGGAGACCCCGCTCCCGGCCTTCGTGACCTGCACGCAGTAGCACCGCGAGGCCGCCCGGACGTGGACGGTTTTGGCCGCAGAGCGTGCGTCTTGTGACACTACGGGGGTGAACGCGACCGACTTGTTCCACCAGACGCTGCGCGAGCGGATCGCCCCGGCGCTGCGCGACGCGGGTTTCACCGGAACGGGGCTGGAGTACCGGCTCCGCGCCGCCGAACCCGACCACGCGCTGCTCGGCTTCCAGCGGAGCGCTTCGTCCGGGGCCGCCGAGTGCAGGTTCACCGTGAACCTGCGCGCGGTCCCGTACGAGGAACACGAGGCCCTGCGGCGGCTGCGGCCGGCCCTCGGGACCCGGCTCAGCGCCAACCGCGTCGGCCCCGTCGGCTGGCACGCCAGGATCGGACGCCTCCTCGGCCATCCGCACGACCACTGGTGGAGCATCACCGACGAGCGCACCGCCGCCCGCGTCGCGGACGAGGTCACGGACGTGGTGCTGCGCCACGCCGTCCCCGCGCTGTGGGGCGAGGTGACCGACCGGCCCCCGCTGCCGGGGCCCGTGGTGGATCCGGTGCCCGACTGCCTGGACCCGGTGTGCCTGCGGGTGGACAGCGGTCCGTTCCCCGTCGGCGCCGGGGAGGCCCCGCTGCCCGTGGACATCGAGGGCGCCCTCGTCCTGGAGACGGGCGAGCGCCGCCGGGCCTCGCCCTTCCTCACCGTCCACGACGAGCTGACGGACGCGGAGGCCCGCATCGTCATCGACGCCCCCTGGCGGCTGGAGCAGCCGCTCTTCGGCTCGGTCCGGGTCGGCATCGCCGCCGACGGCGACGTCCGGGTCTCCGCCAGCCCGGGCAGCATGCTCCCCGGCCATCCGCTGGCGCTCCTCGGCGAACTGGCCCTGTGCCGGATCAACACGGCCGAGGTCACCGGCAACGGCTCCCTGCGGCTCACCTTCGAGCGGGGCACACCGCGCGAGGCCTGCCTCACCGTCTCCGGCACCCCACACGCGCTGACCGTCGGCGCGCCCTGGCACATCGAAGGCTGGACGCCGGCCCGCATCTGATCCGCCCGGAGCGGGCGGATCAGCCGCCGAGCTGCCGTGCCAGGTGCCGGATCATCGACTCGGTCGCCGGGCTGCGGTCCCCGGTCCGGACGGTCGCGTAGATGTCCCGTACGAGATGGGCCGGTTCTGCGATGTCGTGGAAGGAGATTTCCGCGCGCCGGTCCGCCGCGCTCTGCGGCACCAGGGCGACCGCGAAGTCGGCGGCCACCAGGGAGAGCAGCATCGGGTAGCTGTCGGCGCGGAAGGCGATGTCCGGTTCGAAGCCGGCGGCCCGGCAGATCCCCTCGGTGACCGCCTGGAAGCCGGTGCTGGGCGTGGTCGAGGCCCAGGCGGTACGGGCGAACTCGCCGAGCTTGACCGGCCCGTCGAGTGGCGGTCTGGCGTGCGGGGGCACGGCGAGCATCAGCTTCTCCCGGCGCAGCAGCACCTGCCGCAGCCCGCGCAGGTCCGGCTCCGGCAGGTGGGGGTACTGGTGGGTGACCGCCAGGTCCAGGCTGCCCGCCGCCAGCGAGGGCAGCGCCAGCTCCGGCTCCAGCTCGGTCAGGCTCACGTCGAGCCCCGGATGGGTCCGCCGGAACGCGGCCAGCGCGGGCACCGTGAAGGGCTCCGCGGCGGAGGCGAAGGTGGCGACCCGCAACTGGCCGTCGCGCAGCCCCGCGATGTCGCGCAGCGCCTCCTCCGCGGCCTCGATCTCGGCGAGCACGCGGGTGGCGTGGGATACCAGGGTGTGTCCGGCGGCGGTCAGGCGTACGCTCCGACCGGAGCGCTCCAGCAGCGGACAACCGGCCTGGCGTTCGAGCGCGGAGAGCTGCTGGGAGGCGGCGGAGGCGGTGACGTCGGCGCGGAGGGCGGCACCCGCGATGGTGCCCGTGCGCGCGACATCGACGAGGAGCTTCAGTTTCCGGGGGTCGAGCATTAGTTGATCTTATGCTCAGGTTTACGCGAGTCCGCTGGTTTTGCGGCCGGTGAGCGACTTTGATGGGTTTGCCAGGCCTCGTACCGGAGCAGGGGGACCACTCATGGGGACCGAACACAGTCCGAAGCGCAGCGCGGGGAGCGCGGACGGCGGCAGCGCCACCACCACCGCACCCACCCTCATCGGTTCCGTGCAGCGGGCATTGCGGCTCGTGGAAGCGATGTACGCGGAGGGCGGGGCGACGGCCAAGCGCCTTTCCCGGCTCACCGGAATTCCGTTGCCCACCGTGTACCACCTGCTGCGCACCCTCAGCCACGAGGGCTACGTACAGCGCGAGGGCGGGTCGTTCCGGCTCTCGGACGATCTGCCGCTCGCTTCGTGACGGCGGGTGCGCGGGGGCGTTTGGGGCGCGCGATCCAAAGCAATGATCAAAATGGGTTGGGTTCCGGCCAAGCTGTCACGTGCCATCGCGCATGTTCCAGCGGAAAATGCCAGAACACCCTTCCGCACTGTGGAAGTTGAGTAAGTTCCCTTCTGTCGCGCCGTACGACCGTGCACCACGCACGGTCCGGCCGGGAGGGGAGTCCGCGTGCCCGGGATCGACGAATGCCTGCTCGAAGCCATGGCCCTGCCTGGTGCCAGGGGGGCCGCGCTGGTCGACTGGAGCAGCGGACTGGCCCTCGGCACCGCCGGGGAATCACCGGTGGGGGACCACGAGACCACCGCGGCCGAGACCGCCGAGCTGGCCCGGGCGGCCGCCGAGTACGAGTCCTTCGCCCCGGGCGGCACCGGGGCGGAGGACGCCGCCGGGCCGCCCGTGGAGGACCTGATCGTCACCACCCGGTCCGGGTACCACGTGCTCCGCTTCGTCGAGACCAGCTTCGACAGCAGCGTGTTCCTGCACCTGTGGCTCGACCGGACCGACGGCAACCTCGCGCTCGCCCGGCACAGACTCCGGGCCCTGGCCGAGGAGCTGGTGCTGAAATGACAGCCGCCGCCGTAGCCGCCGTCTCCCCGCTGCTCACCCGGCTCGCCGCCGAGCGGGCGACCGGCGCCCTGTTCCGCGAGCGCGGCACCCTCTTCCTGGAGGACGGCCGCGTGGTGCACGCGGAGAGCCCGGCCACCCCCGGACTCGACGTCCTGCTCACCACCGGCGGGGGCCTCAGCCCCGAGCGCTGGACCGACGCCGTGAACCAGGCCGGCGCCCGCCGCCAAGTCGCCCGCTTCCTCGTCGACAGCGGCGGGCTCGCGGGCGGCGAGCTGGAGATATGCCATCTCGCCGCGATCTTCGACGCCGCCTTCTTCGCCCTCTCCCCGGGCAGCGGTCCCTCCCGCTTCCGGCGCGGGGCCACCCACTGGATCGGCTCCGTCCGCTCCGTTCCGGCCGCCGCCGTCGAGCGGGAGACCTGCCGGCGCCGGGAGCTGCTCGACGCGGTCTGGCCCTACCCGCTGCTGGACACCTCCCCAGTGGTGCCCCGGGCCGCCGCCCCCGGCCAGACCGTCACCGCCCGCCAGCGGATCCTGCTCGACCGGGCCGACGGGGTACGGACACCGGCGGACCTCGCCTGGGTGCTGGGCCGGCCGGCCTTCCACACCCTGCTCGACGTACGACGCCTCGCGGCGGCCGGGCTGGTCGAGACCCCGCACGCGCCGGCACCCGCCGCCGCCGCGGAGACGCCGCTGCCCGACTGGATGACGCAGGCGCAGTCCCCGGACGTGGCGTTGCTGCGCCGGTTACGCGACGCACTGGAGGCAAGCCTGTGAGGCTCCCGCTGCGAGCCGCCCAGCGCGGCGACCGTTCCGAGCGGCGGCAGTCCGAAAGGAGAAGGTCCGACATGAGTACGGTGCCCGCCGAAGCCGAGGCCGAGATACTCGCCGAGCTCCGACGGCTGCGCGCCCGCGTCCCGCAGCTCGGCGGTGCCCTCGCCGCGAGCGTCGACGGCCTGGTCCTGGCCCACGACAGCGCCGCCACCGAGGCGGAATCCGTGGCGGCCCTGACCGCCGCGGCCCTCGGAGTGGCCCAGCGGCTCAGCGACTGCACCGGGCAGGGCGGGTTCCGCGAGCTGCTCGTGCGCGGGGAGGACGGCTACGTCGCCACCTACGCGGCGGGCGACGCGGCCGTACTGACCTTGATCGCGGAGCCGCGCGTCAACGTCGGGCGGCTCCACCTGGAGGCCCGCCGCTCCAGCCTGCGCATAGCGGAGCTCATCGACCACAGCCTCGGCCGCCGCGGCCCGGGACCGGCTCCGGGCACGGGCCCGGGCGCGGGCCAGGGCTCCTGATCCCCTCGACCACGTACATCCGTACCGCCCGAAACGCACCGCCCGAAACGCACTGACCGAAAACGCCCAGGACACCGAAGAGAAAGAAGAACCGCCATGGCCAACGTGGAGACATCGCTCAAGGAAGCCACCACCACCATCGACGGCGTGCTCGGCGTCGCCCTGGTCGACTGCAGCAGCGGTATGGCCCTCGGCACCATCGGCGGCGGAAAGGACCTCGACCTCACGGTCGCCGCCGCGGGCAACACCGACGTGGTGCGGGCCAAGCTCCGCACGATGGAGATGCTCGGGCTGAAGGACGAGATCGAGGACATCCTCATCACCCTCGGAAGCCAGTACCACCTGATCCGGCTCCTGAAGGGCCGGGGCTCCGCGGGGCTCTTCCTCTACCTCGCGCTCGACAAGACGCGGGCCAACCTCGCGATGGCCCGGCACCAGCTGAAGAAGATCGAGGCAGAGCTGGAAGTCTGATCCGATGACGGCGAGGTGGCGGGCGGCTGAACTCATTGCCGCCCGCCCCGGCGGCTTCTCACATATGTCCGAGACGACTGATTTTTATCATCTCGTTACAGAGTAAGATGCTGTAATCGGCTGATCATCAATAAGTTATTAAGCTGGAGAACTCGCCGCCCATGCCCCCGCGCCTGAGTATCGTCGTCCCCGTCTACAACGTCGAGCTTTATCTCGACGAGTGCCTGGAGTCCATCGCGGCACAGACATTCGACGACTTCGAGGTCGTGCTCGTCGACGATGGATCCACCGACGGCAGCGCGGCACTCGCCCAGGCGTTCGTCGACCGTGACGACCGCTTCCGGCTGGTACTCCAGAAGAACGCGGGACTCGGCGCGGCCCGCAACGTGGGCGCCCGCCACATCAGCCCGGGCAGCGAGTACCTGGCCTTCGTCGACAGCGACGACACCATGCCGTCGTACGCGTACCAGCGCATGATCGACGCCCTCGACGCGACCGGCTCCGACTTCGCGGCCGGCAACGTCAAGCGCTTCCGCTCCGTCGGCATGCAGCAGTCCTGGGGACACCGCACCGCCTTCGCCGCTACCCGGCTGAAGACGCACATCTCCAAGCTCCCGGCGCTGGTCACCGACCGCACCGCGTGGAACAAGGTCTACCGGCGAAGCTTCTGGGACGAGCACTCCTTCCAGTACCCGGAAGGCATCCTCTACGAGGACGCCCCCGTCTCGATTCCCGCGCACTACTTCGCCAAGAGCGTCGACGTCATCGGCGAGTGCGTCTACCACTGGCGGGTCCGCGAAACCGGCGAGCGCTCCATCACCCAGCGCTCCACCGACCCGGTCTCGGTCATCGACCGGGTGGCCTCGGTCCGCCTGGTCCGCGAAGCCCTCCAAGCCAAGCAGGGCGCCGCCTACACCCGCTACCTGCGCGACTACGACCGCAACGTGCTGAGCGAGGAACTCCCGCTCATCTACAAGTACGTCCCCGAGGCGGGCGCCGATTTCCGGGCCGCCTTCGCCAAGGAGGCCGGCGGCCTCATCCGGGAGATCGGCACCGGGCCGTGGCCCGACCTGACGGTCGCCGACCGGCTCAAGGCCTACCTCGCCGGGGAGGGCCGGATCGAGGAGTTCGTCGCCCTCGTCCAGCACCAGCGGGACTTCACGTACAGCGTGCCGGTCAAGGGACTGGCCCGCCCGCAGGCCGACTACCCCTTCCTCAAGGCGCCCGTCCCCGCCAAGGTCCTCACCCTCGGCCCGCGCGAGCGCCGCGTCGTCAGCCGGGTGGAGCAGGCCCACTGGGCCGACGGCAAACTGCTGCTGCGCGGCTACGCCCTGCCCGGACACCTGGGCGCCGAGAGCCGCCTCGGCTCGCGCAAGATGCTGGTCTTCCGCGAGAACGGCAAGCGCCGCCGGAGCGTCGTCACCACCCGTACGGTCGCCTCCCCGATGGCCACCGTGAACTCCCCGCACCTCGCCCTGCGCCACGCCGACTGGGCCGGTTTCACCGCCGTCGTCGACCCCGCCGCCTTCCAGACGGGCGGCAAGTGGAACGAAGGCGTGTGGAGCACCTCCGTCGCCGTCACCGGCGCCGGAGGCCTGCACCGCGCCCGGCTCAAGGGCGGCGAGCACGACAGCGGACAGAACCCGCCCGCGCACTGGGTCGCCCCGGACGTGCGGATCGTCCCCAGCGCCATCGCCACCTTCAGCGTCCAGGTGGAAATCGTCCGCGCCCGGGCCCTGGACGTCCGCCCGGCCGGCGACGACGCCGTCGAGGTGTCGGGCGAGCTCGCCGCCGACGTCGGCGCCGGAGCGTCCCTGCGTGCCGTGCACGTCTCCACCGGAGCCGTCCTCGACTTCCCGCTGGAGACCGCCCCCGCCGTCACCGGCGGCCGGATCCCCTTCACCGCGCGCGTGCCGCTGGCCGGTCTGGCCGCGGTCCCGGACGCCCCGGGCGTGCCCGGCGAGTGGACCCCGGAGCCGTGGAACCTGTCCGTGACCGGGGCCGACGGCGCCGAGCACCGGCTGGCGCACGACGAGCGCACCGGCTTCACCGGACTGGTCGTCGCCCTGCCCGGCGAGGAGCCCGGCCGCACCCTCTTCGTCAAGCGCGGCACCACCGGACACCTCATCCTCTCCGTCCAGTCCTCCCCGCCGCTGGTCGACACCGTCGAGGCCGGCGACGGCTCCCTGACGCTCCGGGGCCGCTTCCTCGCGCCCCTGGACGAGCCCTACGAGCTCGTCCTGCACGACCCGGCCGGCCTGGAGTTCAGCTACCCCGTCACCCGGGACGGCGACACCTTCGAAGCCTCCTTCGAGCCGGTGCTCCCCGAGAGCCGGGCCGGCCGCACCCCGCTGCCGCACGGCCGCTGGTGGCCCACGCTGCGCCCGGTCTCCCAGGGCGGGGCCACCGCCGGCCTCCTCGGCGTCGACCGGGGCGCCCCGCTGCAGTTCTCCCCGACCGCCCTGTACACGGGACCCCACGCCGTCACCGCCCGGGGCCGCCGCATACGCGTCGAATCCCGCCTCTACGACCGGGTCGTGCTGACCGCAGACCCGATGATCAGCCCGCACGACCGCTCGCGCTACGCGCAGCGGATCGCGCGCGATGTGACGTACCCGGCGCAGAGCGCCCTCCCGGTCAAGGACATCGTGGTCTACGACGCCTTCCAGGGGTACGGGGCCGGCGATTCGCCGCTCGCCATCCACGAGGAACTGCTGCGGCGCGGCGAGAAGCTGGAACACGTCTGGCTGGTGCGCGACGGCCGCGCCGAGGTCCCGGAGACCGCCCGCGCGGTCCAGTACGACAGCCTCGAATCCTGGGACGTGCTCGCGCGGGCCCGGTACTACGTGGTCAACGACAGCGTGCCGCGCGCCTTCAGCCGGCGCCCCGGGCAGACCGTCGTGCAGACGTGGCACGGTACGCCGCTGAAGCAGATCGGCCACGACTTCATGCACGACTACTACACCAGCCCCGAGGTGCTGGACGCGCTGGAGCACGACAGCGCCCAGTGGTCACTGCTCGCCTCCCCGGGCTCGTACGCCACCGCTGTCCTGAAGCGGGCGCTCGGCTACGACGGCGAGGTCATCGAGTCCGGCAGTCCGCGCACCGACGCGCTGGTGCGGCCCGACGCGGAGCGGATCGCGGAGGTCCGCCGGCGGCTCGGTCTGCCGGAGGGCAAGAAGGTCGTCCTGTACATGCCCACGTGGCGGGAGAACCGCCTGGGCTGGACGCTCACCTCCGGCTACAAGCTCGACCTGCAGATCGACCTGGACGCGGCCCGCCGTGAGCTCGGCGAGGACCACGTCCTGCTGATCCGCGGCCACCACAAGGTCACCGAGCAGGTGCGCGAAGGCGTCCGCGACGGGTTCGTCGTCGACGTGTCGCGCTGGTCCGACCCCACCGACCTGCTGCTCATCGCCGACGTGCTGATCTCGGACTACTCCTCCGCGATCTTCGACTTCGCGCACACCGACCGGCCGATCCTGCTCTTCGCGTACGACCTGGAGCACTACCGGGACACGCTCCGCGGCTTCACCTTCGACCTGGAGAAGAAGGCCCCCGGCCCGCTGCTCAGGGATTCGGCGAGCCTGATCGCGGCCGTGCGGAACGCGGACGCGGTGGGGGCGGAGTACGCGCAGGCGCGGGCGGCGTTCCGCGAGGAGTTCTGCGACCTGGACGACGGTCAGGCGGCGCGCCGGATCGTCGATCGCATGCTCGACATGTAGCCCGCGAGAGTGCACTCCAGACTGGATACGGACCGGTCCCGGCCCCACCGATGAGTTTCGGGGCCGGGACCGGTCCGCATGTGCGGGACGGACACCCCCCGCCCCCACGCACTCCGGAGGCAGCCATGGCGAGCAACCCCTTTACCACCTGTCTGTGGTTCGACGGCGCGGCGGAGGCCGCCGCCGACTACTACCTGTCGGTCTTCAAGGACGGCAAGCGCGGCCGGGTCGGCCTCTACCCCGAGGGGAGCCCCGGCGTCGCGGGCGAGGTCATGGTCGTCGAGTTCGAGATCAACGGCCAGAGGTTCGTCGGCCTCAACGGCGGCCCGCAGTTCCCCTTCACCGAGGCCGTCTCCTTCCAGATCCACTGCGCCGACGACGCGGAGGCGGACTACTACTACGAGGCGCTGACCGGCGACGGCGGCGAGGAATCGGCCTGCGGCTGGGTCAAGGACAAGTTCGGACTGTCCTGGCAGGTCATCCCGGCCGGGGCCATCGAGCTGATCTCCGACCCCGACCCGGGGCGGGCCGCGCGCGCGACGGCCGCGATGATGAAGATGAAGAAGCTCGACGTGGCGGAGATGCGGCGGGCGGCCGACGCGGGCTGAGGCGGGCCGGCACGGGCCGGCGCGAGGACTAGGCCGTCTCTTTCGGATCTTGCCGGTCAGGCCCGCGTCGTCCGGTGCCGTGCCTCGCCGCGCTGCCGGGGCTCCCGCGTACTGGACGTACCCGGGTGCCCCGGCAGCGCGGCGAGGTGCGGTGCCGGGCGGCGCGGGCCAGGCAAGATCCGAAAGAGACGGCCTAGAGCACGGGCTCGCCGTCCGCGGCGATCCGCGCCAGCAGCGCGGGCAGCGCCGTCCCGATGGGCTCGCGGATCACCTCGTCGGCGAGGGAGTCGTACGGGGTCTCCTGCGCGTTCACGATGACCAGGCGGGCCCCGGCCTCCGCGGCCATCCCGGCCAGCGAGGCCGCGGGCTGCACCTGGAGCGTCGAGCCCACGGCCACGAAGACCTGGCACCCCTTGGCGACCGCGACGGCCCGCGCGAGCACCTCGGGGTCCAGCCGCTCCCCGAACATCACGGTCGCCGCCTTCAGGATCCCGCCGCACCCGAGGCAGGCCGGATCCGGCTCCCCGGCGGACACCCGGGCCAGTGCCTCGTCCATCCCGGTACGGGCACGGCAGACCGTGCACACCACGGCCCGCGCCGTGCCGTGCAGTTCGAACACCTTGCGCGCGGAGGTCCCGGCGAGCTGGTGCAGCCCGTCCACGTTCTGGGTGATCACCCGCAGCGGGATCCCGGCACGCTCCAGCTCGGCGACGGCGAGGTGCGCGGCGTTCGGCCGCGCCCCCAGGGCCCCGATCTCGGCACGCATCAGCCAGGACCGGCGCCGGATCTCCGGATCGGCCATGTAGTACGCGTACGTCACGAGCTTCTCGGCGTCGGCCTCCCGGCGCCACAATCCCTGCGGCCCCCGGTAGTCGGGGATCCCCGAATCGGTGGACATCCCGGCCCCACTGAACACTGCGACGAGCGGCTTTCCCATGGGCCGACTCTAGGGAGCCCGGACGGCCTTCTCCACAGGGTTTCGGCTACACCGCCGCCTCCCGGTCCGTAGGGTGTCGCCATGCCGACCACCGTCCTGTACTGCTCCGATCCGCTGAACGAGCGCCGGGCGGACGCCCACTTCGCCGAGGAGACCCGTGCGGTGCGCGCCGCCGCAGGCGCCATCGGGCTCATCGACCACGACGCGCTGCTCGCCGGGGACGCAGGCCGGGCCGTGGCCCGGGTGCCCGCCGGGGCGGGGGCCCTCTGGTACCGGGGCTGGATGATCCCGGCAGGCCGGTACGCCGATCTCGACGCGGCCCTGCGCGAGCGCGGCGGGGAGCTCCGGGTCACCCCGGACGCGTACCGGCGCGCCCACGAACTCCCGGGCTGGTACGAGGCGTTCGCCGGCCTGACCCCGCCCAGCCGATGGCTGGCGACACTTCCGGGGGAGACCCCGGAGCCGGACCGGCTCGCGGACGCCGCCGCGGCCCTCCCCTCGCGCGCGGGCATCGTCAAGGACTACGTCAAGTCCCGCAAACACCAGTGGGCCGAGGCCTGCCACCTCCCCGACCTCGCGGACCGGGCCGCCGTCCACCGCGTGGTGAACCGCTTCGTGGAACTCCAGGGCGAGGACCTGGCCGGCGGGGTGGTGCTGCGCGCCTTCGAACCGTTCACGGCGGCCGAGGGCGAGGCCACCGAGGTGCGGGTCTGGTGGCGCGACGGCGAGCCCCGGCTGGTCACCGCCCACCCCGACAGCCCGTACGCCGAGGCCGCGGCGCCGGAGCTCGGACCGGTGCGGGCCGCCGTCGCGGAGCTCGGCTGCACCTTCGTCACCACGGACCTCGCGCTGCGCGCGGACGGGGTCTGGCGGGTCGTGGAGGTGGGCGACGGGCAGGTGAGCGATCTGCACCGGGAGGCCGACCGCGCGGCGTTCGTCCGCCTCCTGACGGGTGGTTGAGCCAGGACGGAGCGCCGGGTCAGGGGCGGCGGTGCGCCCCTTGCGGGCCTCGCGCGACGGCGCACGGGCCGCGGGGGCGCATCTGGTACAACAGCGGGCATGACGGGATTCGCTGGATTCGAGATCAACGCCGCGAGCGCCGCCGACATGGCGCTGCTCCGTGACTGGGCCGACGAGGAGGGCTGGAACCCGGGGGACTCCGACCGGTTCGCGTTCGCCGTCGCCGATCCGGGCGGCTTCCTCGTCGGGCGGCTCCGCGGGGAGCCCGTCGCCTGCATCTCGGCCGTCCGGTACGGCGCCGGCTTCGGCTTCATCGGCTTCTACATCGCCCGCCCCGACGTCCGTGGCCAGGGCTACGGGATCCGGCTGTGGAAGGCCGGAATGGAGCGGCTCGACGGGCGGCTCGTCGGGCTGGACGGGGTGGTCGAGCAACAGCACAACTACCGCAAGTCCGGCTTCCGCTCGGCCTGGAACAACGTCCGCCACGAGGGGGTGCCGCGACCCGGGGACCCGGGGGAGGCGACGGCGCCCGGGGTGCGGATCGTGGACGCGGCCACCCTGCCCTTCGGGCAACTCGCCGCGTACGACAGGAGGTTCTTCCCCACCTCGCGCGACGCCTTCCTCGCCGCCTGGGTCGGCCTGCCCGGCCGTACCGCCCTCGCCGCGGTCCGGGACGGCCGGGTCGAGGGGCTCGGTGTCGTCCGGCCGTGCAGCGGCGCCTCCCGGATCGGCCCGCTCTACGCCGCAGACCCCGCCGTCGCCGCCGCCCTGGTGCACCGGCTCGCGGAGCGGACCCCCGACGGCAAGGTCGCCGTGGACGTACCGGACGCCCATCCGCGAGCCGCCGCCCTGATGGGCGGACTGGGCCTGACCCCGACGTTCGAGGCCGCCCGGATGTACACCGGCCAGGAACCGGACCTCGACCTGACCGGCATGTACGGGGTCACGAGTCTGGAGCTGGGCTGATCCCCGACCTCAGATGGTGAAGACCGTGCCGGTGCTGTTCCACAGGGCGCACGGGTTCGCGTAGGTGTAGGAGTAGTTCATCCGGCGGCCCTGCCACACGCCTTCGGCGGTGACGGTCACCGGGCTCCACTCCCGGGTACACGCCGCGTCGGGGCGCGGCTCGGCGAGCGCGTCCAGCTCGGGGGCGTAGGCCTGTAACTCGGCGCACGCCGCGTCCGGGGCGGGGTGGGTTCCGCCGGGCCGGGGCGCGCAGACCAGCGTGACCGCGCGCAGTACCGTACCGCTCGCCGCGTCCTCGCCGTCGGTGACGCTCAGGACCAGTGCGGACGGGGCGTACAGGCTCTCGCCGCCGGCGGGCGCGGCTCCGGCGGCGCCCGAGCCGGCCAGGGCGGTGAGGGCCGTGAGCCCCATGGCGGCGGACGAAAGTGCCAGGGTCCTGGTGACGGATCGCATGTCGAACACTCCTCGCGTCGTTGCTTCGGATAACGGACGCGAGTCTTGCCCATGCGGAACCGGAACGCCCGTTCGCACCTCTACTTCTCGTCACGCAGCGCGCACGCATGACCGCAGACCGCAGTGGTGTGCGGAGGGCTGACCTGTGGGGGAGCGGTCGGCGGAATCGGCCCGAACCCGCCCGGGTTCAGCTCGCGGCGAGGCGGGGGGCGTACGTGTCGAGGAGGCGGGTGCGGGTCTGGTGCAGCCGCAGTGCGAGGACCCGCCCGACCCAGTGGCCGAGGGCGGACCCGAAGGCCGGATCGGCGTCCATGAGCATCCGTACGGTCGTGGCGTCGAACTCGTACGCGCGGACCGGTGTCATGGCCTCGGCGCCCAACTGCCACACGTACGGCGGGAACAGCCACGACCAGCCGACCAGTTCTCCGGGGCCCAGGTTCTCGATGGGGGTGGGCCGGCGGCCCGGTACCGGGATCTCCAGGGTCACCGTGCCCGAGCGCACGATCCAGAAGGAGTCCGCCCGGGTGCCCTCGTCGAAGATCCGCGCGCCCTCGCGGAAATTGACCTCGCGGGCGTGCGACATCAGCCGTCCGCGGTGTTCGGTCGACAGGACGGCAGCGATCCGGATGGGGGAAGGTGTGCTCACGACGGCCTCCGATCGGGACCCCCCGCTCCCCCCAGTGTCGCCGACGCCGGACCGAATCCGGGGTGTCCGTCTCCGGAGAATTGTCCGATTTTCGGCGACGCAAACCCCGCGGCCCGGAGGCACGGCCAAGCTGCTCCCCGGCTTCTCCCGGTTTACTCCTCGGCGCCGGCCTCCAGGCAGGCCAGCTCCATGGCGTCGAGGACGGCCTCGTGGCTGCGCCCGCTCAGCTCGGAGACGTTCTCGATCTGTGCCGTCGCCCAGGACGCCAGGGTCATCACCAGCACGCGGAGCCCGTCGGTGCCGTACTCCGCGAGGACCTCGTCGGCGGTGATCATCGCCTCCTCGGGCACCTGCTCCGGCGGCTCGAGCCCGGCCAGGCCGCGGAGCAGGGCCAGGGTGCGGCGGGAGATCTCGGGGGTCATCCCCGCCAGCCGCGTGTCTTCGTCGTCGCTCATCCCGCTCCGCCCCTCCGGTCCCGCGCCCGCGTACGTCCCCGGGCGTGCGCTCCTGCCCGTGCCTGTGTCGTCCCCCAGGGCACGGTAGAGGGACGCGGGCCCGGGTGGGGCGGCAATCGCGAGAACGGGCCGTCCGTCCCAGGTTCCGGACGGGCGGGGTACGGGCTTCCCCGCGGCGGCCCGCGGCGGCCCGCGGCGGCCCGCGGCGACCCGCGTCAGGCCGATGAGCCGGGCGGCCGGGCCCTCGGGGCGCGCGACCGGTGTGATGGGGGCTCCGATGGTTCCGATGCGTCAAGTGCGGTGAGCGGAGCCCGCATTCCCCTTAGGGTGCCCCTGGTCACGGCCGTGGACGTACGTACGATAGCTTCCGGCCATTCCATATGTCGCAGCCGGTATTCCGCATTCTGGATTCCGTACTCCGACTCCGTACTCCGAAATGACGCGCACCGCGTCGCGCAGCACAGCGCGGCGCCGCGCATACCGAACTGGGGGGTTCATGCGTAGATCCAGAGGGCTGGCCGCCGCTCTCACCCTGGCCTTGGCCGGCACCTGCACGGCCGTGGGCACGGGCTTCGTCGAAGAAGCCGCGGCCATCACCCCGCCGGTGGCCTTCACCGCCGACGAGCTGCCCACCTGGCAGGCCAACGGGGTCGTCTGGGCCCTGGCCGAAGCGGGCGACCAGGTCTTCGTCGGCGGCACCTTCTCGGCGGTCCGCCCGCCGGACGGCGCTGCCGGCACCGAGCAGGAGGCGGTGAACTTCGCGGCGTTCGACGCCGCGACGGGAGCCCCGACCTCCTGCAAGCTGTCCTTCACCGTGGGCACGGGCACCGCCACCGTCCGCGCCCTCGTCCTCTCGCCGGACAAGGCGACCCTGTACGCGGGCGGCTACTTCGGCGCCGTCAACGGCACCGCGGTCTCCAGCATCGCCGCGATCGACGTGGCGACCTGCACCGTGAAGACCGACTTCCGGCCCGCGTTCGCGGCCACCGTCCGGGCCCTCGCCGTCACCGGCGACACCGTGTACGCGGGCGGCGACTTCCTCACCGTCGCGGGCCAGCCCCGCGAGCGGTTCGCCGCCGTCGCCGCGGCCGACGGCACGCTGAAGCCGTTCACCGCGAACGCCGACGAACCGGGCCGGGCCGTCGAGCTCACCCCGGACGGCGAGCACCTGGTCCTGGGCGGCGACTTCTTCACCGTGGGCGGTACGAACAGCCACGCCCTGGCCGTCGTCGACGCGACGAGCGGCGCCGTCACCAAGGCCTACCCGGGCTTCGTCGAGACCAACTCGGTGGTCAAGGACATCGCCACCGACGCGACCGGCTTCTACACCGCCAACGAGGGGACGGGCGGAGGCGTCTTCGACGGCCGGATCGCGCTGAACCTGAGCGACTTCGGCCAGCGCTGGCGCGACACCTGCCTCGGCGCGACCCAGGCCGTGCTCCCGTACCAGGACGTGCTCTACAGCGCCTCGCACGCGCACGACTGCTCCGGCATCGGCGAGTTCCCGGACGGCCAGCGCCACCACCTGCTCGCCCAGCCGACCACGGCCACCGGCAAGCTGGGCTGGGCTCCCGACACCAACGACGGCATCGGCGAGGGCATCGGCCCGCGCGCGATGGCGGTCGGCTCCAAGGGCGGCGTCCAGTACCTCTGGGTCGGCGGCGAGTTCACCACCGTCAACGGTGCGGCGCAGCAGAGCCTGACGCGCTTCGCCTCCACCGGGGACACGGGTGCGCCCAGCGTCCCGGTGGCGAGCGCCGTGAGCTTCGAGCCCGGTGAGGTGCAGGTGCGCTGGCGCACCAGCCTCGACCTGGACGACGGCACGCTCACGTACAAGGTCTACCGGAACGGCGCGGCCACGCCGATCGCCACGGTGGAGGCGGACTCGCTCTTCTTCCGCCGCCCGCAGGCCTCCTGGACCGACACCACCGTCACCGCCGGGCAGTCCTACACCTACCGGGTGACCGCCACCGACGCGGCCGGCAACACCAGCGCCCTGTCGGCGACGGCGAGCGTGACGGTGCCGAACTCGGCCGACGCGTACCCCAGCGCGGTCCGCACCGACGGCGCCCAGCTGTTCTGGCGCTACGACGAGTCGGCCCTGCCGTTCGTCGCGGACTCCTCGGACGGCGGCAACCAGAGCGGCGTGCACCTGAACGCCCCCGCCCTGCGCCAGACGCCCGGTGCGGTCACGGGCGCGAGCACGGCCATCGGCTTCGACGGCACGGACACCCAGGTGTACGGGGACCGCCGCCAGAACGTCGGCTCCACCTACAGCATCGAGACCTGGTTCAAGACGGACACCACCAGGGGCGGCAAGCTCTTCGGGTTCGGCAACAACCAGTCCCGCGGCAGCAGTCAGTACGACAAGCACATCTACATGACCAACGACGGCCGGCTCGTCTACGGCGTCTACACCGGCGGGACCCGCACCGTCACGACCGCCGCCGCGTACAACGACAACCAGTGGCACCACGTCGTCGCGACCCAGGGCCCGGGCGGCATGGCCCTGTACGTGGACGGCGTCCAGAAGGGCACGCTGGGCGTCACCGCGCACGAGAACTTCGCCGGCTACTGGCACGCCGGCGGCGACAGCCTCGGTGGCTGGCCGGACCGTCCGATCAGCGAGTACTGGGCGGGTCAGCTCGACGAGACCGCCGTGTACCCGACGGTCCTGAGCGCGGCCCAGGTGCAGAACCACCACACCCTGGCCTCCGCTCCGGCGGACTCGGTCGTCGAGGTCCAGGCCGCGGAGGACACGTACGCCAACGCGGGCGCCCCGAGCACCAATTACGGGACGTCCGGCTCGCTCGCGGTCCGCGGAACCTCGTTCTACGCGAGCTACCTGCGGTTCAACCTGCCCGCCGCGCCCGCCGGCACGGTGCTCAAGGCGGCCACGCTGAGCGTCAAGACCAGCACCATGACCGGCGCCGGTACGACGGACACGGTGTCCGTGGTCCCGGTCACCGGCTCCTGGACGGAGGCCGGGACCACGTACGCCAACCGCCCGGCACTCGGCGGCCCGGCGCTCGGCAGCTTCGCGGGCGTCCCGGAGGGGTCGGCCGTCCACACGACCGGCCTGGACAAGACCGCTGTCGCGGGGGCGCTCGGCAGCGCGTACAGCCTGGCGCTGAGCAGCGCCGGGACGGACGCGCTGTGGCTGTGGTCCTCGGAGGCCCCGGCCAACGAGGGCTCCCCGCGCCTGACGCTCACCTTCGGCGCGCCGTAACCGGAGCGGTTCCCGAACACGGCGGCCGGTGCGGTTCCCACGCCCGGCCGCCGTGGTGCTTCCTACGCCCGGCGGCCGGTGCGGTTCCTACGCCCGGCCGCCGTGGTGGACGTGCGCCAGGATCTGCTGGAGCAGGGCCGCGACGTGCGCGTCGTGGAGCTCGTAGATCACGCTGCGCCCGTCGCGGCGGCCGGTCACCAGATCGAGGTGGCGCAGGAGCCGCAGGTGGTTCGAGACGGTGGGCTGGCCGAGGTCGAGTGCCTCGGCCAGTTCGCCGACCGAGCAGGGGGCGTGCAGCAGGTGGGCGAGGATGCGGATCCGGGCCGGGGAGGCCAGGCCCTGCAAGACCTCGGCCACGGCGGCGGCGTCCGGTTCGGTGAGCGGTTCCGGTTCCATACCGGCCACCTTAGATCAGGACATCTCCAGGTTCATATATTCCAACATCCTGATATGTTGATGTCATGACTGAAGCCGAGAACGTGAACACCCACCGCCACGGATTCCTGGGCGAGCGCGCGGAGCTGGTCAGCGCCCTGCTCGCCCTCGTCGTCTACCTCACGGGCCTCACCCTCCAGCTCACCGGCCACGGAGGCCCCGTCCCGCAGGCCCTCTTCATCGCGGCGTACGCCTTCGGCGGGTTCTTCACCCTCCGCGAGGCCCTCCTCGCCGTACGCGGCGGCCGCTTCCAGGTCGACTTCCTCATGCTCGTCGCCGCGGCCGGCGCCGCCGCGATCGGGCGGTGGGAGGAGGGCGCCGTCCTTCTCGTCCTGTTCAGCCTCGGCCACGCCCTGGAGGGCTACGCCATGGGCCGGGCCCGCCGCTCCATCGAAGCGCTCGGCGCGCTGGCCCCGCGTACCGCCCTGGTGCGCCGGGGCGCGGGCGCTCCGGTGGAGGTCCCGGTCGAGGAGCTGGCCGTCGGTGACACCGTCGTCGTCCGCCCCCACACCCGCGTCCCGGCCGACGGCTTCGTCTCCGCCGGCACCAGCAGCGTCGACCAGTCGCCCATCACCGGCGAGAGCGTCCCCGCCGACAAGACCCCCGTCGCCGACCCGGCCGCCGCCCTCGCCGACCCGTCCGCGGCCGGCCCGGAGAGCCGCGTCTACGCCGGCACGGTCAACGGCTCCGGCGCCCTCGACATCGCCGTCACCCGCCTCGCCGGGGAGAACACCCTGGCCAGGGTCGTCAAGCTGGTCCAGGACGCCGAGGAGCGCACCTCGCCGACCCAGCGGTTCACCGAGCGGTTCACGAAGTTCTTCGTACCGGGCGTCCTCGTACTCGTCGCCGTGCTGCTCGCCGTCGGCGCGCTCACCGGCGAACCCTTCGCCGACACGTTCTACCGCGCCATGGCCGTACTCGTCGCCGCCAGTCCCTGCGCCCTGGCCATCGCCACACCGGCCGCCGTGCTCAGCGCCGTGGGCCGGGCGGCGCGCGGGGGAGTGCTGGTCAAGGGCGGAGCGCCGCTGGAGGAGTTCGGCCGGCTGCGGACCATCGCCTTCGACAAGACCGGCACCCTGACCGAGGGCCGCCCCCGCCTCACCGAGATCGAGCCCGTCCACGCCGCCGGGCGCGAGGAACTGCTGCGCACCGCCGTCGCCGCGCAGCGCCTCAGCGACCACCCCCTCGCGCAGGCCGTGATCCGCGACGGCGCGGGACTCCTGCAAGGGGCCGCCCCCTCAGAGGCCGCCCCCTCAGAAGCCGCCCCCTCAGAAGCTGGGAGTCTGCGCGCCGTCATCGGCCGCGGGATCGTCGCCGAGCTCGACGGGGAGACCGTCCACATCGGCAGCCTCGCCTACGCGGACACCCTCGCGGGCCCGCCCGTACCGGCCGGGCTCCGCGACCGTACGGAGGAACTCGCCCGGACCGGCCGCACCACCATGTTGGTCCGCCGCGGCGACCGCTGGCTCGGCACGCTCGGCCTGATGGACGCCCCGCGCCCCGAGGCCGCCGCGGCGGTGGCCGCCCTGCGCGGGCTCGGGGTGCAACGGACCGTGATGCTGTCCGGCGACGACCAGCGGGTGGCCGACGCGGTGGGCCGCGCGATCGGGATGGACGAGGTCCGTGGCGGGCTGCTGCCCGAGGACAAGGTCGCCGAGGTGACCCGGCTGCGCCGCACGGCCCGTACGGCGATGATCGGCGACGGGGTCAACGACGCCCCGGCGATGGCCGGCGCCACCGTCGGCGTCGCGATGGGCGCGGCCGGCTCGGCCGTGGCCCTGGAGACGGCGGACATCGCCCTGATGTCCGACGACCTGCGCCGGCTCCCCTTCATCACCGGCCTCAGCCGCCGTGCGAGCCGCGTCATCCGGCAGAACCTCTGGCTGAGCCTCGGCATCGTGGCCGTGCTCGTCCCGGCCACCGCCCTGGGCCTCGGCATCGGCCCGGCGGTCCTGGTCCACGAGGGCTCCACCCTCGTGGTCGTCGCGAACGCGCTGCGCCTGCTGCGCTACGCCGACTGATCCGCGGCCGCGTCCGCGAACTCGTGGGCGAAGGCGTACTCCACCGAGGTGTCGCCGTAGCGGTGGGTGAAGGAGCCGGAGCCGCCGAGACCGGCCAGGCCGCCGGTGCCCGAGCCGGGGACCACGGTGAAGCGGCAGTGGGTGCCGGTGGCGTCGAAGGTGCCGCGTTCCTCCAGGACGAAGGCGCCTTCACGGCCGTCGACGGTGCCGGTGACCAGCTCCATGCCGGTGAAGGTGCCGGCGCTCTCCCCCGTATAGGCCACGGTGTAGGTGCAGGTTGTCGCGGGGGCGGTGAGGGCGCCGGTGAAGGCGTTGGTGACCGTGGCGCGGGCCAGGCGGGGGAAGACGCCTTCCGGGCCGACCGGGTGCTCCTCCCAGTCCTTGAAGGTGAACCCGTTGGCGTTGGCGTTGGCGGTGGCGGTGGCGTTGGCGTTGGCGGTGGGGATCGGGGTGGCGGTCGGTGTCGTGGTCGGCGTGGGCGTGGGCACGGGGGCCTCCAGGTGTGGGTTCCGCGGGCCGTGGGCCCGTCCGTGCACAGCCTGGGCGGCGTACCTGACATCTCCTGTCAGGTACGCCGGACAATGACCGCATGCGCGCCGACCGGCTCCTCTCCCTCCTGCTGCTGCTCCAGAACCGCGGCCGGATGACCGCCCCCGAACTCGCCGCCGAGCTGGAGGTCTCCGTCCGTACCGTGTACCGGGACGTCGAGGCGCTCGGCGCCTCCGGCATCCCCGTCCACGCCGACCGCGGGCCGGCCGGCGGATTCCGCCTCGTCGACGGCTACCGGACCCGGCTCACCGGCCTCACCGACGTCCAGGCGGGCTCCCTGTTCCTGGCCGGCGCCCCCGGCCCCGCCCGGGACCTCGGCCTCGGCGCGGACCTCACCGCCGCCCAGCTGAAACTCCAGGCCGCCCTCCCCGCCGAACTCGCAGACCGGGCCCGCCGGATCCAGCAGCGCTTCCACCTCGACGCGCCCGCCTGGTTCCGCGACGCCGACCCCGTACCGCACCTCGCGCAGATCGCCGAGGCCCTGTGGGAGCAGCGGATCCTGAAGACCCACTACCGCCGATGGAGCGGCGGCGCCGTCCACCGGACGCTGTGGCCGCTCGGACTCGTCCTCAAGGGCGGCATCTGGTACCTGGTCGCGCGGGCCGCGGAGCCCATGGAGGTCGAGGAGCCCGCGCCCGCCCCGGGGAAGACCGGGGGTGCCGTGCGGACCTACCGGGTGGGGCGGTTCCTCGCCGTGGACACCCCCGGGGAGCGCTTCGAGCGCCCAGAGGGCTTCGAACTCGCCGCGTACTGGGCGGAGTCCGCCCGCCGCCTGGAGGCGGCCACGCGCCGCCGGACCGCCGTCGTACGGCTCTCCCCGCGCGCCCGTCGCCTGCTGCCGATGTGGTTCGGGGCGGCGGGCGTCCACGCCCTCGCCACCGCGGGGCCGCCCGCCGCCGAAGGCTGGGTGGGCGTGGAACTCGCCGTCGAGTCCGGCTCCATGGCCGTCGGCGACCTGCTCCGCCTCGGAGCGGACGCCGAGGTGCTCGGGCCGCCGGAGCTGCGCCGGGCCCTCGCGGCGGCAGTGGCCGAGCTGGCCGGGCGCTACCGCTGAGAATCCGCCGGCGTCCGCATGACGACAGGCCCTAGTAGGGCTTTGTTACGTGCTGTCGTAGGGCTGCCATGGGGTGGGTTGTCGGCAGGTTGGGCATGTGCCGGTCCAGGTGGCGATGAGGTGTTGGAGGAGGTCCAGGGCCTGGTAGAGGGTCAGGC
>NZ_JBWJVM010000012.1:0-176825 GCF_056428985.1 Streptomyces sp. CA189 | reverse complement strand
GTCGCCGCCGAACTCAACGGCCGACCACGCAAAACGCTCGGCTGGGAAACCCCAGCCGAGCGCCTGCATAAACTACTCGCCGCCTAACACAAACGATCACGTGTTGCGACGATCCCTAGAAACCGCCGAGGAGTGCGGGGGGCTTTCTCGTACTTCCGGGGTACTAGCCCTGCCAGCTGCGCGGGCCGCGGAAGCCGGGGGTGCGCTCCAGGCGGCGCCAGCCGGCCTGGGAGCCGACGGCGGCGGCCGGGGCGTACTCGGGGGTGGCGGCGGCGCGGGCGAGCAGGATCGCGGTGATCGCGGCCAGCTCCTCGGGCTCGGCGTTGCCCTTCTCTACCTTCAGCAGGGTGCCGTTCGCGTTGCTCATCGGTGGCAGTTCTCCTTCGACGTCTACTGGGGCGGGTTGCCGTGCTTGCGGGACGGCAGGTCGGCGTGCTTGTTGCGGAGCATCGCGAGGGCGGCGACGAGGACCTCGCGGGTTTCGGCGGGGTCGATGACGTCGTCGACGAGGCCTCGCTCGGCCGCGTAGTACGGGTGCATCAGCTCGGCCTTGTACTCCTTGACCATGCGCGCGCGCATCGCCTCGGGGTCTTCGGCGTCCGCGATCTGCTTGCGGAAGATGACGTTGGCGGCGCCCTCGGCGCCCATCACGGCGATCTCGTTGGTCGGCCAGGCGTAGGTGAGGTCGGCGCCGATGGACTGGGAGTCCATGACGATGTACGCACCGCCGTAGGCCTTGCGCAGGATCAGCGAGATCCGCGGCACGGTCGCGTTGCAGTACGCGTACAGCAGCTTGGCGCCGTGGCGGATGATGCCGCCGTGCTCCTGGTCGACGCCCGGCAGGAAGCCGGGGACGTCCAGGAGGGTGATGATCGGGATGTTGAACGCGTCGCAGAGCTGGACGAAGCGCGCCGCCTTCTCGGAGGCGTGGATGTCCAGGACGCCGGCGAGGTGGCCGGGCTGGTTGGCGACGATTCCGACGACCTGGCCGTCCATCCGCGCGAGCGCGCAGATGATGTTGCGGGCCCAGCGCTCGTGGATCTCCAGGACGTCGCCCTCGTCGACGAGCTCCTCGATGACCTTGAGCATGTCGTACGGGCGGTTGCCGTCGGCGGGCACCAGGTCCAGCAGGACCTCGGACCGGCGGTCGGCCGGGTCGCTGGTCTCGTGGACCGGCGGGTTCTCGCGGTTGTTGGAAGGCAGCATCGTGATGAGGTAGCGGACCTCGGAGATGCAGGTCTCCTCGTCGTCGTACGCGAAGTGCGCGACGCCGGAGGTCTCGGCGTGCACGTCCGCGCCGCCGAGGCCGTTCTGGGTGATCTCCTCGCCGGTCACCGCGCGGACCACGTCCGGGCCGGTGATGAACATCTGCGAGGTCTCCCGGACCATGAACACGAAGTCCGTCAGCGCCGGGGAGTAGGCCGCGCCGCCGGCGCAGGGGCCCAGCATCACCGAGATCTGCGGGATGACGCCCGAGGCCTTGGTGTTGCGCTGGAAGATGCCGCCGTACCCGGCGAGCGCGGAGACGCCCTCCTGGATACGGGCGCCGGCGCCGTCGTTGAGGGAGACCAGCGGGGCACCGGCCGCGATGGCCATGTCCATGATCTTGTGGATCTTCGTGGCGTGGGCCTCGCCCAGGGCGCCGCCGAAGATGCGGAAGTCGTGCGCGTAGACGAAGACCGTGCGGCCCTCGACCGTGCCCCAGCCGGTGATGACACCATCGGTGTAGGGCTTCTTGGCCTCCAGGCCGAACCCCGTCGCGCGGTGGCGACGCAGCTGCTCGACCTCCTTGAAGGAACCCTCGTCGAGCAGCAGCGCGATGCGCTCACGGGCGGTGAGCTTGCCCTTGGCGTGCTGCGCTTCGGTCGCCCGGTCACTGGGGCCGCGCCGCGCCTGCTCGCGCAGGTCGTGCAGCTCGGCCACACGCCCGCGGGCGTCCGTCGGCTCGCTCGGAATCTGGTCCACAACGGTCATGTAATGACCTTACGAAGCCGGACGGGAAAAACCCTCCGTCGAATCCACACAGTGTCGGGTGTCTTCCGCTGTCCGGCCCGGACAGAACCAGTGCGGGATCGGCCGGGCCCACCAGGCAGGACGTTGGTCCTTTGTGGATATCTGACAAAACTCCCGCCGAGGAAGCGCCAAGGCACCACCAAGCCGGCGCCAAGCCGCGCGCAAGAAACCCAGAGGTTGAAATTTAAACGGAATGGGTCTAGCGTCTCTGTTGTTGAAAGTTCAACGAGTGCCGGACATCGAGCGGCACCCCTACCAAGGAGAAGCCATGGGTCTCTTCACCCGCCGCACGCAGGACACCGCCAACGCCGCGACCGCCGTCGCCACCCTCGACGTGGACCCGGCCCTCGCCGCGCTCACCGGCGACTACGTCATCGACGCCTCCCACAGCAGCATCGGATTCACCGTCCGCCACGCGATGGTCACCAACGTGCGCGGCACCTTCGCCGACCACGAGGGCACCCTGCGCCTGGACGGCTCCGACCCCTCCCGCTCCACCGCCTCCATCGACGTGAAGATCGCCTCCGTCGACACCGGCATCGGCGACCGCGACGGCCACCTGCGCTCCGGGGACTTCTTCGACGCCGAGACCTTCCCGCTGATGACCTTCCGCTCCACCGAGGCGCAGCAGCTCGGCGGCGACAAGTACCGCATCACCGGCGAGCTGACCATCAAGGACGTCACGCGCCCGCTCTCCATCGACCTGGAGTTCGGCGGCTCGGCCACCGACGTCTACGGCAACGAGCGCGTCGGGTTCGAGGGTTCGGCCGAGATCCTTCGCTCCGACTGGGGCCTGACCTGGAACGCGGCCCTGGAGACCGGCGGCGTGATGGTCAGCGACAAGGTGAAGCTGACCTTCGACATCTCGGCGATCAAGCAGGCCTGACCCCCGCCGGGGCCGGGATCAGGACGGTTCAACGCCGGGATCGGGCCCGGGGGCGGCTCAGAAGTCGCCCCCGCCGAACCCTCCGCCGTCGAAGCCGCCTCCGCCGCCGAAGTCCCCGCCGCCGAAGTCGGACGGGTTGAAGTCGGCCCCGGAGACGTCGCCCCCGTCGAAGCCCCCGCCGTCGAATCCGTTGCCGCCGCCGAAGTCGGAGGCGTAGGCCGGGCTGGACATCATCGAACCGAGCATCGTGCCCATGAGCAGGCCGGGCAGGATGCCGCCGCCGAAGTAGCCGCCGGCCCAGGGACCGTACGCCGGGCCGGCGTCGTAGTAGGGGCGTCGGCCGTGCTCGGTGTCGACGGTGCGGACCGCCGGGTCCAGGCCGTCGCGCAGCCGGACGGCATCCGCCGCGCAGACCGGGACGGTACGGGCGGCCCCGCCCGCCGGGGCCCAGGCAGCGTCCTCGGTGCTCGGGCCGTGGCGCGGATCGAGGAAGCAGGGTGCACGGCGCTCGGGCAGCGGCCGGCCCTGCCGGCGCGCGTCGAGGCGGGCCAGGGCGAACCGGCCGTCTTCGAGTGCCTGGGTGACCCCCTTGACCTCCTCCGGGTGCTGCACGGAGGCCATGATCTGCTTGGCCTTCTCGTACGAGTCGAGGCCCTGCTCGTAGTCCGCGCGCATGGCGTCGTCGGCTCCGGGCTCAGCGGGGTGGAAGTCGAGGCGCTCCAGCTCCTCGCCGAAGGCCGTGATGTCCTCGTCGACGACCACGCCCAGCCGGGCGATGGACTCCCGCCGGAGCTCTTCCTTCTTCTTGCGGTTGCGCTTGACCAGCGCGTACGCCCCGCCGCCGCCGACGGCGGCCACCACGCCGAGCCCGATCAGGGCGCCCACAGGGGCCCCGCTGTCGGTGCTCGCGGTGCCCCAGGAGGCCGGGGCCTTGCCCTTGGCCTGGGCGAGGGCCTGGTCCACGAAGGTGTTGAGCTCGGTGCTCGCGTCCGCCGTTCCGCCCGCCTTGACGGCGTCGACCAGGTTGCGGACCGCGTTGCTCGGCATGACGGCCTGGTCGGCGCCCGCGTTGAAGCCGTCCCCCAGCCGGATCGCGTAGAGCCCGGTGATGCCGGTCTCGGTGCGGACCGTCTTGAGCACGCTGGCGGCGGGGAACTCGGCGGTGGCCGGCAGCACGGCTACGAACACCGGCTTCCCGGCGTCCTTGATCTTCTTCGCGAGCGCGTCCGCCTGCGCGGGCGGCAGCTGCGCCTCGGCGCGGGGATCCACGTAGACCGGGCCCTTCTTGAGGGCCTCCGCCACGGTGGTGGTCCCGTCGGCCGCCGACGCCTGCGGGGCGACCAGGAGCGCGGTCGCGGACAGCGCCAGCAGCAGAGCGGCCAGCAGCGATCCAAAAGGTACGGATATAAGCCTGGTCCTCATACCCATGACGCTACCCGAACGGGCGAAATGTTGGGTAAGTGGAACATAAGGGACATCGACCTTGCCGTCTCACCCCGCCGCAGCGCGGCGAGACGGCTTCCGCCGACTACTCCGCCGGCTCCACGCCCGCGTGGAGGAGGCCGTAGGTGAAGGCGTCTTCCAGGGCCTGCCAGGAGGCCGCGATCACGTTCGGGGCGACGCCGACCGTGTTCCATTCGCGGGTGCCGTCCGTCGTGGTGACCAGGACGCGGGTCGTGGACGACGTGCCGTGTGCGCCCTCCAGGATGCGGACCTTGTAGTCGATCAGCTCGAACTTGGCGAGCTGGGGGTAGAAGCGCTCCAGGGCGACCCGCAGCGCGCGGTCCAGCGCGTTGACCGGGCCGTTGCCCTCCGCCGTCGCGACGATCCGCTCGCCCTTGGCCCAGAGCTTCACCGTGGCTTCGTTGGCGTGCGTGCCGTCGGGGCGGTCCTCGACGATGGCCCGCCAGGACTCGATGCGGAAGTACTTGCGCGCCCGGCCCTCGGCCTCGGCGCGCAGCAGCAGCTCGAAGGAGGCGTCGGCGGCCTCGTACGTGTAGCCCTGGAGCTCCCGCTCCTTGACCCGCTCGACCACCCGGGAGACCAGCGCGCGGTCCCCGCCGAGGTCGACGCCGAGCTCCTTGCCCTTGAGCTCGATGGAGGCCCGGCCGGCCATGTCGGAGACGAGCATCCGCATGGTGTTGCCGACCCGCGCGGGGTCGATGTGCTGGTACAGGTCCGGGTCGACCTTGATGGCCGAGGCGTGCAGGCCCGCCTTGTGCGCGAAGGCGGACACGCCGACGTAGGGCTGGTGCGTGGAGGGGGTGAGGTTGACGACCTCGGCGATGGCGTGCGAGATCCGGGTCATCTCGGCCAGGGCGCCCGCCGGGAGGACCGTGCGGCCGTACTTGATCTCCAGCGCGGCGACGACCGGGAAGAGGTTGGCGTTGCCGACCCGCTCGCCGTAGCCGTTCGCGGTGCACTGCACGTGGGTGGCGCCCGCGTCCACGGCGGCCAGCGTGTTCGCCACGGCGCAGCCGGTGTCGTCCTGGGCGTGGATGCCCAGGCGGGCGCCCGTGTCGGCCAGTACGGTCGCCACGGTCGCGGTGATCTGCGCGGGCAGCATGCCGCCGTTGGTGTCGCAGAGGACCACGACGTCGGCGCCCGCCTCGTGGGCGGCGCGTACGACGGACTTCGCGTACTCGGCGTTCGCCCGGTAGCCGTCGAAGAAGTGCTCGCAGTCGACGAAGACCCGGCGACCCTGGGAGACCAGGTGGGCGACGGTGTCGCGGACCATCTCCAGGTTCTCGTCCAGGGTGGTGCGCAGGGCGAGCTCGACGTGCCGGTCGTGGGACTTGGCGACCAGGGTGATCACCGGGGCGCCGGATTCCAGCAGGGCGCGGACCTGCGGGTCGGTGGCGGCCGAGCCGCCCGCCCGGCGAGTCGCGCCGAAGGCGACGAGCTGGGCATGCTTGAAGTCGATCTCCGCGCGGGCGCGGGAGAAGAACTCCGTGTCGCGGGGGTTGGCGCCGGGCCAGCCGCCCTCGATGAACCCCACCCCGAAGTCGTCCAGGTGCCGGGCGATCGTCAGCTTGTCCGCGACCGTGAGGTTGATGCCCTCACGCTGGGCACCGTCGCGCAGGGTCGTGTCGAAGACGTGGAAACCGTCATCGGGGCCCGAAGCCGGCGCAGTCGGCTCGGTCGCCTCTGTCGTCGTCATGCTGATCTGACTCCTGTCGGATGGGTGGTTCCGGATGCCCGCCCTCGGGCAGGCCGACGCCACTGCCCCCATCATCGCGCGCTGCCCGATCCCGGCATGTTCGTGGCCGGAAAACGAAAAAACCTCTCGCGGGTGCGAGAGGTCTGCGCGCGGGTCTGGGGCACGGTGGCCGCCTCCGCGAAGTTCTTCCGCGGCTCAGCGGCCACTGGGGACCGGCGCGCTGCTGTCCATAATCATGAGCTGAGCAGGCACGTCGGCAGTCTGCCATACCGCATGCCGCGGGTGGACGGGGATCTCAGCATGCGGGCACACCCGTCCGCGGGGCGGGCGGAGCCGCCGGGCGGCTCCGCCCGGCGGACGGTGCGGGCCGGGTCGCCGGCTCAGACTCCGGCCCCCGGGGTCAGCGCCTCACTGAGGAACTCGCCGACGTGGTCGAGGATGTCGCCCCGCCCTATCCCGGGCAGGCCGACGGCGACCTGGATGCTGAACCCGTCGAGCAGGGCCCGCAGCCGGGCCGCGAAGCGGTCCGGGTCGACCGGGCGGAACTCTCCGCGCGAGATGCCCTCGGCGAGCAGGGCCACCAGGTCGCGGTGCCAGGCGCCCTCGATGGCCCCCTGGCGGTCCCGCTCCCCCGGCCCCGCGTTCTGCGAGCGGTTCCAGACCTCCAGCCACAGCGTCCAGTGCGGATCCCGGGGGCCCTCGGGCACGTACAGGTCCACGTACGACTGCAGGCGCTCGCGCGCCGGGCCGCGGCGGGACAGCAGGGCGCGGCGGCGGGTGCCGAGCGCCGCCTCGCTCCACTCCAGGGTCTGGAGCAGGAGCTCGTCCTTGGTGCGGAAGTAGTAGAGGAGGTGGCCGCTGCTCATGCCGACCTGACGGCCCAGGCCGGCCATGGTCAGACCGTCCAGGCCGCGTTCGGCGATGGTGGCCATGGCGGCGACCAGTACGTCCTCGCGCGGCGGCGCGTTCTTGCGCGCGGCACGTACCTCACCCGCCACCATGGCCCACTCCTCGTCCCGGCCGCCCTCTCGGGTCAGACCTTCGGCTGCTGCTGGGTGATGCAGTGGATACCGCCACCCCCGGCGAAAATCGTACGTGCGTCGACGAGCGTCACGGTCCGCTCGGGGAACAGACCGCGGAAGATCTCCGCCGCCTCCTCGTCGCGCGGGTCGTCGAAGGCGCACAGGACCACGCCGCCGTTGCACAGGTAGTGGTTGATGTAGGAGTAGTCGACCCACTCCCCGTCCTCTTCCAGCACGGTCGGCGCCGGGATCTCCACGACCTGGAGCTGCCGTCCCTGCGCGTCGGTGGACGCGCGCAGGATGGCGGCGATGGTCTTGCCGCGCTCGTGGTCCGGGTGGGCCGGGTCGGGCTGGCTGTGGACCATGACCACGCCGGGGCGGGCGAAGGCGGCGACGATGTCCACGTGACCCTGGGTGCCGTAGGTGCCGTAGTCGCCGGCCAGGCCGTACGGGAGCCAGATCGCCTTGGTGGTGCCCAGGTGGGCGTGGATCTCGGCCTCGACCTGCTCGCGGGTCCAGTCGGGGTTGCGGCCCTTGCCCAGCTGCACGGTGTCGGTGAGGAGCACGGTGCCCTCGCCGTCCACGTGGATGGCGCCGCCCTCGTTGACCAGCGCGGTGCTGTAGGTGCGGGTCCCGACGATGCCGGAGATCTCGCGGGCGATCTTCGAGTCGTGGTCCCAGCGGGCCCACTCCTGGGCGCCCCAGCCGTTGAAGGTCCAGTCGACGGCGGCCAGTTCGCCGGCCTCGTTGGTGACGAAGGTCGGGCCGATGTCGCGCATCCAGGCGTCGTCGAGCTCGCGCTCGACCAGCTCGATGTCGTCACCCACGACGGCGCGGGCGCTGTCTGCGTCACCGGGCGAGACGACGAGGGTCACCGGCTCGTACGAGCGCACCGCGCGGGCGACGGCGCCCCATGCCTCGCGGGCTTCGGCGAGCTCCTGCTCGTTGGTGAAGGTGGGGTTGGGGCTGGGCCAGGCCATCCAGGTGCGCTCGTGGGGCGTCCACTCGGCGGGCATCCGGAATCCGGCGTTCACGGGCGTGGTGTCGGTCATGGCAGGGAGGTCCTTAAAGACTGTGCTGACGTACAAACTGTGCTGGTTTAAAGGAAGTACAGGCGGTTGAGGGAGACCGATTCGGCGGCTTCGGAGCACAGCGGTTCCCCGTCGAGGGAGACGAGTCCGCTGCGCGCGTCCACATCGACCGCGCCCACCCGGGAGTTGAGGAGCAGGTTCCCGGGGCCGATGCCCCGGGTGCCGCGGACGGCGACCCGGCGCCTGCGGGTCGGCATCTCGTCGCTGCCGAGGGCCGCCGCAGCGGCCGAGACGAAGGCGACGGAGATGTCGGCCGCGGTGGCCCCGTACGAGCCGAACTGCGGTCCGAGGACGAGCGGTTCGCAGGTGTCGGTGGCGGCGTTGGGGTCGCCGGTGACCCCGTAGGCCGGGAAGCCGGACTTGAGGACGAGCTGCGGCTTGGCGCCGAAGAACTGGGGGCGCCACAGCACGATGTCGGCGAGCTTGCCGACCTCGATGGAGCCGATCTCGTGGGCCAGGCCGTGGGCGATGGCCGGGTTGATGGTCAGCTTCGCCATGTAGCGCAGGACGCGGGCGTTGTCGTCGCCCTCGCCGTCGCCGGCCAGCGGTCCCAGCTCGCCCTTCATCTTGGCGGCCATGGCGAAGGTGCGGCGGATGGTCTCGCCCGCGCGGCCCATGCCCTGGGCGTCGGAGGAGGTGATGCCGATCGCCCCGAGGTCGTGCAGGAGGTCCTCGGCACCCATCGTGCCCGCGCGGATCCGGTCGCGGGCCATGGCGGCGTCGCCGGGGAGGTCCGGCTTGAGGTCGTGGACGGAGACGATCATCCCGTAGTGCTCGGCGACCGCGTCCCGGCCGAAGGGCAGGGTCGGGTTGGTGGAGGAGCCGATGACGTTCTCCACGCCGGCCATCTTCAGGACGTTGGGGACGTGGCCGCCGCCGCAGCCCTCGATGTGGAAGGCGTGGATGGTCCGGCCGTCGAGCACCCGAAGGGTGTCCTCGACCGAGAGGCACTCGTTGAGGCCGTCGCTGTGCAGGGCGACCTGGACGTCGTGTTCCTCGGCCACGCGCAGGGCGGTGTCCAGGGCGCGGGTGTGCGCGCCCATGTCCTCGTGGACCTTGAAGCCGGACGCCCCGCCCTCGGCGAGGGCCTCGACCAGCGGAGCCGGGTCCGATGAGGAACCGCGGGCCAGGAAGCCGACGTTGACGGGCCAGGCGTCGAAGGCGTTGAACGCGTGCTTCAGCGCCCACGGGGAGTTGACGCCGACGCCCCAGACGGGGCCGAACTCCTGCCCGATGATCGTGGTGACCCCGGACGCCAGCGAGGCCTCCATGATGCGCGGGGAGAGCAGGTGCACGTGGGTGTCGACGGCGCCGGCGGTGGCGATCATGCCCTCGCCGGAGACGATGCTCGTCCCCGTGCCGACCACCACGTCCACCCCGTCGAGGGTGTCGGGGTTGCCGGCCCGGCCGATCGCGTGGATGCGGCCCTCGCGGATGCCGATGGAGACCTTGCGGATGCCGAGCACGGCGTCGATGACCAGCACGTTGCTGATCACCACGTCGCAGGTGTCGCGTACGGCGGCGGCCTTCAGGTGCAGTCCGTCGCGGGCGGTCTTGCCGAAGCCGGCCAGGAACTCGTCCCCGGGCTTCTGCGAGTCGGACTCCACCCGCACGGTCAGCCCGGAGTCGCCGAGCCGGACCCGGTCCCCGGCCCGGGGACCGAAGACGGAGGCGTACTCGTGCGGGTCGATGTGCCGGCTACCGGGTGCGCAGTGGTCACTGTGCCTGGTCTGCTTGCTCACGCCTGGTCTCCGTCCGTGGCCTCGGCTTCGTCGGTCGCCGCGCTTGCGTCGGTTCCGTCGGTTGCCGCGCTTCCGTCGGTTCCGAGGTAGCCGCAGGCGGCCGCGCGGCGCAGGGCTTCGGCCTTGGCGCCGGGGGCGTCCAGCGGTCCGTCGACCAGCCCCGCGAAGCCGATCGCGACGCGGTCCCCGCCGATGGGGACCAGGCCGACCTCGCCCTCGCCGTGCGGGTCGAACCGTACGGACGAGCCCGCCGGCACGCACAGCCGCATGCCGTACGCCGCCGCGCGGTCGAAGTCGAGGCGCGGGTTGGCCTCGAAGAAGTGGAAGTGGGAGGTGACGCTCACCGGCACCGGGGCGGTGTTGCGCACGCGCAGGTGGACCACGGGCTCCGGCTGGGGGGCTCCGGGGCCAGGCACGACCGCGCCCGGGGCGTCCTCGCCCAGGCCGACGGCGCCCCGGATCGGGGACGAGACCACCGCGAGGCGGGATCCGTCGTCGAAGACGGCCTCCACGTGCACCTCGGTGACCACGTCGCTGACGCCGGGCAGCACATCGGCGGGGCCCAGCACGGAGCGGGCCTCCTCGATGGCCTCCGCCAGCCGCTTGCCGTCGCGCGCGGCCTCGCAGACCGTGTCCGCGATGAGCGCGGTGGCCTCCGGAACGTTGAGTTTGAGCCCGCGGGCCCGTCGGGCCCTGGCCAGTTCCGCGGCACTGCGGAGAAGCAGACGGTCGCGCTCCGTAGGGGTCAGCCGCACGCCGATCCACCACCCTTCGAGTCGATGGGTTAGAGCATCACTCTAACTCTTCATTTCTCTGCAATGAAGCATTGACCTGAGACCAGGGCTTAGGTCACATTGAGTGTCGCTCAAACAGTGCACTGCCACCCCCCGCCCTGCCAAGGGAGTCCCCCCATGCCCATCGAACAGCGCGGAGTCGACACCATCCCGGAGGAGGAACGGACGAGCGGTCCCCGTGACCTGATCTCGATCCTCCTCGGCTCCAATCTCTGCCTCGGTGTGATCGTCTTCGGCTGGCTGCCCCCGTCCTTCGGACTGGGTCTGTGGCCGTCGGTCACCGCCATCGTGACCGGCACCCTCGTCGGCATCGCCTTCACCGCGCCGCTGGCGCTCGTCTCCCTGCGCACGGGGACCAACCTCTCCACCTCCAGCGGCGCCCAGTTCGGCGTCCGCGGCCGGCTCGTCGGCTCCGTGGTCGGCCTGCTGCTCTCCCTCGGCTACACCGCGCTGACCCTGTGGATAGGCGGCGACGTGATGGTCGGCGCCCTGTCCCGGCTCACCGGACTGCCGGACACCGGCCTCTCCCGGGCCGTGATGTACGGCGTGCTCGCCGCGTGCACCGTCGTCGCGGCCGTCTTCGGCTACCGGCTGCTGCTGCGCATGAGCAAGGTGCTCTCCATCGGCATGGTGCTGCTGCTGGCCGTCGGTGTGTTCGCCTACGCACCCGACTTCACCAGCGCCGCCCCGCCCGACACCGCGTACCTGCTCGGCTCCTTCTGGCCGACCTGGCTGCTCGCCGCCGTCGCCGCCGGGCTCAGCGGGCCCGTCGCCTTCATCACCCTGCTCGGCGACTACACCCGCTACGTCTCCCCGCGCCGGCACAGCTCCCGCAAGGTGCTCTGGTCCACCGGACTCGGCCTGCTCGTCGGGCTGCTGATCCCGCAGCTCTTCGGCACCTACACCGCGCTCGCCGCCCGGGCCGGCGCCGAGTACGCCGGTCCGCTGGTCGACGCCGCGCCGTTCTGGTACCTGGTCCCGCTGCTCGTCGCCGCGGCGGCCGGATCGATCGGCAACGCCGGGCTGATGCTCTACTCCATGGGCCTCGACCTCGACGCCATCGTCCCCAGGGCCACCCGCACCACGGCCACCGTGATCGCCGCGGCCGTGGCCACCGCGTTCGTGTTCGTCGGCTCCTTCTCGTGGGACGTCCAGGCCGCGATGACCTCGTTCGTCCTGCTGCTGACCGCGATCGGCACCCCGTGGGCCGTGATCACCCTCATCGGCTACGTCCGCTGCCGCGGCCGCTACGACGCCGAGGCCCTCCAGGTGTTCAACCGCCGCGCCAAGGGCGGGATCTACTGGTTCCACGGCGGCTGGAACATCCCGGCCACCCTCTCCTGGGCCGTCGGCGCGGGCGTCGGGCTGCTCGCCGTGACGACCCCGTTCTACGAGGGCCCCCTGCTGGCCCTGACCGGCGGCGTGGACTGCTCCTTCGTCCTCTCCGGCCTGACCGGCGGCCTGGTCTACGCGGCCCTGACCGCCCGCACGGCCCCCGCCCCGGCCCCCGCCCCGGCCGCGGAGGCCGTCGAGGAGTCCGTGGCCGCCTGAGCCACCCCGTACGCCCGGGTTCCCCGGTTCGGACTCCGTGTTCAACCATCCGGCCTGCGGCGGCGTCTACCGGTACAGCGGTGGCCGAACAGGACGCGGCCGCCACGGACGACACGGGGAGACGTCGTGGAAGAGCTCGCATACGTGGCGGGAAGGATCGTCAAGGGGGTCGCGGGCCTGGCCTACGCCTTCGGTGACACCCTGGTGGGCCTCGGCCCGGACGGGAAGGACCAGGAGCGCAAGAAGAAGCGCGAGGGCGAGGCGGACGAGGAGCGCTGACCACGCCCCTCCCGCCGCCCCTCACATCCGGAACACCCGAAGGCCCCCCGCGTATCGCGCGGGAGGCCTTCGGGTCGTTCGGGGCGGGGCGGACTAGCCGAGCGGGTGCATCCACCCGTGGGTGTCGGCCTTGTGGCCGGTCTGGAGGTCCAGGAGGGCCTTGCGGAGCTTCATGGTGACCGCGCCGGGCTCGCCGTCGCCCTGGGTCCAGTTGGCGCGCTCCGACTTGACGGAGCCGACCGGGGTGATCACGGCGGCGGTGCCGCAGGCGAAGACCTCGGTCAGGGTGCCGTTCTCGTTGTCGCGCTTCCAGTCCTCGGTGGTGATGCGGCCCTCCTCGGCGGTGTAGCCGAGGTCGCGGGCGATGGTGAGGAGGGAGTCGCGGGTGATGCCGGGGAGGAGCGAGCCGGTGAGCTCGGGGGTGACGATCCGCTGTGTTCCATCCTTTTGCCCGTACACGAAGTACAGGTTCATCCCGCCCATCTCCTCGATCCAGCGGTGCTCGACCGCGTCGAGCCAGACCACCTGGTCGCAGCCGTGCTCGGCGGCCTGGGCCTGCGCGACGAGCGAGGCCGCGTAGTTGCCGCCGGTCTTGGCGGCGCCGGTGCCGCCCTTGGCGGCGCGGACGTACTCCTCGGAGAGCCAGACGGAGACGGGCTTGACGCCCCCGGGGAAGTACGCGCTGGCCGGGGAGGCGATCACGATGAAGAGGAACTCGTTGGCCGGGCGGACGCCGAGGCCGACCTCGGTGGCGAACATGAAGGGCCGCAGGTAGAGCGAGGCCTCGCCGGAGTCCGGCACCCAGGCGCGGTCCTGCTTGATCAGCGCGTCACAGGCGGCGATGAACAGCTCGGTCGGCAGCTCCGGCATCGCCATCCGGCGGGCGGAGGACTGGAAGCGCTCGGCGTTGGCCTGCGGACGGAACGTGGCGACGGTGCCGTCGGGCTGCTTGTAGGCCTTGAGCCCCTCGAAGATCGTCTGCGCGTAGTGCAGGGTCATGTTCGCCGGGTCCATCGACAGCGGCGCGTACGGGACCAGCTCGGCGTCGTGCCAGCCGCGGCCCTCGGTCCACTTGATCGTCACCATGTGGTCGGTGAAGTGGCGGCCGAAGCCGGGGCTCACCAGGATCGCGTCGCGCTCCGCGGCGGACAGGGGGTTCGAGGAGGGCTTCAGCTCGATCGTGGGCGTCGTCGTCATGAGTGCTTGTCCTTCACCGGTTTTGTAGGGCGGACCGCGCTCACGGCGTACTAGGACGTCCGAGCTTCCCCGTATTCCACGGCCTCGCGTTCGATTATCGCGCGCGAGGGGGGCTTCGGTGAAACGGGGTGAATGCGGCCCAGGGGAGATGGTGGCACCCGGGGCCGCACAGGAAAAGCCGCCGGGTGCGGTGGTCGCGACCCGGCGGCTTCCTTGAGGTGGGGCTACCGGGTCAGCCGGCTACTCGCGCGGCGAGGGCGTCGCCGATCGCGTCGGTGGAGCGGAAGGTGCCGTCGCGCTCGGCCAGGTCGGCGGAGACCGCGTCCTCGATGCGGGCGGCCTGGGCCTCGTAGCCCAGGTGACGCAGCAGGAGGGCGACCGAGAGGATCGTCGCGGTCGGGTCGGCCTTGCCGGTGCCGGCGATGTCCGGGGCCGAGCCGTGGACGGGCTCGAACATGGACGGGAAGGCGCCGGTCGGGTTGATGTTGCCGGAGGCGGCCAGGCCGATTCCGCCGGTCACGGCGGCGGCCAGGTCGGTGAGGATGTCACCGAAGAGGTTGTCCGTGACGATGACGTCGAAGCGCTCGGGCTGGGTGACGAAGAAGATCGTCGCGGCGTCGACGTGCAGGTAGTCGGTGGTGACCTCGGGGTACTCCTGGCCGACCTTGTCGAAGATGTTCTTCCACAGGTGACCGGCGTAGACGAGGACGTTGTTCTTGTGGACCAGCGTCAGCTTCTTGCGCGGGCGGCCGTTGGCACGCTCGTACGCGTCACGGACCACGCGCTCGACGCCGTACGCCGTGTTCAGGCTGACCTCGGTGGCCACCTCGGCCGGGGTGCCGGTGCGCAGGCTGCCGCCGTTGCCGGTGTACGGGCCTTCGGTGCCCTCGCGGACCACGACGAAGTCGATCTCCGGACGGCCGGCGAGCGGGGTGGCCGTGTTGGGGAAGAGCTTCGACGGGCGCAGGTTGATGAAGTGGTCGAAGGCGAAGCGGAGCTTCAGCAGCAGACCGCGCTCCAGGACGCCCGACGGGACCGACGGGTCGCCGATGGCGCCCAGCAGGATCGCGTCGTGGTGCTTGAGGGCCTCGAGCTCCGCGTCCGGGAGGGTTTCACCGGTGCGGTGCCAGCGCTGGGCGCCGAGGTCGTATTCCTTGGTCTCCAGCTTCACATCCTGGGGCAGGACCGCGGTAAGGACCTTGAGGCCCTGAGCCACGACTTCCTGGCCGATGCCATCACCGGGGATCACTGCGAGATTGATGCTGGTCGACATGGTGGAACCGTACTCCTTGTCCCATCCCTCAGACATATCGCGTCCACGATGTGGACGCGATATGTCTCGGTCCGGGGGTGCTCAGCGGCAGGTCAGTGACCGGTCGAGCCGCCGTTGTCGCGGCGGTCCAGCGCGCGCTGGAGGGCGGCGGCGGCGTTCTTGCGGTCCATGTCGGCGCCGGCGGAACGGCGGACGCGACGGGCGGTGGAGGAGGGGGTGGTGTGCGTCATGGTGATCGACTCCTTGAGATCACGGCGTGGCGGGGCCACGGATGAGGGGTTCCTTCAAGGCGCCGGAAGAGGCGGGGAGCGGTGCGCGGCAGGGGTTGCCTGCCATGGGGCGCGCGCTCTCGACCGCCATTCGCCTGATCGGCGAGACGTTCGGCTTCTACAACGTAGGCCAGCTCCCGCTGTATGTCTCCGCAATTACTCGGACTTCCTACTATCTGAGACGCCGAACGCCCCGGAAGGCCCCCTTCCGGGGCTCCGGTTTCAGCCGCTTCCGGCACGGAGTTCCCTGATCAGAGCACGTACGGTGAGAGTGGCAGCGGATTCCGGTGTGGTGACGTACCCCACGCGCCTCACCGGCCCCTCCGGGCCCAAACCGGTGACGTCGACGGCTCCGGTCGCCTCCCGGAGGGACAGCTCGGGCATGATCGCCATGCCGAGCCCCCGTCCGACCATGGTCAGCACCATCGCGTCGTCCTCCGCCTTGACGGTCGCCCGCGGGATCCAGTCCTGCGCCAGCCACCAGGCGCGGGTGTAGGAGCCGCAGTTCTCGTCCCAGTCCATCAGGGGCAGCGCCTTCGGGTCGGGGTGTCCGGCCGGGTGCACCAGGGCGTACGCCTCCTCCACGAGCACCCCGCTCAGCAGGCCGGGCGGCAGGCCCTGCGAAACGCCCAGGGTGGCGATGCCGAGGTCCGCGCGGCCCGCGGCGACCTCCCCGGCCGTGCCGGCGCCGATCTCGCGGACCACCCGGACCTCGGGGCGGATGCCGGGGTGCCGGGCGGTGAGCCGCTCCAGGGCCGGTGGCAACAGGTGCAGGGCCGCGCTGCGGAACGCGGCGATCCGGAGCACGCCTTGCAGCGTCGCCGGATCCCCGGCCCGGCCCGCGCCGCGCGCCTCCGCGCCCAACACCTCGTAGAGCCGCAGGATCCTGCGGGCGTGGCCGACGGTCCGCTCCCCCGCCGGGGTGGGCGAGGCGCCGGTCCGGCCGCGCTCGAAGAGCACCGCGCCGAGCTTGGCCTCGCTGCCGCGCACCGCGTGCGAGACGGCGGACTGGGTGAGGCCGAGGGCGGCGGCCGCGGCGGAGAACCCGCCGGTCTCGGCGACGGCGACCAGGATGCGCAGTTCCTGCGGGAGGAGCTCGGCCACGACCGCTCTCACCTCGTTCTATGAGCGTCATTCATGGATGTGCGGCTTCCATGAACGCAACCCCCTGCCCGGCCCGCCGATTCCCTCCTAGCGTCCTCGCCATGACCACGAACACCGCCCGCGCCGTCCACCAGGCCGCCCGCCCCACCGGCTTCCCCGCCGCCTCCGACTTCACCTACGTGGAGACACCCGTCCCGGAGCCGCGCCCCGGCACCGCCCTGGTGGAGAACCTGCTGCTCTCGGTGGACCCGTACCACCGCGGGCTGATGGACGGCGGCGAGGACGGCTTCGAGCTCGGCACCCCGCTGGAAGGCCGCTCGGTGGGCCGGGTCACCGCCTCCCGCGATCCGGGCCTCGCGGAGGGAGACCTGGTCTTCCACCGCGAGGGCTGGCGCACCCACGCCCTCGTCACCCTGGGCGTCGGCGGCACCCGCAAGCTGCGCGGCCACGAGGGGGTCCCGCTGGAGGCGTACCTCTCGATCCTCGGCGGCACCGGCCTGACCGCGTACGCCGCCCTGACCCGCACCGCGGCCCTGCGCGAGGGCGAGGACCTCTTCGTCTCGGCCGCGGCGGGCGGGGTCGGCACGGCCGTCGGCCGGATCGCCCGGCTGCTCGGCGCCCGCCGGATCATCGGCAGCGCGGGTTCGGCGGCGAAGGTCCGCCACCTCACCGGGGTCCTCGGCTTCGACGCCGCCTTCGACTACCACGACGGGCCGGTCGGCGAGCAGCTCGCGCAGGCCGCGGCTGCCACGGGGGGCGGCATCGACGTCTACGTGGACAACGTCGGCGGGGACCACCTGGAGGGGGCGATCGACGTGCTGCGCGAGTACGGCCGCATCGCCTGGGTCGGCGGGATCTCGATGTACAACGGCGACCGCTCGCCCGCCGCGCCCCGCAACCTCTTCGAAGTCGTACACAAGTCACTCCGCCTGGAAGGCGTATTGGTTCGAAATCACACCAATCTGCAGGACGAGCTGGAGGACTTCCTCGTCCCACATCTGCGCAGTGGCCGGATCGGCACCGACACCACCGTTGTACAGGGCTTTGACCACACGGTGGACGCCTTCCGGGGCATGCTCCGCGGAGAGAACCTGGGCAAAATGCTCGTCCGGATCGACGTCTGAATCCGGCCACCCGGATGTTCACCGACTTCTTACCGCACGGCTGTAGACCTTTGGCTCGACTACCGCCACTCTTGCCGTCAATGTGCCAGCGGGGCACTTGAGTTGGAGGCGAGCAGCCAGTGACACCTATCAGCCGCAGAGGATTCGTGGGAATCGGCGCCGGGCTGATGGCAGGGGCGGCCCTGCCCGCGATCGCGCCGACCTCGGCGGCCGCGGCCGCCGCGTCCGGCACGATCACCGACGTGAAGCACGTGGTGATCCTGATGCAGGAGAACCGCAGCTTCGACCACTACTTCGGCAAGCTGAAGGGTGTCCGCGGTTTCGGCGACCGCGCGGCCGGCAACATCCCGGGCGGCTGGGGCACCTTCAACCAGCCCAACTGGGGCGGCCGCCAGTACCCGTGGAAGCTCAGCTCCACCCCGCCGGCCGGCGGGGTCGACGGCGAGACCCTCGCCCAGTGCAGCGGCGACCTCCCGCACAGCTGGACCTCGCAGCACGCGGCCTGGAACAAGGGCCGCATGGACAACTTCGTCACCGGCGTCGGCAACACCCGCACCCTCGGGTACCTCGACCGCGGCGACATACCGTTCCACTACGGCCTCGCCGACAACTACACGATCTGCGACGCCTACTTCTGCTCCACCCTGAGCGCGACCGGCCCCAACCGCACCTTCCTGTGGAGCGGAAAGATCGACGCGGGCAGCAAGGACGGCGGCGAGGAGTCCGGGCTGACCTGGGAGACGTACGCGGAGGCCCTCCAGCGCGCCGGCATGAGCTGGAAGGTCTACCAGAACGCCCAGGACAACTACGGGGACAACGGGCTCGCCTACTTCAAGAAGTTCACGGACGCCAAGCCCGGCAACCCCCTCTGGGACCGCGGCATGGGCTCCGTCCCCAAGGTCACCGGCTCCACCCCCGACGACATCGCCGCCGCCATCCGCGCGGACGTCGTCGCCGGCACCCTCCCCCAGGTCTCCTGGGTCGTGGCGAACGAGGCCTTCTCCGAGCACCCGTACGCCCCGCCCGGCGACGGCGCGCACTTCGTGGACCTGGTCTACCGCGCGCTCTCGGCGAACCCGGAGGTCTTCGACTCCACCGTCCTCTTCCTCAACTACGACGAGAACGACGGCTTCTTCGACCACGTCCCGCCGCCGATCGCCCCGCCCGGCACCGCCGGCGAGTACATCGACGGCGTCCCGATCGGGCTCGGCTTCCGGGTCCCGATGATCGTGATGTCCCCGTGGACCCGCGGCGGCTGGGTGAGCTCCGAGGTATTCGACCACACCTCCGTGCTGCGCTTCATGGAGAAGTGGACGGCCTCGCTCGGCACCCCCGCCACCTGTCCGAACATCAGCGCCTGGCGCCGCAAGGTCACCGGCGACCTGACGGGCGTCTTCGACTTCGCACACCCGCTCTACGGGGTTCCCGCCGGCCTCCCGTCCACGGCCGAGGTCATCGGCCAGGCGACGTGCGCGCCGATGCCCAACCCGGTGCCGCAGGACAACGCGCAGCCGGTGCAGGAGGCCGGGACGCGGCCCGCGCGCGCCCTTCCGTACCAGGTCAACGGGAACCTGGACCGCTTCGAGTTCGGGGCGGCCGGCAAGATCCTGGCGTGGTTCTCCATGACGAACGCGGGCGCCGAGGCGAAGCAGGCGGCGCACTTCTCGATCCACCCCCACCAGCACCGGGACACGGCCGCCTGGCAGTACACGGTGGACGCCGGCGCCACGTCGACGGACTACTTCAACATCGGCACGGGCAGCGGCTCCGGCAAGTACGACATCTCGATGTACGGGCCGAACCGCTTCCTGCGGCGCTTCATCGGCGACGCGTCGAAGGCGGGCAAGTCGATCGAGGCCGCCTCCCGCTTCGCGGTGGAGCCGGGCACCGGCAAGACGGCGCTCCACCTCAAGATGACGAACGCCTCGGCCTCGCCGGTCACCTTCACGATCCGTGCGAACGCCTACCGCACGGACGGCCCGTGGACGTACACGGTGCCGGCGAACTCCTCCCGCGAGGACTACTTCAACGCCGTCGCCTACAACAACGGCTGGTACGACTTCACGGTCCTCGCCGACTCCGACGGCACCTGGTCGCGCCGCTACACGGGCCACATCGAGTCGGGCGCCCCGAGCATCAGCGGCAGCTAAAGAACGTCGCCGTCGCGCCAGTCGAAGGACAGCGGCCCGGCGGTGGGATCGAGCAGCACCCCACCGCCGGGCGGCGTCCACACGTACGTCGACCCCTCCTCCTCGGGCAGCCGCTCGGGCCCGCCGGGCCCGAGCACCCCGATCTCCCCGCCCCACACCCGCCAGCCGCGGCCCGCGTACAGCCGGGCCCCGTCGGCGGAGGCGCTGAGCGCCCCGAGCGCGTAGGCCCGCCCGACGACCCCCTCGACCGCCTCCATCACCAGCCCGCCGAGCCCGCGCCGGCGCCGGTCGGCCCGTACGGCCACGGCCTCCACGTACCCGGTGCGCAGCGCCCGGCCCTGATGCAGCACCCGGCGCTGCACGACGCTCCCGTGCGCGACGAGCTCCCCGCCCTCGTACACCAGCACGTGCATCCCGCCCAGCGCGTGCTCGAAGTCCGCGTCCCCGAACTCCCCCTCGAAGGCCCCGTCGAGCATCTCCCGCACCCGCCGCAACTCCCCGTCGGCCAGCTGCGAGGTGTGCCGCAGCACGGTTTCCCGTACGGCGGCCGCGCCCTCGCCCACACCCTCGTCACCCATCCCGGGACCGTACCAAGCGGGCTCCCCCCACCACGGATCTCCGCTATGCGGACATGAAATATCGCCCACCGGCCGGATTCGGCCGACGCGGCTCTGGCGGTCTGGACCATTGGCTCGGCAGACTCACCCCATGTCACCCGATACCCAGCAGTGGACCCCGATCCACGGCCAGCCGTACCGTCCCGCCGCCTACCGGCCCGAGCGGATGCCGAGCGGCGAATCCCTGGCCCGCGCCGCCGAGTTGCGCACCCGGATGGACGAGCGCAGGACCGTACGCCACTTCTCCCCCGACCTGGTGCCCGAGCAGGTGGTCCGGGACGCCATCGCGTGCGCGGCGACCGCCCCCTCCGGGGCGCACCAGCAGCCGTGGACCTTCGTCCTGGTCAAGGACCCGGCGGTACGGGAGCAGATCCGCGCGGCCGCCGAGCAGGAGGAGCAGCTCTCCTACGACGGCCGGCTCGGCGACGAGTGGCTGGCGGCCCTGCGCCCCATCGGCACGGACGCCGTGAAGACCCACCTCACCGACGCCCCGGCGCTGATCGTGGTCTTCCAGCAGCGCTACTGGCTCGGCGAGGACGGCACGAAGCACAAGCACTATTACGTCGACGAGTCGGTCGGCATTGCGGTCGGCATGCTCCTGTCCGCCCTCCACCTCTCCGGCCTGGCCGCCCTGATCCACACCCCGAGCCCGATGCGCTTCCTGTCCCAGGTCCTGAACCGCCCCGAGAACGAGAAGGCCTTCGCGGTGATCCCGGTCGGCTACCCGGCGGAGGACTGCGAGGTCCCGGACCTGATCCGCAAGTCCCTGGACCAGGTCATCGTCGAGGTGTGACTCCCTCCCCGACGGGTGGCTCCGGGTCCGGCCCCGGCCCCGGAGCCACCGCGTCGGCCTGTCCGCCGCCCAGGGCCGAGGCCAGCCTCATCCCGATGCGCACCCGGTCCTCGGGCGTCCCCGCGTCCATGGCGGCCCGCACCTGCCGCAGGATGAGCCAGTCCCGCACCACTTTGGCGACCCCGAACACGGCCGCCGTCACGATCGCCGCGGTCAGCATCACTGGTACCTCCGCTCGATCGACGTGGTGATCTTGGCGATCTCCCCGCCGGAGTGCGCGAAGTCCATGCACCGGACGGACACCTCCGCACGGCCGAGCCTGATGACGCCGGGACGGGCGGCCGGAGGATCCGGTTCGGGGGGAGCCCCTTCCGGGCGCGCGGCAAGACCGCTGCGGCGTAGCGACTGTTCCATCTCCGGGGCTCCCGGCGCGCAGCACCACTCCAGCACGAGGTCCTGGTACTGGTGGCAGTAGGAGTTCACCCAGCCGTGGGCTTTCCCCGTACGGTTGATCAGCGTCGGACGGCGGAGCAGCCGGCTGAGCAGGTGGTCCCGGTAGGCAGGGTCCGGCCCGGCCATCGCGGTGCCCGTCCAGCGGTGCAGTTCCTCCTGCTCCGCAGGATGCGGCGCCCCGTCTGCGATGCGGCCCACGTACCGCAGCCCGTCGCCGTCGTCCGGAAGCCGCCAGGCGCCGGGGACGACCTGAAGGCGGATGGTTCCGCCGCCGACGGCATCCCGCAGGGTCAACCCCTCCGTGTCGGCGGTGACCCTCAGGCCGGGCACCCCGCGCAGGCCCCCGTACTCCTCGTCGAGGTGAGGCAGCAGCCCGGTGATGACCCGCCGGGCCATCCGCTCGTGAAGCCGGAGGGTGAGGCCGCCCGCCGACGGCACAGCGGCGACGACGCCGAACACCGCCCCGTCGAGCTGTCCGTCGCGAAGGGCGTCGCCCGCGGTCAGCGCGACCATCGCTTCGAAGGCACGCTGGGCCGGGTCGGACGCGTCGGGCACCGGTTGGCGGTGGGTGATGAGGCCGGTTTCGGCCCAGCCCAGGCAGGTGCGGTGCGACAGCCCGGTGGCTGCGCGGCAGATGGACGCGGCACGGTGGTGATTGTCTGTACGCCTGGACATACGTCTCCCCGGGCACCGGTCCCGGTACGGGCGCGTAGAGGTTGCGTATCTCCCAGCGGTCTGTCCCACCCCGTACGGGAACTCGTCAGAGCCCTTGGCTCCCTCGGGATACCGGGCCCGAGTGGCGGAGCTGGTCGCCGTACACGACAACTGCGTTCAGGCTAGCAGAAGTTGCCGAGGGGGAAATGGAAACCGCCCCCGCTCCGGACTTGGGGGTACCGGAACGGGGGCGGGGTTCAGCGGGGCGGAGGTCAGCCCATGTGGGGGTAGCCGTACTCGGTCGGGGCGACCAGCGTCTCCTTGATGGAGCGGGTCGAGGTCCAGCGCATCAGGTTCGAAGCCGCGCCGGCCTTGTCGTTGGTACCCGAGGCGCGGCCGCCGCCGAAGGGCTGCTGGCCGACGACGGCGCCGGTCGACTTGTCGTTGATGTAGAAGTTGCCCGCCGCGAAGCGGAGCTTCTCCATCGCGTCGGCCGCCGCGTAGCGGTCCTGCGCGATGACGGCGCCGGTCAGGGCGTACGCCGAGACGGACTCCATCTGCGCGAGCATCGCGTCGAACCCGTCGGCGGCCGCGTCATCGTAGACGTGGATCGCCAGGATCGGGCCGAAGTACTCGGTCGTGAAGACCTCGTTCTCCGGGTCCGTGCACGCGATGACGGTCGGGCGGACGAAGTAGCCCTCCGCGTCGTCGTACGTGCCGCCGGCGACGATCTCGCAGGTCGGGTCGGCCTTCGCGCGGTCGATCGCGGCCTTGTTCTTCGCGAAGGAGCGCTCGTCGATGACGGCGCCGATGAAGTTCGTCAGGTCGCGGACGTCGCCCATGGTGATGCCGTCGACCTCGGCCGCGAAGGCCTCCTTGAAGCCGTCGTTCCAGATCGAGGCCGGGACGTAGGCGCGCGAGGACGCCGAGCACTTCTGGCCCTGGTACTCGAAGGAGCCGCGGGTCAGGGCGGTCTTCAGGATCGCGCGGTCCGCGGACGGGTGCGCGACGACGAAGTCCTTGCCGCCGGTCTCGCCGACCAGCCGCGGGTAGGACTTGTACGTCTCGATGTTGGTGCCGACCGTCTTCCACAGGTACTGGAAGGTCTTGGTCGAACCGGTGAAGTGGATGCCCGCCAGCTCCGGGTGGGTCAGCGCCACGTCGGAGACGGCGATGCCGTCGCCGGTCACGAGGTTGATGACGCCCTTCGGCAGGCCGGCCTCCTCCAGCAGCTCCATCAGGAGGACCGCGGAGTGGGTCTGCGTCGGGGACGGCTTCCACACGACCACGTTGCCCATCAGGGCCGGGGCGGTCGGCAGGTTGCCCGCGATGGCCGTGAAGTTGAACGGGGTGATCGCGTAGACGAAGCCCTCGAGCGGGCGGTGGTCGCTGCGGTTCCACACGCCGGCGGAGTTCGCGACCGGCTGCTCGGCCAGGATCTGGCGGGCGAAGTGGACGTTGAAGCGCCAGAAGTCGACGAGCTCGCACGGGGTGTCGATCTCGGCCTGCTGCGCGGTCTTCGACTGGCCGAGCATGGTGGACGCGGCCAGCTTCTCGCGCCACGGGCCGGACAGCAGCTCGGCGGCGCGCAGGATGATCGCGGCGCGGTCGTCGAAGGACATCGAGCGCCAGGCCGGGGCGGCGGCGAGCGCGGCGTCGACGGCCTCCTGGGCGTCGGCCCGGGTGGCGTTCGCGTAGGTGCCGATGACCGACTTGTGGTCGTGCGGCTGCACGACGTCGAAGCGCTCGCCGCCGCCCATCCGCTTGACGCCGTTGATCGTCATCGGGAGGTCGATCGGGTTCTCGGACAGCTGCTTCAGCTGCGTTTCGAGACGCGCGCGCTCCGGGGTGCCGGGGGCGTACGAGTGGACCGGCTCGTTGACCGGCACGGGGACCTGGGTTACAGCGTCCATGATGCGGGGTGCTCCTTGAGCTAGTGGGAGGGCCTAGTTCTTGGTGATCATCGAGCGGAGGAAGAAGAGCAGGTTGGCCGGCTTCTCCGCGAGGCGCCGCATGAAGTAGCCGTACCAGTCGGTCCCGTACGCCGTGTAGACGCGCATCCGGTGACCCTCGGCGGCCAGCCGCAGGTGCTCCTCGCTGCGGATGCCGTACAGCATCTGGAACTCGTACTCGTCCAGCTTGCGGCCGGCCTTGCGGGCGAGCTCCTGGCCGATGGCGATCAGGCGCGGGTCGTGGGACCCGATCATCGGGTAGCCCTCGCCCTCCATCAGGATCTTCAGGATGCGGACGTACGCCTTGTCGATCTCGGCCTTGTCCTGGTACGCGACCTCGGCGGGCTCCTTGTAGGCGCCCTTCACGATGCGTACGCGGCTGCCGGCCGCGGCCAGGCGGCGGGCGTCGGCCTCGGTGCGGAACAGGTACGCCTGGATCACGCAGCCGGTCTGCGGAAACGTGCGGCGCAGCTCCTCGTGGATGGCGAACATCGAGTCGAGGGTGGTGTGGTCCTCGGCGTCCAGGGTGACGGTGGTGCCGATGGCGGCGGCGGCCTCGACGACCGGGCGGACGTTGGCGAGGGCCAGCTCGTGGCCGCCCGCCCGTCGCCCGCCACCACCCTCAACCGAGAGTCCTGCGGACTCGCCCCCCTCGATTTCCAGCGCCTGGCCGAACATGGACAGCTTCACCGACATCTCGACGGTCTCGCCGAGGCCCAGGTGGGCGAGCTGCTCGATGAGCTCGAGGTACGCGTCACGCGCGGCGTGGGACTGCTCCACGGTGGTGATGTCCTCGCCGACGACGTCGAGGGTCACCTCCAGGCCCTTGCCCGTCAGGTCCTCGACGATCGGGATGACCTGGTCGACCGTCTCACCGGGGATGAACCGGTTCACCACGGGCTTGGTCACCGGGGCGGCAGAGACGATTCGGCGCATCTTGTCGCTGCGCGAGGCGGCGAGGATCGCGGGACCCAGCACGGGGTACCTCCAACGGGTGGCGGGCAGAAGCCGACATTCGCCCCGCGCCGGGACGACGGAGGCCATAAGGAAAACGCAAGTAAAACCACCGTGAAACCTAGGGATCTCCCCGATCCTCTGCCATCGACAGCTGTCACGCATCCGTGGCCCGGATCTCATACATCTGTCTGAAGGGCAGGTGCGGGGGTGGGAGAATGTGCGGGTGAAAGGCGATTACCAGGACCTGGTGGACGAGATTTCGGCGCTGCTCGGCGCCCCGGCGACGCTGGAGAACCGGGACTTCCGCCTCATCGCCTTCGGCGCGCACGACAGCGAAGACGATCTCGCCATGGATCCCGTACGGACCCGCTCGATCCTGACCCGCCAGTCGACGGCGGCCGTCCGGTCCTGGTTCGAGGGCTTCGGCATCGCCCGGGCCACCGGACCGGTCAGGATCCCGGCGGCCCCGGACGCCGGCGTCTTCCGGGGCCGGATCTGCCTGCCGGTGCGGTACCGCGGGATCGTCCAGGGCTACGTGTGGCTCCTGGACCAGGAGCCCGGCCCCGACGCGGAGGCCCTGGCCGCCGCCATGGAGGTGGCCCAGCGGATCGGGCTGCTGCTCGCGGAGGAGGCCCGGGCGGGGGCCGACCTGTCCCGGGAGTTCCTCGCCGTGCTCACCGCCGGGCGCGGCTGGCAGCAGGACATGGCGGTGGCCGCCCTACGGGTGGCACTCGGTCCGGGCGGCGAGGGACCGCACGCCGCGGTCTGCGTGAGCCCGTGGTCCGGCGAGGCCCCGGCTTCGGTCCCGGGAGCGGCGGCCGTGTGCGTGGCGCCCTGGCGGGGGGCCGGCGAGCAGGAGCCCCACCCGGGCGGCGGCCCGGCGGGGCAGTCCCTCGCGGTCCTGATCCGGCTGCGCGGCGCCGACCCGCTGGCTCCGGCCCTCACGGCGATCTCCCGCCTGATGCCGAGCACGCCCGCCCCCGGCCAGGGCCACGGCGCGGCGGGCCCGGCCGTCGGCACAGGCGCCCGCGCCGGGCGGCCCCCGGCGGGCGGCGGCGCGGGCACTACGGGCGGCACCGGGCCCCGCGCGGCACGGCCCGCATCGGCCGCCGCCGCCGGCGGCGCGGGCTCGGCGGGCGGCTCCGGCTCCGCGGCGGGCTCCGCGGCCGGCCACGCCCCGGGTGGGATGACCGCCGGGGTGTCCGACCCCGTGCGGGCGCTCACCGGGCTGCCCGCCGCCTGGCAGCAGGCCACCGCCGCCGCCCGGGCCGCAGCCGCCGGGCCGCGGCTCGGGCCGGTCGCGCAGTGGTCCGCGATCGGGCCGTACCGCATGCTGGCGTCCGTCGCCGAGGAGGCCCTGGACGACCCGGTGGCCCGCGCCCTGCGCGGCCCGGCCAATCCCGAACTGGCCCGGACCGCCGAGGTGTTCCTGGACTGCGCCGGCCAGGCGGGCCGCGCGGCGGCGGCCCTCGGCATCCACCGCCAGACCCTGTACTACCGCCTGTCCCGCGTGGAGCAGCTCACCGGCCTCGATCTGGACGAGGGCGAGGACCGCCTGCTCCTCCACATGGCCCTCAAGGCCACCCGCCTGCACGGCTAGCGCAGGCGCGGGGGCGCCGGGTCAGCCCGCCCCGTCCCCGGCCGCGCCCCCGCCCCCGGCCGCGCCCCCGGCCATCGCGGCCACCGCCCGCCGCATCCCCTCCGTCAGCTCCGCCGGGGTCGCGGCCGACGCGGGGTCGAAGAGCCACTGGAGCATGAAGCCGTTCAGCAGGGCCTGGTAGAAGGCGCCGGCGGTCCGCGCGTCCTCCTCCGTCAGGTCCCCCTCGGGCACGCCGGTGAACATCGAGACCAGCCCCTTGCGCCCCTCCCCCTGCGAGGCGGCGAGCATCGCCCGCAGTTCCGGCAGCCGGTCCCGGGTCACCGCGACCTCCATGCTGGCCGCCCAGATAGGGCCGGACTCCTCGTGCCCGGCGTGCACCCCGTCCCAGACCGAGCGGAAGCGCTCCAGCGAGCCGCCCTCGCCCTTCACCGCGCCCGTGAACTGGTCACCCCACTCCTGGACCACGGCCATGAACGCCTCCGTCATGAGGGCGTCCTTGGACCCGTAGTGGTAGCCGATCGAGGCCAGGTTCGCACCCGCGGCCTTGACGATGTCGCGGGCGGTCGTCCCCACGAAACCCTTCTCGACCAGGCACTTCTTGGCGCCTTCCAGCAAGTCTTCGCGATGTCCCATGCCTGCACGGTAGCCAAGACGCCCGTCCAAGACAAACGTTCCACACAATCGTCCTATACGCCCGTCCTAGACAATCGTTTATGACGCTTGTACATTGCTGCTCATGACGAACCCCGCAGCGCGTCTCGCCGGTCGCCGGGAATGGACCGCCCTCACCGTTCTCCTGCTCCCCCTGCTCCTGGTCTCGATGGACGTCTCCGTCCTCTACTTCGCCATCCCGGCCATCACCCGGGAGCTGGACCCCAGCGGCACCCAGCAGCTCTGGATCTTCGACAGCTACGCCTTCGCCCTCTCCGGCCTGCTCATCACGATGGGTTCGCTCGGCGACCGGATCGGCCGCCGCAGGCTGCTGCTGGCCGGCGCGGCCGCCTTCGGGCTCGCCTCCGTCGCCGCCGCCTACGCCTCCAGCGCCGAGATGCTCATCGCGGCCCGCGTCCTGCTCGGCATCGGCGGCGCGACCCTGATGCCGTCCACGCTCGCCCTCGTACGCAACCTCTTCCAGGACGACCGGCAGCGCGGCAAGGCCATCGCGATCTGGTCCGGCGCCATGACCGGCGGCATCGCCCTCGGCTCGGTGCTGAGCGGGGTGATGCTGAACCACTTCTGGTGGGGCTCCGTCTTCCTGATCAACGTGCCCGCGATGCTGCTCCTGCTGGTCCTGGTCCCCTTGCTGGTCCCCGAGTTCAAGGACCCGGCGCCCGGCTGCTTCGACCTGCTGAGCGTGCCGCTGTCGATGGCCGCCGTGCTGCCGGTGGTCTACGGGCTCAAGGAGATCGCCGCCGAGGGCTTCACCCCGTTCTACGCGGGCTGCCTCGCCGCCGGCCTGGCCTTCGGGTACCTCTTCGTCCGCCGCCAGCGCACCCGCGACGGCGCCATGGTCTCCCGGGCCCTCTTCCGCGGGCGCGGCTTCGGCGCCGGCATCGGCCTGAACACCGTCGCCGCCTTCGCCATGATGGGCTCGGCGTACTTCACCACCCAGTACCTGCAGTCGGTGCTCGGCATGGGCACCCTGGAAGCCGCCCTCTGGAGCCTCGCCCCCTCGGTCCTCATCGGCGCCGCCGCCCCCGCCAGTGCGGCCCTCGCCCAGAAGACCGACCGGGCCTACGTCGTCTCGGGCGGCTTCGTCCTCGCCGCCGCCGGGTTCGCCCTGATCGGCCTGGTGGACACCGACTCGCTGTGGCTGCTGCTGACCGGAGCCGGGGTCCTCGCCTCGGGCATCGTCACCGTGATGTCCCTGGTCTCGGACATGGCGCTCGGCTCCGCTCCCGCCGAGAAGGCCGGCTCCGCCGCCTCCCTGCTGGAGACCGGCACGGAGTTCGGCGGCGCCCTCGGGATGGCCGTCCTAGGCAGCCTGGGCACGGCGGTCTACCGCTCCGACCTGGCCGGCTCCGAGCCCGCCGTGCGGGAGACCCTCGGCGGGGCCGTGGCCGCAGCGCAGGAGCTCGGCGGCGCGGCCGGCGGGCAGGTCCTGGCAGCGGCCCGGGAGGCCTTCGTGCACGGAATGCAGTACGCGGCCTGGGGCGGTACGGTCCTGCTCCTCGCGGCGGCGGTGCTCGCCGCGGCCCTGCTCCGGGGGCGCGGAGCCCAGGCCCCGGCCCCCACGGAGCCGGCCCCGGCCGGTGAGGCACTCGCGCGCTGAGCGGCGTAGCGGGGCGGGGCACGCAAAAGGGCCCGGGGTCTCCCCCGGGCCCTTCGCTCTGTCAGCTGCCGGAACGTCAGCCGAGGCTGACCGTACGGGCCGAGACGGCGCCGATCTCGGTGGCGATGTCCGCGAGGACGTTCACCGGGGCCTCGGCGTCGACCGTGAGGACCGCGAGGGCCTCGCCGCCCTCTTCGGCGCGGGCGACCTGCATGCCCGCGATGTTGAGGCCGGCCTCGCCGAGGATGCGGCCGACGGTGCCGACCACGCCCGGGCGGTCGGCGTAGCGCAGGACGATCATGTGCTCGGCGAGCGCGAGGTCCACGTCGTAGTCGCCGATGCCGACGATCTTCTGCAGGTGCTTCGGGCCCACGAGCGTGCCGGAGACCGAGACCTCCTGGCCGTCCGACAGGGTGCCACGGACGGTCACCACGTTGCGGTGGTCCGGGGACTCCGAGGAGGTGGTCAGACGGACCTCGACCCCGCGCTCCTGCGCGAAGAGCGGGGCGTTGACGTAGGAGACCGTCTCGTCGACGACGTCCTCGAAGACACCCTTGAGCGCGGAGAGTTCGAGCACCTTGACGTCGTGCTGGGTGATCTCGCCGCAGACCTCGACGTCGAGGCGGACCGCGACCTCGCCCGCCAGCGCGGTGAAGATGCGGCCGAGCTTCTCGGCGAGCGGCAGGCCGGGACGGACGTCCTCGGCGATGACGCCGCCCTGGACGTTGACCGCGTCGGGCACGAGCTCGCCGGCGAGCGCCAGGCGCACCGACTTGGCGACCGAGACGCCGGCCTTCTCCTGGGCCTCGTCCGTGGACGCGCCGAGGTGCGGGGTGCAGACGACCTGGTCGAGCTCGAACAGCGGGGAGTCCGTGCAGGGCTCCTTCGCGTACACGTCGAGGCCGGCGCCGGCGACGCGGCCCTCCTTGATGGCCGAGTACAGCGCGGCCTCGTCCACGATCCCGCCGCGGGCGGCGTTGACGATGCGGACGGACGGCTTGACCTTGTGCAGGGCCTCGTCCCCGATGAGACCGAGGGTCTCGGGGGTCTTGGGCAGGTGCACGGTGATGAAGTCGGCGACCTCGAGCAGTTCGTCGAGCGTCAGCATCTTGACGCCCATCTGGGCGGCGCGCGCGGGCTGCACGTAGGGGTCGTACGCGACGATCTTCATGCCGAAGGCCGACATGCGCTGGGCGACCAGGACGCCGATGCGGCCGAGGCCGACGACACCGAGGGTCTTCTCGCTGAGCTCGACACCCGTGTACTTGTTCCGCTTCCACTCACGGTTCTTCAGAGCGGTGTTGGCCTGCGGGATGTTGCGGGCCGTCGCGACGAGCAGGCCGCAGGCCAGCTCGGCGGCGGTGACGATGTTGGAGGTCGGGGCGTTCACGACCATCACGCCGGCCTTGGTGGCCGAGGAGACATCGACGTTGTCGAGACCGACGCCCGCGCGGGCGACGACCTTCAGCTTCTTGGCGGCGGCGATGGCCTCGGCGTCGACCTTGGTCGCGGAGCGGACCAGGATCGCGTCGACGTCCGCGATCGCGGGGAGCAGCTCCGCACGGTCGGCACCGTTGCAGTGCCGGATCTCGAAGTCCGGGCCGAGCGCCTCGACAGTGGCGGGCGACAGCTCTTCGGCAATGAGTACGACAGGTTTCGAGCTCACGTGGGTCCTCACAAGTCCAGTGCGGACGGCCGTCCCGACGGCCGCAGGCGGTGGAGGGGGGTAGCCGCGTGGAAGACGCACGACACTGTGGGCCTGACGCGTTGTGTTGTGCAGTGTAGTGGCGGATCCGGAAGGGAATTCCGCCTGTACGGAAGGATCACCCGCACGAGATTGGCCGGGGTGGACAAGCGGTCCTCCAGGAGGCCCGCCGTCCGGGTGCCCGAGCCGGTGTGCCGCGGGGCCCGGGCCGTGCCTACCCGCCCCGCGGCGAGGCGGATCAGCTCTCGTCGTTGTCGACCCAGCTCATCAGCTTGCGCAGCTTCTTGCCGGTGGTCTCGAGCAGGTGCGCCTCGTCGGCGCTCTTGTACTCGTTGTACTTCGGCAGACCGGCCTTGTACTCGGCCATCCAGGTGTTGGCGAACTCGCCGTTCTGGATCTCCGCGAGGACCTTCTTCATCTCGGCCTTGGTGGCGTCCGTGATGATGCGGGGACCGGTGATGTAGTCGCCCCACTCGGCGGTCTCGGAGACCGACCAGCGCATCTTCTCCAGGCCGCCCTCGTACATGAGGTCCACGATGAGCTTCAGCTCGTGCAGGCACTCGAAGTACGCGATCTCCGGCTGGTAGCCGGCCTCGGTCAGCGTCTCGAAACCGGCCTTCACCAGCGCCGAGGCACCACCACAGAGAACGGCCTGCTCACCGAACAGGTCGGTCTCGGTCTCCTCCGTGAACGTGGTCTTGATGACGCCGGCGCGCGTGCCGCCGATGCCCGCCGCGTACGACAGCGCGAGCTGGAAGGCGGAGCCGGTGAAGTCCTGCTCGACGGCGGCGATGCAGGGCACGCCGCGGCCTTCCTCGTACTGACGGCGGACCAGGTGACCCGGGCCCTTCGGCGCGACCAGGGCGACGTCCACGTTGGTGGGGGGCTTGATGAAGCCGTAACGGACGTTGAAGCCGTGGCCGAAGAAGAGCGCGTCGCCCTCTTCCAGGTGCGACTCGATGGAGGCGGCGTAGATCTCGGCCTGGAGCGGGTCCGGGGTCAGGATCATGATGACGTTCGCCCAGGCCGCGGCCTCGGCGACGGGCAGGACCTTCAGGCCCTGCTCCTCGGCCTTGGCCTTGGACTTCGAGCCCTCGTGCAGGCCGACGACGACGTCGACGCCGGAGTCACGGAGCGACAGCGCGTGGGCGTGGCCCTGGCTGCCGTAACCGATGACCGCGACCTTGCGGCCCTGGATGATGGACAGGTCGGCGTCGTTCTCGTAGAACAGCTCGGCCACTGGGATATCTCCTTGGTGCGCTGGTGTTGCTCCCACCGTACGGCGGGGAACGGAATACGTGGTTCTCGGTCTCGCCATACGAGCGAGCGAGAAACGGACGGGCGGGGCACGACCGGGCCGGTGTCACCGGCCCGGCCGGGCTCAGGCGCTGCGGTCGAGCGCGCGCAGGCTGCGGTCCGTGATGGACCGGCCGCCGCGCCCTATGGCGATCGTGCCGGACTGGACGAGCTCCTTGATGCCGAAGGGCTCCAGCATCTTGAGCATCGCGCCCAGCTTGTCGGTGCCGCCGGTGGCCTCGATGGTGACGGCCTCCGGGGAGACGTCGACGGTCTTGGCGCGGAACAGCTGGACGATCTCGACGATCTGCGAGCGCGTCTCGTTGTCGGCGCGGACCTTCACCAGAACGAGTTCGCGCTCGATGGCGTTGTGCTGCTCCAGCTCGACGATCTTGAGCACGTTGACCAGCTTGTTGAGCTGCTTGGTCACCTGCTCCAGCGGGAGGTCCTCGACGTTCACGACGATGGTGATGCGCGAGATGTCGGGATGCTCGGTGACACCGACCGCGAGGGAGTCGATGTTGAACCCGCGGCGGGAGAACAGCGCGGCGATCCGGGCGAGGATGCCGGGCGTGTTCTCGACCAGGACGGAGAGCGTGTGCTTGGACATGTGAGTCGTTCTCTCTCTCAGGCTCTCTCGGCTCAGTCGTCTTCGTTGTCGCCGAAGTCGGGGCGGACGCCCCGTGCGGCCATGACCTCGTCGTTCGAGGTGCCGGCGGCGACCATCGGCCACACCATGGCGTCCTCGTGGACGATGAAGTCGACGACGACCGGGCGGTCGTTGATCGCGTTGGCCTCGGCGATGACCCTGTCCAGGTCGGCCGGGTCCTCGCAGCGCAGCGCCACGCAGCCCATGGCCTCGGACAGTTTGACGAAGTCCGGGACGCGGGTGCCCATGCGGGGGGCGGCCGACTCGCCGAGCTGGGAGCCGACGGCCGTGTCGGTGCCCGTCTCGCCGGCGTGCAGCACGGTGTTCGAGTACCGCTGGTTGTAGAACAGGGTCTGCCACTGGCGGACCATGCCCAGCGCACCGTTGTTGATGATCGCGACCTTGATCGGGATGTTGTTCAGGGCGCAGGTGGCCAGTTCCTGGTTGGTCATCTGGAAACAGCCGTCGCCGTCGATCGCCCAGACGGTGCGCTCCGGCATGCCGACCTTGGCGCCCATCGCGGCGGGGACCGCGTAGCCCATGGTTCCGGCGCCGCCGGAGTTCAGCCAGGTGCGGGGCTCCTCGTAGTTCACGAAGTGCGAGGCCCACATCTGGTGCTGGCCGACACCGGCCGTGTAGATGGTGCCCTTCGGCGCCAGCTGGCCGATCCGCTCGATGACCTGCTGGGGGGAGAGCGTGCCGTCCTCGGGCAGGTCGTAGCCCAGCGGGTAGGTGTCGCGCCAGCGGTTGAGGTCCTTCCACCAGGCGGTGTAGTCGCCGACGTTGCCGTCGTTGGCCTCGGCCTGGACGGCCTGGATCAGGTCGGCGATGACCTCGCGGGCGTCACCGACGATCGGGACGTCCACGGCGCGGTTCTTGCCGATCTCGGCCGGGTCGATGTCCGCGTGGATGACCTTGGCGAAGGGGGCGAAGCTGTCCAGCTTGCCGGTGACACGGTCGTCGAAGCGGGTGCCGAGCGCGATCAGCAGGTCCGACTTCTGGAGCGCGGTCACCGCGGTGACGGCACCGTGCATGCCGGGCATGCCGACGTTCTGCGGGTGGCTGTCCGGGATGGAGCCCAGGGCCATCAGGGTGGTGACGACCGGGACACCGGTGAGCTCGGCGAGGACCTTCAGCTCGGCGGTCGCGCCGGCCTTCATGACACCGCCGCCGACGTAGAGGACCGGCCGCTTGGCGGCGACGATCATCTTGGCGGCCTCGCGGATCTGCTTGGCGTGAGGCTTGGTCACCGGCCGGTAGCCGGGGAGGTCCTGGCTCGGCGGCCACGAGAAGGTGGTCTTCGCCTGCAGGGCGTCCTTGGCGATGTCGACCAGCACCGGACCGGGGCGGCCGGTCGAGGCGATGTGGAAGGCCTCGGCGATGGTCCTCGCGATGTCCTCGGCCTTGGTGACCAGGAAGTTGTGCTTGGTGATCGGCATGGTGATGCCGACGATGTCCGCCTCCTGGAAGGCGTCGGTGCCGATGGCCTTGGAGGAGACCTGGCCGGTGATCGCGACGAGCGGCACGGAGTCCATGTGCGCGTCGGCGATCGGGGTGACCAGGTTGGTGGCGCCGGGGCCGGAGGTGGCCATGCAGACGCCGACCTTGCCGGTCGCCTGGGCGTAGCCGGTGGCGGCGTGGCCGGCCCCCTGCTCGTGGCGGACCAGGATGTGGCGGACCTTCTTGCTGTCCATCATCGGGTCGTACGCCGGGAGGATGCAGCCGCCCGGAATGCCGAAGACGGTGTCGCACCCCACCTCTTCGAGAGAGCGGATGAGGGACTGCGCACCCGTGACGTGCTCAACTGCGGCGGCGTGGTGTCCGCCGGTACGGGCCCGCGGCTGCGGATGGTGGGCCCCGGTGGCCTGCTCGGTCATCGGCATTCTCTTCTCGAAGCTGAGGGTTTTACGAGGAGGGTTTTACGAGATTCGACGTTGCCAGTGCAACAAAAAACCCCTCGTGCCGGGAGGCAAGCGAGGGGAGCGCGTCGGGTGCGTTGAGCGGGGACATGCTGGTCCCAGCTTCAGCCGACGCGCTTTCCAAGTACGAGAATTCGGGTGCGCATGGCATTGACCCTCCCTCCGGCGGGAGGGTGATGTCAAGCGGGTGGGACGGGCGTCTCATTATGTGAGCCTCTGTGGATAACCATCGAGCCCCCTGGCGAACCACCGGCCAACGCGGGTTGGGCCGCACCGCCCGGTACTGGGAACGTACCGCGCACGAGCGCTCGCCGCAGCCTGTACTCGTCCAGAGGGCCGGAGAAGGCCATTCCCTGCCCATGGGTACAGCCCATCGCGCGCAGGGCCATGACCTGCTCCGGGAGGTCCACGCCCTCCGCCACCGACTGCATGCCGAGGTCGTTTGCGATCCGCAACAAACCTGCGGTGATCTTGTGGAGCCGGGGGGATTCCACGACCCCCTCGACCAGTCCGCGGTCGAGTTTGAGCATGTCCACGGGGAGCCTGCGCAGCGCGCTGATGGCCGCGTAACCGCTGCCGAAGCCGTCCAGGGCGATCAGGACCCCGAGTCGGCGCAGGGCCGCCAGGCGGCGCTCCAGGTCGTCGAAGGGCACCCTGGGGTCGGAGACGGCGAGCTCCAGGACGAGCGCGCCCGACGGCAGCCCCTTGCGGGTCAGGAGGGCTTCCACGGAGCCCAGCGGCATCGACCGGTCCAGCAGCCGCTGCGCGGTCATCCGTACGGCCACCGGGACGTCGTGCCCGGCCCGGTGGCGCTCGGCGGCCTGCCCGACGGCCTCCTCCAGCAGCCAGCGCCCCAGCTCGGCGGTGCGCGAGGCGTCCGGCACGGCCGCCCTGGCGGTGGCCCCTCCCTCTCCGGCCCCGCCCCCCCCGGCCTCCCCCGCTGGCCCCTCCCCCGCTGTACTCGGCGACCCGCAGGAACTCGGCGGGCGTGAACAGGATCCCCTGGGCGGAGCGCCACCGGGCCTGGGCCACCACGGCCGAGATCTCCCCCGAGGCCAGGGAGACCACGGGCTGGTGCAGCAGGGCGAACTCCCCGTCGTGCAGCGCGGTGCGCAGCCGCCCCGCCAGCTCGGCCTTGCGGACGACCTCGGCCTGCATCTGGGGCGCGTACATCTCGACCCGGTCCTTGCCGCCCGCCTTGGCCCGGTACATCGCGAGATCCGCGTTGCGCATGAGGTCCGAAGGGGTGATGCCGGGGTCCGCGAAGGCCACGCCGATGCTGGCGGCGACCCGGACCTCGCTCCCGGCGATCCGGTAGGGCTGGGAGAGGGTGGTGCGCAGCCGGTCGGCGATCTCGTGGACCTGGTACTCGCGGGCGCTGCGGTCGCGGTTGCCGTCGCCCAGGATCAGTGCGGCGAACTCGTCGCCGCCGAGGCGGGCCGCGGTGTCCCCGGCCCGGACCGAGTCCTGGAGCCGGCGGGCGGCTTCGATGAGCAGCTCGTCACCGGCCTGGTGGCCGATGGTGTCGTTGACCGCCTTGAAGCCGTCGAGGTCGATGAAGAGCACGGCGGTGCTGTGGTCCCCGGCCCGCCGGCCGGTGAGGGCCTGGCGGACCCGGCGGGTGAACAGGGCCCGGTTGGGGAGGTCGGTCAGCGGGTCGTGCTCGGCGCTGTGCTGGAGCTGCGCCTGGAGCCGGACCCGCTCGGTGACGTCGCGGCTGTTCAGGATGAGGCCGCCCTGGTGGCGGTTGACGGTGGACTCCACGTTGAGCCACTCGCCGCCGCCCGATCTGAACCGGCACTCGATGCGGGTGGTCGGCTCCTCGGCGGGCGGCGCGGCCAGGAAGCGGCGCACCTCGTGGACGACGCGGCCCAGGTCCTCCGGGTGGATCAGGGTGGCCAGCTCGGTGCCGACCAGCTCCTCCGCCTCGCGGCCGTAGACCCCGGCGGCGGCGGGGCTGACGTAGCGCAGGGTGCCGGTGGGTGCGGCGATCATGATGACGTCGCTGGAGCCCTGGACCAGGGAGCGGAAGTGGTTCTCCTTCTGGGCCAGCTCCTGGGTCAGGGCGATGTTGTCGAGCAGCATGATGCCCTGGCGGATGACCAGGGCGAGCACGACCGTGCAGCCCGTGAAGACGACGACCCGGTCGACCTTCCTGCCGTCCACCACGTTGTAGAGGATTCCGAGGGTGCAGACGGCCGCCGCGAGGTACGGGGTGAGGGCGGGCAGGGAGCCGGTGATGGGGCGGCTGTGCGGGCGCTCGGCGCGCGCGTGCGCGACGGGGTCGGGGCCGGGGTGCATGCGGCGCGCGCCCCAGGGCGCGTACGCGAGGAGGAGCGAGCCGGCGAACCAGCCGGCGTCGAGGAGCTGGCCGGACTGGTACTCGGCGCTGAGCAGCGGCGAGGTGAACAGCGCGTCGCTCAGCACGGTCAGGGCGAGGGCCGCGATGGCGGTGTTCACGGCGGAGCGGTTGGTCTCGGAGCGGCGGAAGTGCAGTACCAGCACCATCGAGACGAGCGCGATGTCCAGGAGCGGGTAGGCCAGCGAGAGGGCCGCGCGCGGGACGCTGCCGGGTGCGCCGGACTGGGCGGTCTGCGCGGCGTGCGCGAGGGCCAGGCTCCAGGAGAGGGTGAGCAGGGAGCCGCCGATGAGCCAGGAGTCGAGGCCGAGGCAGACCCAGCCGGCTCGGGTGACCGGGCGCTTCGCGAGGACGAGCAGGCCCACGATGGCGGGCGGCGCGAAGCAGAGGAAGGCGAAGTCGGCGAGGGAGGGCTTCGGCACGGCCTCGCCGAGGACCACCTCGTACCAGCCCCAGACCGCGTTGCCGCAGCAGCCCATGAGCGAGGAGAACGCGAAGAGCAGCCAGGCCGGGCGCTCCCGGCTGTCAATGGCCCTGGCGTACGTGAAACAGGAGACGGCGGCGAGCAGTCCGGCGGCGCTGAGTCCGAAGTCGCCCATGATCTCGGCGAGTTCCTCTGATCCCCAGCCGAGGGCCGCGCCCACGGCATACCCGCTGCTGACCACCGCGAGGAGGAGCTGCATCGCCACCGCCTTACCGTTGGCGGCGAGGGGCTGGCGGGTCAGGAGCGCCGCCCCCGGGGCGCTCACCGGTCCCCCTCGCTGGCTGGTTCCGGCGCAGTCCAGTCCCGACACCGTCGCCTCCGGCGGCTTCGCCGCATCGGATCCTTCGTCCATTGGCCGTGCATCGCCCGTCGCCCCCCAAAGTGTCCGATCACTCCCCAGCGCCAGACGTTCGTGGCGCAGCCCCTTGTTCCGGACGATACACCACTTTCGTCACTCAGGGACATAGTTTCTCTACGCTCCGTCACCAACAGGGGAGTTGTGCCCACCGAGCGCATTCGGACGAACGCGGAGCGTGCGCACCGCGCGTCATTCCGTGATCAACACCGTGTTCTCCACGGGGTCTCCGGCGGCGAAGCTGCGGAGCTGACGGGCCACCAGCCGCTTCGCCCGCGGCTCGAACGCGGAGCTGCTGCCGCCCACATGGGGCGTGATCAGGACACCCGGAGCATGCCAGAGCGGATGGCCTGAAGGCAGTGGTTCCGGGTCGGTGACGTCGAGCGCGGCGCGCAGTCGGCCCGACTCCGCCTCCGCCAGAAGGGACTTGGTGTCGACGACGGGTCCGCGGGCCACGTTCACCAGCAGTGCGCCGTCCTTCATGCGGCCGAGGAACTCGGCGTCGGCCAGCCCCCTCGTCTCCTCGGTGAGCGGGGTGGCGAGGATCACCACGTCGGCGCCGGGCAGGAGTTGGGGCAGTTCGGAGAGGGCGTGCACCGGCCCGCGCGCCGTGGTGCGCGCCGTCCGCGCGACCCGGACGATCCGCTCGCACTCGAAGGGCGCGAGCCGGTCCTCGATGGCCGCGCCGACCGCGCCGTAGCCGATGATCAGTACGGACTTGTCCGCGAGGGCCTCGTAGAACCCGAAGCGCCACTCCTCGCGGTCCTGGCCGCGCACCATGCCGGGGATCCCGCGCAGGGAGGCCAGGATCAGGGTGAGCGCGAGCTCGGCGGTGCTCGCGTCGTGGACGCCCTTGGCGTTGCACAGCCGCACGCCGGGGGCGAGGTCGCCGAGGCCGCCCAGCACGTGATCGACACCGGCGGTCAGGGTCTGGACGACCCGCAGGCGGGGCATCGCGGCCAGCGGGCGCAGGGTGACGGCCGGGGACTTCATGTACGGGGTGACGTAGAAGACGCAGGCGGCCGGATCGGCCGGGAAGGTCTCCTCTCCGTCCCAGTGGCGGTACCGGAAGGAATCGGGCAGCCCCTCGATCTCCTCGGCGGGGAAGGGAAGCCATACGTCGAGGGTCTCGCGCATCTCTGCAGTCATGATCAGGAGGCTATGCCAGGGGATCCTGATCGAGCCGTTAGTTTGTGTGCCGGACCGGGAGCACCAGGGGGACGCACGGTGGAGCGCAGGTCGATCGGGGCGGGGGCGCTGGCGGTGGGTGCCATCGGCCTCGGGTGCATGCCGATGAGCGGGGCGTACGCGCCTTCGCGCAGGCGGCGGGAGGACTCGCTGCTCACCGTGCACACGGCCCTCGACCTGGGCGCGAACCTGCTCGACACCGCCGATCTGTACGGCCCTTACACCAATGAGCTGCTGCTCGGCCGGGTGCTGCGCGAGCGCCGGGCCGACGCCTTCGTGTCCGCGAAGGCGGGGCTGCGGGCCGACGGGGTGCACGTGGTGGCCGACGGGCGCCCCGGGTACCTGCGGCGGGCCTGCGACGCCTCGCTCCGGCGGCTGCGCACCGACGTCATAGACCTGTACCAGCTGCACCGCGTGGACCCGGACGTGCCCGTCGAGGAGTCCTGGGGCGCGCTGGCGGAGCTGGTGGGCGCGGGGAAGGTGCGGGCGCTGGGCTTCTGCGCGCTGGGGGCCGGCACCGGGCCGGGCGCGGGGCGGCGTGGGGACCGGGCGTACGAGGCGACCGTGCGGCACCTGGAGCGGGCGCAGCAGGTGTTCCCGGTGAGCGCGGTGCAGGCGGAGCTGTCGGTGTGGTCCCCGCAGGCGGCGTGGCGGCTGCTGCCGTGGTGCGCGGCGCGGGGGGTGGGGTTCCTGGCGGCGATGCCGCTGGGGAGCGGGTTCCTGACCGGGACGCTGGTTCCGGGCGAGGGGTTCGAGCCGGAGGACGTGCGGGCCAGGCATCCGCGGTTCACGGCGTACGCGATGGCGGCGAACCAGGTATTGGTGGTGGGGCTGCGGCGGGTCGCCCGGCGGCACGGGGACGAGGTCACGGCGGCGCAGGTGGCCCTTGCCTGGGTGCTGGCGCAGGGTCCGCAGGTGGTACCGGTGCCCGGGGCCGGGCAGGCGCGCTGGGCGGCGGAGAACGCGCGGGCGGCGGAGGTGCGGCTGACCGCCGAGGATCTGGTGGAGCTGGCGGAGCTGCCGGTGCCCATGGGCGCCTGAACCACTCGATCGAGTGTACGAGTGGCGGAACTTGCGGCATGGTCGGCGCTGTTGAGTCGTGCGAGGGCACGATCGGAGGACCGGAGGGGAGTACGGCGATGCGATACGGACACGGCCGGGGACTGGATCAGGGTCAGGCGCGGGGGCAGGGGCAGGGCCAGGGGCAGGAGCAGGCTCAAGGGCTGGGCCAGGGGCCGGGCCAGGGGCGGGAGCCGCTGCCGATGCGGTCGTACGCCGGTCCGCGTGCCCGGGCCCGCGGGGTACTGGCGGCGTTCGCCCTGGCGGGATGCGGGGCGCTGCTGGCGGCGGGGTGCTCGCCGCCGAACGGCGCCGGAGCCCGGCCGAGCGATGCGCCACCGGGCACGGCCGCCGGCTCCGCGCCGCCGGGGGCCTCGGGCGGGCCCTCCGCGTCGGCTTCCGCCTCGGCCTCCGCGCCGGCCTCCGCGCCGCCGGCCAAGGGCCAGGTGACGGTGACGGGCGTGGCCGCCCAGGGCCTGGAATCCCCGTGGGGGGTGGCTCCGCTGCCCGACGGGAACCTGCTGGTCGCCTCGCGGGACAAGGGCACGATCAGCCGGGTCGACGTGGGCACGGGGGCCGTGACCGCGGTCGGCAGGGTGCCCGGAGTGGCGCCGGGCGGCGAGGGCGGGCTGATGGGCCTGGCCGTGTCCCCTTCCTTCGCCTCCGACCGGATGGTGTACGCCTACTTCACCACCGAGTCCGACAACCGCATCGCCCGGCTGCTCTATGACGAGAAGAGACCGGCCGGCGATCAGCTGGGCGCACCCGACACGGTCTTCAGGGGCATCCCCAAGGGGCTCATCCACAACGGCGGGCGGATCGCCTTCGGCCCGGACAAGATGCTCTACGCCGGGACGGGCGAGACCGGGGAGACCGGGCTGGCCCAGGACAAGAAGTCGCTGGGCGGGAAGATCCTGCGGATGACCCCGGACGGGGAGCCGGTGCACGGGAATCCCGAGGCCGACTCGGTCGTCTATTCCTACGGGCACCGCAATGTGCAGGGGCTCGCCTGGGACAAGGACAAACGGCTGTGGGCAGCCGAGTTCGGCCAGAACACCTGGGACGAGCTGAATCTGATCGAGCCCGGAGCGAACTACGGCTGGCCGGAGGCGGAGGGCAAGGCCGGCAAGCCGGGGATGCGCGATCCGGTGGCGGTGTGGAAGACCGACGAGGCCTCGCCGAGCGGGATCGCCTGGGCGCAGGGCTCCATCTGGATGGCCGGGCTGAGGGGGCAGCGGCTCTGGCGGATTCCGCTGGCCGGGGCGGAGCCGGTGGCGGAGCCCGAGGCGTTCCTGGCGGGCGAGTACGGCCGGCTGCGCACCGTGGTGCCCCTCGGTGGGGACAGATTGCTGCTGGTCACGAGCGAGACGGACGGGCGCGGGTCGCCGGAAGCGGCCGACGACAGGATCCTGACACTGACGGTGCGATGACCGGCGGGCCCCGACGGGGGGACGAAAGGCGCGGTGGACGCGATGTTCAACATGATCGAGGAGCTGTTCAGTCCGGGGCGCAAGCACACGGACGAGGAGAAGAAGCGGCTGGAGCTTTCCCGGATCGACGTGAATGACGGCGACCCGGGAAAGGGTCCCATAGACCTGGACTCCGGCAAGGTGCTCATACGCGCGAAGGAGCACCCGGCGGCCTAGCGGGACATGTCCTCACCGCTTCCCGGCCGCCTGCGGGGCGAGGGGGCCGAAGAGCCGTAGCCGGTGGGCCAGGGCGGCCGCCTCGCCGCGGCCCGCGACGCCGAGCTTCGCCAGGATGTTCGAGACGTGCACGCTGGCCGTCTTCGGGGAGATGAACAGCTCCTCGGCGATCTGGCGGTTGGTGTGGCCTGCCGCGACCAGGCGCAGCACGTCCCGTTCGCGGCTGGTCAGGCCCAGCGCCTCGACCGGGTCGGTGTCCGGGGCGAGCAGGGCCTTGGCGGCGGCGTCCACGGGGGTGAGCGGGAGCCTGGCGCGCTGCGCGAGCAGGGCCAGGTCCTCGCGGAGCCTGCGGGCGCCGAGCTGCTCGGCGGTGGCGTGGGCCTCCTGGAGCATCCCGGCGGCGGCCTCGCGGTCCCCGCCGGCCGCCAGCAGGGCCTCCACGAGCCGGTACCGGGCCCTGGCGAGCAGGTAGGGGCGCTCCAGGGGGCGTACGGCCGCTTCCACGGCCGTCCAGTCGGCGACGGTGTCCCGGGCCTCGGCCCGCAGCAGCTCGGCCCTGAGGTACTCGGAGTGGGCGCTCCACACCGGGACCGGGGTGGCCAGGGCCCGGGCGGCGCCGCGCAGCACCGTCAGCGCCTCCTCCCGGCCGGCCTCGGCGGCCGGCAGGCCCCGGGCCTCGGCTTCGGCCGAGGCGGCGGCGAGCAGCAGCGGCCAGGCGTAGCGGTGGTTGCCGAGCGGGAAGCCGTGCTCGATGACGGCGGCCACCTCGCTGCGGACGTCGGCTATCCGGCCCTCCCCCGCCGCCACGCCGATCGCGAGGCGGAACAGCGGGATCCGGTGCTGGGGCTGGCCGTCGTGGGACCCGAAGTGGGTGCGGGCGGCGGTGAGCTGGCCCGCGGCCTCGGCGAGTTCGCCGCGGGCCAGGGCCAGGTAGGCCAGCCGTACGACGGCCGCGGCGCGCGGGGCGGCGCTGCTGACGAGGGTCAGGGTGCGCCGGGCCTGCGTCGCGGCCTCCTCCCACCGGCCGAGGCTGTACAGGCTCTCCGCCAGGTTCCCCCGGATGTAGGCCTCGGAGTCCATCAGATGGGAGTTCTTGACCAGCTCGGCACCTTGTTCGGCCAGTTCCACGGCTTCGCGGGACCGGCCCAGGCTTTCCAGATGAGAGGTGAGGTTCACGTGCGCACGTCCCACCAGCATGCCGAGCCCGAGTTCGGCGGCCCGGTCCTTGACCGCGTACATCTCGGCGAGACCGCGCTCGGGTTCCCCGGCGTCGACGAGCAGGCTGCCCACGGTGATCCGGGCGTTGAGTTCGGTGTCCTCGGCCCCGACCATCCGCGCGTACTCCACGGCGCGTTCGGCGGCGACCAGGTTGTCGGGCCCCGGCTTGTGGAGCATGCCCCAGCTCGCGGCCCGGACCAGGACGTCGGCGTGCACCTGGGACGGGGGCAGCCCGCGGACGAGCTCCTGTGCCTTGGCGAGCTCCGCCCAGCCGTCGCCGCGGGCGAGGCTCGCGATCATCCGGGAGCGCTCGGTCCAGAACCAGGCGGCGCGCAGCGGGTCGTGGCCGTCCTCCAGCAGTCGCAGGGCCGTCTTGGTCAGTTTCAGCGCGCGTTCGCGCTCGCCGCCGAAGCGGGCCGCGACGGTGGCTTCGGCGAGCAGGTCGATGCGTTGCAGCGGGGTGGTCGCCGGGTCGCAGCCGCAGGGCGGGTAGACCTCGGTGTAGTCCGCCGGGCGCAGTTCGTCGCGTATCTCCTCCGGCACGGCCTCCCACAGCTCCATGGCCCGCTCCAGCAGGCGCAACTGCTCGGAGTAGGCGTGCCGGCGCCGGGCGGCCACCGAGGCCGCGAGCACGGCGGGCAGGGCCTTGACCGCGTCGTTGGCGTAGTACCAGTAGGTGGCGAGGCGGATGACCCGCTCCTCCGCGCGGATCAGCGAGTCGTCCTGTTCGAGCTCCTCGGCATAGCGGCGGTTGACGCGGGCCCGCTCGCCGGGCAGCAGGTCGTCGGAGACGGCCTCGCGGACCAGGGAGTGGCGGAAGCGGTAGCCGTCCCCGTCGGAGGTGGGGAGGAGGATGTTGGCGCCGACGGCCGAGCGCAGCGCCTCGATCAGTTCGTCCTCGGTGAGCCGGGTGACGGCGCGCAGCAGGGCGTACTCCACCGTGGAGCCGCCCTCGGCGACGATGCGCACGACCCGCTGCGCGGCGTCCGGGAGGACTTCGACGCGGACGAGGAGCAGGTCGCGCAGGGATTCGGTGAGGCCGGTGGCGCAGCCGCTGGCGCGGGAGGCGACGAGTTCCTCGACGAAGAAGGCGTTGCCGTCGGAGCGGTCGAAGACCGATTCGACGAAGTCCTCGTCGGGTTGCGAGGCGAGGATCCCGGCGAGCTGGCGGCGCACTTCGGCCCGGTTGAAGCGGGACAGCTCGATGCGCTGCACGGTGCGCAGCCGGTCGAGTTCCGCGAGGAGCGGGCGCAGCGGGTGGCGGCGGTGGACGTCGTCGGCGCGGTAGGTGGCGACCACGACGAGCCGGCCGCTGCCGAGCGCGCGGAACAGGTAGGAGAGCAGGTGCCGGGTGGAGGTGTCCGCCCAGTGCAGGTCCTCCAGGACGAGGACGACGGTGCGGTCGGCGGCGAGGCGCTCCAGCATGCGGGCCGTCAGCTCGAAGAGCCGGGCGGTGCTCTCCTCGTCGTGCGGGCCGCGCGGGGTCTCGCCGAGTTCGGGGAGGATGCGCGCGAGTTCGTCCTCCTGGCCGACGGCGGCCGCGGCCAGCTCGTCGGGGAGCAGGCGGTGCAGGGTGCGCAGCGCCGTCGAAAACGGGGCGAAGGGAAGTCCCTCCGCCCCGATCTCCACACAGCCTCCGACGGCTACGACCGCGCCGCGGCGGTCGGCCTCGCAGAGGAACTCCTCGGTGAGGCGGGTCTTGCCGACCCCGGCCTCGCCGCCTATGAGCAGTGCCTGCGGCTCCTGGCCGGCGGCGCGCGTCAGGGCGTCGGTGAGTACGGCCAGTTCGTCGGCTCGGCCGACGAACACCGGGCTGACAGATCTGGTCTCCACGCCGCCGAGCATCGCACAGGGGCCCTGCTCAACGGCACTGGATATCGCTGCGCTTCTCATCACGTGCCGGTTCGCACGGTCTCGCGACGCGGGTTACGCGGCGCGGGTGAACCGGCCGCGCTCCCCTCTCACCGACCCCTCCGGTTCCTGGCTCCGGGAGAAGCGGCGGGCCTTCTTCGCTTCCTGGACCAGCCGGTAGGCGTCGGCCTCGCGGATGAGGTCGTCGCGGCGGGCGGTGGCGATCTCGTACTCGAGCATCTCGTGCTCCCTGGTGGGCGTTTCTCGGACACCTCGTTCGGTGTGATCCAAGATTCGCGCCCCAGGGGGTGCCGGCACATCGGGAGCATGCCGCATCTGTACGAGCCGGGGGCCTTAGACCGGGACCCGGGGTCCCTGAGGTGGCCTAAGGCAGTGCCTAGGCGGGCCGCCGGGCAGGCACGAACGGCCTAGGCGGGCCGCCGGGCGGCAGCGTACGGACTAAGCGGCGCCGACAGGGGCCGTCGGAAGGGCGAGAAGGTACATGAACACGAAGGCGATCACGCCGATCACGGCGACGACCACGGCGGCCCAGGAAACGGAGCGGACCCAGGCCGGCAGGGTGCGGCCGGGGGCGCCGAAGGCCGGACGGGCCAGCACGAAGACGGCGATGAGCAGCGCGACCGTCGACAGGACGCCGTTGACCAGGGCGGTCATCTGCCAGGCGTTGCCGTACAGCGCCTCGATCTTGTCCGCGGTGGTGGTGGCGTTGGCCGAGCTGATCTGGCCCTTGAGGGTCTCCCGCTCGCCTATGACGCGGGAGGTCCAGCTTCCGCTGAGGGCGATCAGGCCGAGACCGGCGGCGACGATCGCGGAGGCTCCGGAGGCGACACCACTGCTCTGCTCCTCGTCGGCCTCGGCGTCGAACTCGTCGAGCTCCTCGTCGAGGTCGGTGGCGAGCTCCTCGCCCGGGACCTCCTCGGTGACGGCGGTGTCCGCCGCGGCCGGGGTGGTCGTCTCGTCGGTGGCGGCCTTCTTCAGGTCGGCCGGGGAGTCCGCCTCGGGCGCGGTCGGGGCGGGGGTCTTGGTGGTGTCCATGCGGGGCACCGTAGGCGGCTTTTCTGAGAGGTTCCTGAGAATCCGGCCGGGCAGCGGACAGCGCCCCGCCCCGGCCCCCGGCGGATTCCGGTACGCGCGGGTGGCGGGACGGGGACGGGAGGGCGCGGGGGTGGTGACGCGCGGAGGTGCGGGGGTGGTAACGCGCGGGGGCGCGGGGGTCGTTGCCCGCGGGGGCGCGGGTGGTTACGCGGGGCGGGCCGCGGACCACTCGGGGGCGAGGAGCGCCCAGACCTCGGTGTCCTGGCGGACGCCCCGGTGCAGGTGGTTCTGGCGCATGACGCCTTCACGGGTCATGCCGAGGCGCTCGGCCACGGCGAGGCTCTTCTTGTTGCCGGAGGCGGCGTGCCATTCGACGCGGTGCATGCCGCGCTCGCCGAAGGCGTAGTCGATCAGGACGCGGCAGGCCTTCGTCACCAGACCGCGGCCGGCCGCGGCGGGCTCCAGCCAGCAGCCGATCTCGCAGTTGCCGGTCGCCGCGTCGAAGGCCGGGAACAGCACCCCGCCGACGAGGGTGCCGCCCCGCCGGATCCCGAAGAACCGCGCGCCGTCCTCCCCCGCGGTGACCGCGTACTTGGCCAGCAGGGCCCGGGCGGACTCCAGGTCGGAGGACCGGTCCGGGAAGCCGACGTACTGGCCGATGAACTCGCGTCCGCGTTCGATGTGGGCGAAGAACTCCTCCGCGTGCCGGGCTTCCAGCGGGAACAGCTGGGCGTCGTCGGCGAGGTCTATCGAGAACATGCGCGTTCTTCCTTGGCTATCGAGCGGCGGGTGGCCGGATCACCGGGAGCTGGTCGCGGGCTCGGCCGCGTCCTCGCTCGTGGCGGGGTCCGCGCCGGGCCGCTGCAGGGGAAGTTTCGCATGCGGACGGCGCTCCGGGGGCTCGATGCTGATCTTCGGGAGCCGGCGGTCCAGCCAGGCCGGCAGCCACCAGTTGGCTCCGCCGAGCAGGTGCATCAGGGCGGGGACGAGCAGGGTCCGCAGGACGAAGGCGTCGAGCGCGACGGCCGCGGCGAGCGCGATGCCGAACATGGCGATGAGCCGGTCGCCGCTGAGGACGAAGGCCAGGAAGACGGCGATCATGATGACGGCCGCCGAGTTGATCACCCGGCTGGTCTCGGCGAGGCCGACGCGCACCGCCCGCCTGTTGTCCCCCGTCTCCAGCCACTCCTCGTACATCCGGCTGACGAGGAACACCTGGTAGTCCATGGACAGCCCGAAGAGCACCGAGACCATGATCACCGGGAGGAAGGGCTCGATCGGCCCCGCGCTGCCCAGCCCCAGCGGTTCGCTGCCCCAGCCCCACTGGAAGATCGCGACGACGACTCCGAAGGAGGAGGCGACGGCGGCGACGTTCATGGCGGCCGCCTTGACCGGAATGCCGATGGAGCGGAAGGCCAGCAGCAGGAGCACGCAGCCGAGCGCGATGACCACCCCGACGAAGAGCGGCAGTTTGCCGACGATGACCTCGGCGAAGTCGTCGTAGCCGGCGGTGACTCCGCCGACGTGCACCTGCATGGAGTTGTCGTGGCCGGCGCGCGGGATGACGTCCGCGCGCAGCCTGTCGACCAGTTCGCTCGTGGCCCGGGACTGCGGAGAGGAGTCCGGTACGACGGTGACGACGGCGGTGTCGCCGCTGCGGTTGAAGACCGCCGGTCCGGCCGCCGCCACGCCCCTGGTCGTACGGAGCGACTCGGCCAGCGTCTCCACGGCGAGCCGGTCGCCGGCCCCGCCGAGGCGGGCGACCACGGTCAGCGGGCCGTTCATCCCCGGGCCGAAGCCCTCCGCGAGCAGGTCGTAGGCCTTGCGGGTGGTGGACGTGGCCGGGTTGTTGCCCTGGTCGGAGGTGCCGAGGTGGAGGGAGAACGTGGGCAGCGCCAGCACCACCATGACCACCGTGGCGACCAGGCCGAGCAGCTTCGGATGACGCTCGACGAAGGCCGACCAGCGGGCGGCGAAGCCGGTGACCGCATCGGGCTGCGGACCCTCGGCGGCCAGCTTGCGGCGCTCCCGGCGGGACAGCGCGCGCATGCCGATGTACGAGAGGAGCGCGGGCAGCAGGGTCACCGAGGCGGCGACGGTCAGGACCACGGTGACGGAGGCGGCGATGGCGACGCCGTTGAGGAAGTTCAGCCGGAGGACCAGCATGCCGAGCAGTGCGATGCAGACGGTGGCCCCGGCGAAGACCACGGCCCGGCCGGTGGTGGCGACGGCGCTCTCGGCGGCTTCCGCGACCGGGAGTCCGCGCGCGAGGCCCTTGCGGTGGCGGGTGACGATGAACAGCGCGTAGTCGATGCCCACCCCGAGGCCCACGAGGGTGCCGAGCATCGGGGCGAAGTCGGCGACCGGCATCGCGTGGCCGAGGAGGGTGATGCCGAAGTAGGCGGTGCCCACGCTGACCAGGGCGGTCGCGATGGGCAGCAGGCTCGCGGCCAGCGATCCGAAGGCCAGGAAGAGCACCAGCGCGGCGATGGCCACGCCGATGACCTCGGCGAGGTGCGCGCTGGGAGCCTCGGTGAGGCCGATGGCCCGGCCGCCGAGCTCGACCTGGAGGCCGTCGGCCTGGGTCGTCGGGTTCCTCGCGGCGTCGAGGACGGCCTTCGCCTCGCTCTTCGGCACCGAGTCGGCCTGCCGGTCGAAGGTGACCACGGCGTAGGCGGTACGCCCGTCGGGGCTGATCCGGGCCCCGCTGTCGGGCCCGGGACCGTAGGGACCGGCAACCGATCCGACACCGGGCAGCCCGGCTATGGAGTCGAGCGCGCGCGTCATGCGCTCCTGTACGGCCGGCGTCCGCACGCTCTGCCCGTCCGGGGCCCGCCACACGATGGTGTCGGTATCGCCGCCCTGCCCGGGGAAGCCCTCACGCAGCAGGGCGTGCGCCTTGGCGGACTCGGTGCCGGGTACCTCGTAGTCATTGGAGAACGCCGTCCCGGCGCCGACCGCGGCGGCGGCGGTCCCGCCGAAGGCGAGGAGCCAGAGCAGGACGGCAACGAGTCGGTGCCGCATGCACCAGCGTGCGAGGGCTGACAACGGACGGGCTCCCTGGTGGTTCGGATCTTTACCGGGGAACGGCCCGTCGGAAAGAACGCGTGAACACTGAACGCTGAACGTCTGGAATTTTGAGTAGGTGCGGCTCGCATGGTCTACACCTCAACGATCGCAGCGTCGCGTGATCGTTGGCGGCCTTCGTGGGCAGCGTCACAGGCCTTCGGGCAGGTGCGGGACCATGGTCACACGGGGGTTCGGAGCGGAGGTCCGGCCGGACTGGTCGTCGGGCTGATCGTCGGGCTGATCGTCGGGCCGGCTGCCGGGCCGGTTGCCGGGGCCTTCGTCCGTCCGGTAGCCCGGCAGCGAGGGCCAGCGCACGGTGAGCACCACCGAGTCCTCCTCCGCGTACCAGGAGTGGTCGACTCCGCGCCCCCACACGACGTAGTCCCCCTGCTCGGCGAGCACCACGCTCCGGCCGGGGAACTCCAGCCGGAACCGGCCGCTGATCAGTACGTGCAACGCCGTACGGGACTCTCCGCGCACCCACCGCGCCCGCTCCTCGCCTTTGGGGTGGACACCCCACTTGATCTCCACGTCCTCGCTGTGGCGGGGATCGCCGGGCTCCTTGAAGTGCCCCAGCAGCCAGCCCCGGTCGACGGCGGCGTCGGGGGCGGCCTTGCCGGTGTAGACGGAGAGGTGGGTGGGGCTGGTGGGGTGCGTGGGTGTGGTGGGGTGCGTGGGGTCGCTCACGGGGTGAGGTTAATGCAGTTGTCGGACGTGTCGGCGGCTGCTCAGCTGGCCGGATGACGATGGATGCAGACGACCTGCTGAAGGTGCGCGCCGAGTTCGACTCCGTGATGCGGCGGGACGCCCGCCCCGACACCAGTGACGCGCGTGTGGAACGGGCGGGCGCGGTCGTACGGCAGATCGTGCCCGGCCCCGGAGGGAGCATGGTGCTCTGGTCGGACCTCGACGAGCACACGGCGGATGCGGTGATCGCGGAGCAGGTGGCGTTCTTCACGGAGCTGGCAGATCGGGGCGAGGTCCCGTCGGCGGAGTTCGAGTGGAAGCTGTACGGCCACGACCGCCCCGCCGACCTCGGGGACCGGCTGCGCGCGGCCGGCTTCGTGGCGGAGCCCGCGGAAACACTGCTGGTGGGGCGGGCGGCGGAGCTGGCCGCCCTGTCGGTGGAGCCGCCGGAGGGCATCACGCTGCGGGTGGTGACCGACGAGGAGGGCGTGGACCTGATGATGGAGGCCCACCGCCGCGCCTTCGGTGCGGGCCGCCCGCGCATCAGAGACCTGATGCTGAACCTGCTGAGGGACGAGCCGGACACGATCGAAGCCGTCGTCGCGATGGCGGGCGACAGCCCGGTGAGCGCGGCCCGGATGGAGATGCGCCCGGGGAGCCCCTTCGCGGGCCTGTGGGGCGGCGGAACGGTCCCGGAATGGCGAGGCCGCGGCATCTACCGCCTCCTGGTGGCCCACCGGGCCCGCGTGGCGGCGGACCGGGGCATCCGCTACCTCCAGGTCGACGCGTCGGAGGACAGCCGCCCGATCCTGGAGCGGCTGGGCTTCGACGTGTTGGGGGTGACGGTGCCCTGGGTGTGGCAGGGGTAGGCCTGGAGGCGCCGGCCCGCCGGGGGTGCCGGCCAGCTGGGGGTGCCGGGGGGCCGCCGATCCGCAGTCCCCGATCCCCCTACGTCCCCCTACGTCCCCCTACGCCGCCAGTCCGATCCCCCTCCGCGTCAGCTTCAGCGTGTACACCGTGTCCTTGCTGAGCAGCCGGCTCACGCCCGTGGCCAGGGCCACCGCCAGCATGAAGGGGGCGATCAGGGTGTACTCGCCCGTCAGTTCCACCATGATGACCACCGCCGTGATCGGGGCGCGGGCGCTTCCCGCGAAGACCGCCGCCATGCCGACCAGCGCGAAGGCGGGAGCACTGGCCGGGTTGGCCACCAGGCCGAAGGCCGCGCCGAGGGTGGCTCCGATGAAGAGGGACGGGGCGAAGACCCCGCCCGAGCCCCCGATGCCCATCGTGGTGCTCGTCGCCAGGATCTTGCCCAGCATCAGGACCAGCAGCAGGCCCAGGGCGTACTTCCCGTGGACCGCGCCCTCCAGGACGGGGTAGCCGACTCCGTACATCTGCGGAAGCGCCAGCAGGATCAGGCCGAGCAGCAGCCCGCCCACCGCCGGGCGCAGCCACTCCGGCCCGCGCCACAGCCGGTCGCACAGGTCCTCGGCCGCGTACAGGAAGCGCGTGAAGCCGATCCCGACGGTTCCCGCGAGGACTCCGAGGGCGGCGAAGAGCAGGTACTGCCCGGGGTGTCCCACGTGCATCACCTCCAGGACCAGGAACGGCCGGTCCCCGAAGACCGCGCGGGCGATGGCGCAGGCCGTGACGGAGGCGAGGGCGAGGCAGCCGAAGGTGCGGGGGGTCCAGCGGCGGAGGATGAGCTCCATCGCGAAGACCACCCCGGCGAGCGGGGCATTGAAGGTCGCCGCGATGCCGCCGGCCGCGCCGCAGGCGAGGAGCAGCTTGGTGTGTTCCTCGTCGGACTTCAGCAGCCGCCCGAGGGTGGAGCCGAGGGCCGCGCCGATCTGGACGATGGGGCCCTCGCGGCCGACGGAGCCGCCGCCGCCGATGCAGAGGGCGGAGGCGAGGGATTTGACGGCGGCGACGCGGCCCTTGATGCGGCCGCCGCCGTGGGCGACGGCCAGCATGACCTCCGGGACCCCGTGGCCCCGGGCCTCGCGGGCGTAGCGGTGGACGAGCGGCCCGTAGACGAGGCCGGCGACGACGGGGGCGAGCAGGACGAAGTGCGGGCCGAGGAAGCGTGCGCCGGGGTGGGCGGCGTGGCCGGCCGCGGCGTAGTCGGCGTGGCCGGAGAGCAGCTCCGTCGCCCCGATCACCATCCACCGGAAGAGCACGGCTCCGACGCCCGCTCCGATGCCGATGAGCAGGACGGGCCCGAGAGCCTTCAAGTGGGGCATATGGGTGATGCGGGGAGGACTTGGCGGCATATGTCCAGTTTAGGAACAAAAACGGAGCACACCTAGGGGCGAACGCCTTCCGCCCCCCGGGACCAACGGGGCAAGATCGCAGCCACGGCGGCAACGGAACCCGCCCACGACGCCTCCGGCTCGACCCGCCCCCTCGGACCCGCCGCTCACCCCCGAACCGCCGGCAGCCCCGCCAGGAACCCGGTGACCAGCGCCGCCCACTCCCCCGGGAGTTCGGCGAACGGCAGGTGACCGGTGGCCAGTTCCACCCACCGGGCGCCCGGCAGCGCGCCCGCCAGCTCCCGCTGGACCTCCAGCGGTACGAGGCGGTCGGCGGTGGTCGCGATGACGAGCGCGGGTACGTCGATCCGCGCGAGGTCGGCCCGCAGGTCGGCCCCCTTCACCAGCGCGGCATGGTCCCCGCCGCCGGGCGGGAAGGAAGCGGCGGTGGCCCGTACGACCTCCTCCACCTGCTCGCCGGTCAGCCCCTCCAGCACCCGCGGAGCGAGGGCGAGCGGGACGAGGAGCCGGGCGAGCAGCTCGTCCTCCCCGCGGCGGGCCAGCTCGGCCCAGAGGTCGGTGATGAGGCCGAGCCGGTGGCCGGCGCGGGCGAAGCTCGCCGTGAGCACCAGTGCGGTGACCCGCCGCGGGTACCGGGCGGCGATGCGCACGGCGACGTTCCCGCCGAGGGAGTAGCCGAGGACGGCGAACCGCTCCAGCCCCTCCGCGTCGGCGGCGGCTACCAACTGGTCCGCGAGTTCGTCCAGTTCGAGCGGCCCCGTGGCGCGCGGGGTGGCGCCCGTTCCCGGGTAGTCGACGCCGACGACGCTGTGGCCGGCGGCCAGGGCGTCGAGGATCGGTCCGAAGTTCGACTCCACCGAACCGCCTCCGCCGTGGGCGAGGAGGAGGCCGGGCCCGCCGCTCTCCTTGCGGACGGTGCGGGCGTAGGAGCTGGTCTGAACGGTATGCATCTGAACGGTGTGCACGAGAGGATCCCCTGACTTCAGTAACGATCACTACAGAAAGAACCGTACACGATTTAATTAGCGATCACTACAGAACATCCGTCGCCGCCGCGCCTTGACCGCCGCCCTCCCGCGCCGGGAAGCTGATCCCCACTCAAACAACCGGCGCTGGGGGGAAATTGACCAGCCAGAATCTACACATCGGGCCGGACGCGGCAGCAGACCGCTACCGCTTACTCCGGTCCATCGGGCGCGGCGGGGAGGCCGTGCTCTATCTGGCGGAGATCGAGCTCGCGGGAGGATCCGAGCCCGTCGTCGTGAAGGTGCTCGACTCCAAGACCACGATCACCCCGGACGTCTTCGACCGGATCAGCCAGAAGTGGAACGAGCAGGCCGAACTGCTGCGCTTCGTCCACCGGCCCGGGGTCGTGGGCGTACGGGAGCATTTCGAAGGGCCGCCGATCCACCGGCCCGGGGAGTCCTCGACGCTGACCGGGCGGGCCCTGGTCCTGGTCATGAACCACGTCGACGGAATCGACCTGCGGGACTGGCGGGCCGAGCGGACCCTCGCCACGGCCGCCGAGCGGCGCGAAGTGATGCGCACGCTGGAGCAGTTGGCCGACGTACTGGACTGGCTGCACTCGGGGAAGGCCACCCCCTCCGGGCGCCAGGTGATCCACGGTGACCTGTCACCCGGCAATGTCATGGTCGACGCGCACGGGCAGGCCACCCTGGTGGACTTCGGCCTCAGCAAGCTGACCGCCGACCACCAGACGGCGGAGGTGTGGTTCACCCAGGGCTACGCGGCGCCGGAGGTCTTCGAGGGGAAGCGGACCCCGGGCGCGGACCGGTACGCCTTCGGGGCCCTCGCGTACTTCCTGCTGAGCGGGGAGTCCCCGCCCTCGACGCCCGAACTGCTGGCGCAGGCCCTCGTACGGCTGCCGCAGTTCGCCGTTCTGGACGCGGAGCAGCGGGCGCAGATCGCCTCGATCTACGCGGCCGACCCGCTGAAGCGTCCGTTGAACCTGGCGGGCTGGATGAAGGACATCCGCCGCGCGGTGGTGTCCACCACCACGTCCACCTCCCAGCGGGTGGTCCAGGACGCGGCACCGGCACGACCGGTGACGCCCCCGGCCCCGGCCGCCGCCCCAGACCCAGACCCAGCCGCCGGCCGCACCGGTGGCGGCCCCGACCTTCCCCGCGGCGCCCCCGCCGCAGCCGGTGTACACCCCGCCACCGGTGCAGGCGAGCGTGCCGCAGGGGTACGGTCCGCCGCCATCGACCGTCTCCCGTACGGAACCGGCCCCCGAGCCGCCCCCGCCGGGGCGACGCCGGACCCGGCTGGCGGTCGCAGCAGCGGCCGTGGTCCTGCTGGTGGCAGCCTCCGTATGGGGCGGCGGACAGCTGCTGGGCGACAAGGACGAGGACGGAGCGAACAAGGGGAGCGGCAGCACACAGTCGACGCCGCCCCCGGCCCCGGTGTCTTCGGGTCCGGGCTCGCAGACATCGGCCGCTCCATCTGCCTCGGTGACGCGGTCGACGGAGCCGTCGCCGTCCGCCTCGGTGTCCCCGTCGCCTGCCCCGTCCGGTACGGACGAGATCTCCCTCACCACCCTGAACCCGGTCGCCAAAGACAAGTTCGCGTGGCTCGAAGTCGAAGGCGGCACGCTGAACGGCACGTACTACGACACCGCGCTGGTCCCCGCCGGATTGGGCGACCAGGACTGCAACGGCAGTGCCGAATACAACCTCGGCCTACAGTGGAAGACGCTGACGATGGTCGCGGGCATCGACGACTCGTCGGCCGACACCGCGTCCCGGATCACCATCTCGGTGGACGGGAAGGCCGTGTTCACCGGCGAGGTGAACCTCGGAGCCCCGGAGACGCTGAACGTCAATGTCGAGAACGGCCTGCGGCTCGCCATCGCGTACGGCGACCCGGCGAACAGCTGCGACATGGGCAAGCTCGTCCTGGGGGCGCCCACCCTGAAGAAGTAGAGCCGCCGCGCAGGAAGGGCCGTACCCGAAAACCGGGTACGGCCCTTCCTGACGACCGGCGAACGGGCCGCGAGTCCCTGCTAGCCCTCGGAGACGCCCAGGCGCTCCAGGATGAGCTCCTTGACGCGAGCCGCGTCGGCCTGGCCGCGGGTGGTCTTCATGACCGCTCCGACCAGTGCGCCGACGGCGGCGATCTTGCCGCCGCGGATCTTGTCGGCGATGCCCGCGTTGCCCGCGATGGCCTCGTCGACGGCCGCGCCGAGCGCGCCCTCGTCCGAGACGACCTTCAGGCCGCGCTTCTCGACGACCTCGTCCGGGGTGCCCTCGCCGGCGAGTACGCCTTCGAGGACCTGGCGGGCCAGCTTGTCGTTGAGCTCGCCGGCCGCCACCAGGGCCGCGACGCGCGCGACCTGGACGGGGGTGATGGGCAGCTCGTCGACGACGACGCCCTGCTCGTTGGCGTTGCGCGCCAGCTCGCCCATCCACCACTTGCGGGCGGCCGTGGAGTCGGCGCCGGCCTCGATGGTGGCGACGATGGAGTCCACCGCGCCCGCGTTGAGGATCGACTGCATGTCGTGCTCGGTGACGCCCCACTCCTGGAGGAGGCGGTTGCGGCGCACGCGCGGCATCTCCGGCAGGCCGGAGCGCAGCTCCTCGACCCAGTCGCGGGCCGGGGCGATCGGGACCAGGTCGGGCTCCGGGAAGTACCGGTAGTCCTCGGCGTTGTCCTTGATGCGGCCGGCCGTGGTGGAGCCGTCCTCCTCGTGGAAGTGCCGGGTCTCCTGCACGATCGAGCCGCCGGAGGAGAGCACCGCCGCGTGGCGCTGGATCTCGAAGCGGGCCGCGCGCTCGACGGAGCGCAGCGAGTTGACGTTCTTCGTCTCGCTGCGGGTGCCGAACTCGGACTCGGGCGTGGGACGCAGCGACAGGTTGACGTCGCAGCGCATCTGACCCTTGTCCATGCGGGCCTCGGAGACGCCGAGCGCCTTGATGACCTCGCGCAGCTCGGCGACGTACGCCTTGGCCACCTCGGGGGCGCGCTCGCCGGCGCCCTCGATCGGCTTGGTGACGATCTCGATGAGGGGGATGCCGGCGCGGTTGTAGTCCAGCAGCGAGTGGGACGCGCCGTGGATGCGGCCGGTGGCGCCGCCGACGTGCAGCGACTTGCCGGTGTCCTCCTCCATGTGCGCGCGCTCGATCTCCACGCGGAAGATCTCGCCGTCCTCCAGCTGGACGTCGAGGAAGCCGTTGAAGGCGATCGGCTCGTCGTACTGGGAGGTCTGGAAGTTCTTCGGCATGTCCGGGTAGAAGTAGTTCTTCCGGGCGAAGCGGCACCACTCGGCGATCTCGCAGTTCAGCGCGAGGCCGATCTTGATGGCGGACTCGATGCCGATCTCGTTGACGACCGGCAGCGCGCCGGGCAGGCCGAGACAGACCGGGCAGGTCTGCGAGTTGGGCTCGGCGCCCAGCTCGGTCGAGCAGCCGCAGAACATCTTGGTCTTCGTGCCGAGCTCGACATGGACCTCGAGGCCCATGACGGGGTCGTACGACGCGAGGGCGTCCTCGTACGACAGCAGTTCAATGGCAGTCACAGTGGAAATTCCCTCTCAGCCCAGCAGGACGTCGTCGTCGCCGAGACGCTTCAGTTCGCGGTACAGGATCGCGAGGCCGGTGACGATGGCGGCGGCGGACACGACGGCGTCGATCAGCTTCAGCGTGTCGTGTTCGGTGCGGGCCTTCTTGGCCTGCTTGACCACGCTGAGGGCACCGAAGGCGGTGGTGCCGATGGACAGGTACGTACCGGACTTGGACTTCCTGAAGCCCTTGGCCTTGGACAGCGCATTCGTATGGGAACTCACAGCGACGGAGCCTCCTCAAGCAGCGGGTGACCCCAGCGCTCGACGAAGGCGGCCTCGACTGCGGCACCCACCTTGTACAGGCGGTCGTCCTTCATCGCCGGGGCGATGATCTGGAGCCCGACCGGCAGACCGTCCTCCGGGGCCAGGCCGCAGGGCAGCGACATGGCGGAGTTGCCGGCCAGGTTGGTCGGGATGGTGCACAGGTCCGCGAGGTACATCGCGAGGGGGTCGTCCGAGCGCTCGCCGATCGCGAACGCGGTGGTGGGCGTGGTCGGGGAGACGATCACGTCGACCTGCTCGAAGGCCTTCTCGAAGTCCCGCGTGATGAGCGTGCGGACCTTCTGGGCGGAGCCGTAGTACGCGTCGTAGTAGCCGGAGCTGAGCGCGTACGTCCCCAGGATGATGCGGCGCTTGACCTCGTCGCCGAAACCGGCTTCGCGGGTCAGGGCGGTGACGTCCTCGGCGGACTTGGTGCCGTCGTCGCCGACGCGCAGGCCGTAGCGCATGGCGTCGAAGCGGGCCAGGTTCGAGGAGCACTCGGACGGCGCGATCAGGTAGTACGCGGCCATCGCGAGGTCGAAGGACGGGCAGTCCAGCTCCACGATCTCGGCGCCGAGCTCCTTGAGGAGGGCGACGGACTCGTTGAACCGCTGGACGACGCCCGCCTGGTAGCCCTCACCGGCGAACTGCTTGACGACACCGACGCGCATGCCGGCGACGGAGCCGTTGCGGGCCGCCTCGACGACCGGCGGGACCGGGGCGTCGATGGAGGTCGAGTCCATCGGGTCGTGGCCGGCGATGACCTCGTGCAGGAGCGCCGCGTCCAGGACCGTACGGGCGCAGGGGCCGCCCTGGTCGAGGGAGGAGGAGAAGGCCACCATGCCGTAGCGCGAGACGCCGCCGTACGTGGGCTTCACGCCGACGGTGCCCGTGAGGGCGGCGGGCTGGCGGATGGAACCGCCGGTGTCCGTGCCGATGGCCAGCGGCGCCTGGAAGGCGGCCAGCGCGGCCGCGGAGCCGCCGCCGGAGCCGCCGGGGACCCGGGTGAGGTCCCAGGGGTTGCCGGTGGATCCGTAGGCGCTGTTCTCGGTGGAGGACCCCATGGCGAACTCGTCCATGTTGGTCTTGCCGAGGATGACGACGTCGGCTTCCTTCAGCTTGCGCGTCAGGGTGGCGTCGTACGGCGGGATCCAGCCTTCGAGGATCTTCGAACCGACGGTGGTGGGGATCCCGACGGTGGTGAAGATGTCCTTGAGGGCGAGCGGTACGCCGGCCAGCGGGCCGAGCTGCTCGCCGCGCTCGCGCTTGGCGTCGACGGCGGCCGCCTGGGCCAGTGCGCCCTCGCGGTCGACGTGCAGGAAGGCGTTGACCTTCTCGTCGGTCGCCTCGATGCGGGCCAGGTGGGCCTCGGTGACCTCGACGGCCGTGAGCTCGCCGGAGGCGATCTTCTCGGCGGTCTGGGCGGCCGTGAGCCTGATGATGTCGATGTTGATGTCAGCCATGGTGATTAGTCCTCCCCCAGGATCTGCGGCACCTTGAAACGCTGCTGTTCCTGGGCGGGAGCGCCGGAAAGCGCCTGCTCGGGGGTGAGCGACGGACGGACCTCGTCCGCGCGCATGACGTTCGTCAGCGGCAGCGGGTGGGAGGTCGGCGGGACGTCTTGGTCGGCGACCTCGGAAACGCGGGCGACCGCGCCGATGATGTCGTCGAGCTGTCCAGCGAAGTGGTCGAGCTCTTCGCTCTTCAGCTCCAGACGTGCCAGCCGAGCGAGGTGGGCGACCTCCTCGCGCGTGATGCCAGGCATGCAGCGATCCTCTGGGGGTTCGAGTGTGTAGGTTTCGGCCCCAATCCTATGGGGCCCCGCCCCCGCCCGGCGCCCCGGTTTCCCCCGGGGCGGTACGAAGCCCTCGCGCGGGGCGATTCCGCTGCGCGGGGCGAGTCCCCACAGCGACCCTTGCCGCTGCGCGGGGCCGTCCCCTACCCGCCCTTCCCCCGTTCCCCGGGCTGCGCCCGGACCCCCTGGGGCTCCGCGCCGGACCCCGCGCCTCAAACGCCGGCGAGGCTGATTTCGGCCGGCGTCAGCCTGCACGTGCGGGCAATCTCAGCCCCTCCGGCGTTTGAGGAGCGGGGGTCCGGGGGCTGGCCCCCGGCGACGGCGCCGCACCGTTGGTGGGTCCGGGCGGAGCCCGGGGAACGGGGGAAGGGCGGGTAGGGGACGGCCCCGCAGGGCAGCGTCAGGACGGGCCAGTCGGGCCGGCTCCCGCGCAGGCCTACCTCACGGTGTCTGGGCCGCCGCCGCGGCAGCCGTCTCCGCCGCCAGCTCCGCCGTGATGTCCGCAGGCCGCCGCCAGCCGCGCTCGCCGCGGGCCAGCAGCCAGGCCGTCGCCTCCTGCGGAGGCATCGCGGCGGCGACCAGCCAGCCCTGGACGGCGTCGCAGCCCAGGTCCCGCAGCCGCTCCCACGTCTCGTCGTCCTCGACGCCCTCCGCGACGACCAGCAGGCCGAGGGAGTGCGCGAGGTCCACCGTGCAGCGGACGATCTCCGCGTCCTGGGCGTCCACCGCGAGCCGGGCCACGAACGACCGGTCGATCTTCAGTTCGCTGACCGGCAGCCGCCGCAGGTGGACGAGGGAGGAGTAGCCCGTGCCGAAGTCGTCCAGGGACATCTTCACGCCGTGGCCGGTCAGCCCGGCCATGGTGTCGGCGGCCCGCTGCGGGTCCTCCAGCAGGACGTGTTCCGTTATCTCCAGCTGGAGCCCGCTCGCCGGGACCCCGTGCCGGGCCAGGCGCGCGGCCACGGCTCCCGCGAAGCCGGGGGTGTGGACGTCGCGCGGCGACACGTTGACGGCGACCGGGACCTTGAGGCCCTGGGCCCGCCACCGGGCGACCTGCGCGAGCGCGGTCTCCAGTACGTACTCCGTCAGGTGCGGCATCAGCCCGGAGGTCTCCGCGATCGCGATGAACTCGTCCGGCGACACCCGCCCGCGTTCCGGGTGCACCCAGCGCACCAGCGCTTCCAGCCCGGCCACCTTGCCGTCGAAGCGGACCTTCGGCTGGTAGTGCAGTTCCACCTCGCCCGCGTCCAGCGCCCTGCGCAGGTCGCCCAGCAGGCCGAGCCGGTCGGGGGTGTTGCTGTCGCGCTTGGACTCGTAGACCTCGACTCCCGTCCGGTCCCGCTTCGCCTGGTACATGGCGACGTCGGCGCGGCGCAGCAGTCCCTCCGCGTCCAGCGCGTGGTCGGGGAAGACGGCGAGGCCGGCGCTGGCCTCCAGGACCAGGGTCAGACCGTCCAGGTCGAGGGGGGAGCTGAGTTCGGCGACCAGGTTGCGGGCGACCCGCTGGGCGCTGGTGGTGGAGTCGGCGATGGGGAGGAGGACGGCGAACTCGTCGCCGCCGAGCCGGGCCGCCTCGGCGTCCGGGGGCAGGGCCTGGCGCAGCCGGTCCGCGATCTGCAGGAGCAGCCGGTCGCCGGCGAGGTGGCCGAGGGTGTCGTTGACCGCGCGGAAGCGGTCCAGGTCGATCAGCACCAGCGCCGAGCGGGTGCCCAAACGTTCAGCCTGGTCGAGGGCGCTCCAGGCGCGCTCCAGCAGCCACTGCCGGTTCGGCAGTCCGGTGAGCGGGTCCCGCAACTGCTCCTCGGCGCGGGCCCGGGCGATCCACAGCGTGGAGTCCAGGGCGATCAGCGGTACGGCGAACAGCGGCAGCAGCACCGGCTGCGATTCGGCGACCACGCAGATCAGCGGGGCGATGCCGAGGAGGGCGACGGCGACCAGGACCTGGCGCAGCAGCGCGGTACGGGCGACGGTGGGCAGTCCCCCGCCGCTCGGGGCGAGGGCGAGCCAGAGCAGGACGCGGGTGACGAGCAGGTAGGCGAGGGCGACCAGGATGACCTCGGGGACCGCGTCGAGCTCCCAGCCGGTGGGCCGCCACGGGTGCTCGACGGAGGGGTCCTCGCCGAACGCGGCGAGGACGAGGGCGCCCGCACCGATGCCGAGGATGTCGGTGGCCCCGTGCAGCAGGCCCTGGCGCCAGCGGTGCCTGCGGGCGGCGCCGACGAGGGAGACCACGGCGAGGGAGACCAGGCCGGCGGGGACCCATCCGTAGAGGATGAGGACGCCGAGGGTGAGGGCCGCACCCGATCCGGTACCGCCCCACCAGCGGTCGCGGCCGAGGGCGACGAGGTGGCCGACGATGATGCCGGTGAGCAGGGCGAGCGCCCAGCCGACCGGGCCGCCGGGGAACAGGGCGTGACGGCTGGTCAGTGCGGCGATGACGCCGATGCCGAGCACGACGGCGGCGAGACCCACGATGGCGAAGGGCAGGGCGAGGCTCCGGCCCGCCGGGCCCGTACCCGCTCCGGTGGCGAGCGGTCGCGATTGCGGTGTCCTGGAACCCAGGACACCGAGCCGGCCCGTCCGCATGGACGGGAACTCCCCGCCGAAATCTGGTGACGGGTCGGCGCTTTCGGTGGGTTTCATGCCCGTCCCTCTCACAGCCGGCGATGCCGATGCCACGCGATGGCCCCGATGTCATGCCATCACGGCTGGAATCGCGTCAAGCAGCCGTGCACGACAGGCGCACCCCTCAACAGTAGGACGCGAGAGGCACCCAGGGGCAGCGGTCGGCGGCGGTTGCCCGAATACGACCCAGCCATCCTCATCAGTACGGTATCCGCCGAACGGGTGAGTTTGGACCAGGACCCCCCGGTCGCCCCTCCGATGATCCGACAGGTCACGGGCCCGCGACCAGCCTTGTACCGGCCTCGCGTGGGCCGGGTACCGGCCGTTCGCCGCCGCGTGCCACCGCCACCCGCGCCCGGCGCGCGCCCGCTCGTACGGCCGCACGCCACGCATCCGTTCGCCTTCGCTACTCCGCTGCGGCGTCGCCGTCCACCGGGAGCGCGGCCGCGCGTGCCGCGTCCGGGCCGTCCTCCAGCAGGACGGCGAATCCCGCGTCGTCGAGGATCGAGAGCTTCAACTGCACGGCCTTGTCGTACTTCGAGCCCGGGTTGTCGCCGACCACGACGAAGGAGGTCTTCTTCGAGACGGACCCCGTCACCTTGGCGCCGCGGCTCTGCAGGGCCTCCTTCGCACCGTCCCGCGTGTGGCTCTGCAAAGTTCCGGTGACGACGACGGTCAGACCCTCCAGCGGGCGGGGCCCCTCGTCCTCGCCGGAACCTTCCTCCTCCATCCGGACGCCGGCCGCCCGCCACTTGCGCAGGATCTCCTGGTGCCATTCCTCGGCGAACCACTCCTTGACCGAGGTCGCGATGATCGCGCCGACGCCGTCGGTGGCGGCCAGCTCCTCCTCGGTCGCCTGCTCGATCCGCTCGATGGAACGGAACGCGCGGGCCAGTGCCGCCGCCGCGACCGGGCCGACGTGCCGGATCGACAGGCCGTTGATGATCCGGGCCAGCGGCTGGGTCTTGGCCGCCTCGATGTTCGCGAGCATGGCCAGCGTGTTGGCCTTGGCCTCGCCCTCCTTGTTCGCGAAGAAGGTGACGACCTTCGGCTCGCCGGTCTTCGGATCGATCTTGGGCTGACCCGAGTCCTGGTCCCGTACGTAGGAGGTGATGGGGAGCAACTGCTCCAGGGTGAGCCCGAAGAGGTCGCCCTCGTTCGCCATCGGGGGGACCGATGGCTCCAGCGGCTGGGTGAGGGCGGCCGAGGCCACGTACCCGAAGTTCTTGATGTCCAGGCAGGCGCGCCCGACCAGATAGAAGAGCCGCTCGCGCAACTGCGCGGGACACGTCTGCCCGTTGGGGCAGCGCAGGTCGATGTCCCCCTCCTTCATCGGCCGCAGCGGCGTCCCGCACTCGGGGCACTCGGCGGGCATGACGAACTCCCGCTCGCTGCCGTCCCGCAGGTCGACCACCGGCCCGAGGATCTCGGGGATGACGTCTCCGGCCTTGCGCAGGACGACGGTGTCCCCGATGAGCACGCCCTTGGACTTGACGACCTCCTGGTTGTGCAGGGTCGCGAACTCGACCTCGGAGCCCGCCACCGTCACCGGCTCCACCTGGGCGTACGGGGTCACGCGCCCGGTGCGGCCGACGCCGACCTTGATGTCGATCAGCTTGGAGTTGACCTCTTCGGGCGCGTACTTCCAGGCGATGGCCCAGCGCGGGGCGCGCGCGGTGGAGCCGAGCCGGCCCTGGAGTGCGATCTCGTCGAGCTTGACGACGACGCCGTCGATCTCGTGCTCCACCGAGTGGCGGTTCTCGCCGAAGTGCGCGATGAACTCCCGGACCTCGGCGAGCGTGGAGACCACCTTGTTGTGCTGGGCGGTGGGCAGGCCCCACTCGTGCAGCAGCTCGTAGGCCTGCGACTGGTTCTCGATGTCGAAGCCCTCGCGGGCGCCGATGCCGTGGACGACCATGTGCAGCGGCCGGCTCGCGGTGACCTTCGGGTCCTTCTGGCGCAGCGAACCGGCCGCCGCGTTGCGGGGGTTGGCGAAGGGCTTGCCCTCGGCCTCGACGAGCCGGGCGTTGAGCTCCTCGAACTTCTCCATCGGGAAGTAGACCTCGCCGCGGATCTCCACCAGGGCTGGGATCCGGTCTCCCTTGAGGCGGTCGGGGATCTCGGCGATGGTGCGGACGTTGGGCGTGATGTCCTCGCCCGTGCGGCCGTCGCCGCGGGTGGCGGCGCGGGTCAGGCGGCCGTTCTCGTAGGTGAGGTTGACGGCGAGGCCGTCCACCTTGAGCTCGCACAGGTAGTGGTAGTCGGAGGTGTTGGCGTCCCGGGCCACGCGCTCGGCCCAGGCCGCCAGTTCCTCGTCGTCGAAGGCGTTGTCGAGGGAGAGCATCCGCTCGCGGTGCTCGACGGAGGCGAAGTCCGTCTCGTACGCCCCGGCCACCTTCTGGGTGGGCGAATCGGGCGTGCGCAGCTCCGGGTACTGCTCCTCCAGCGCCTCCAGCGAGCGCAGCAGCTTGTCGAACTCGGCGTCGCTGACGACCGGCTGGTCGTTCACGTAGTACCGGAAGCGGTGCTCCTCGACCTGCTCGGCGATCAGCGCGTGCTGCTCGCGCAGTTCCGCCGGTACGGCCGATTCGCTGCCCTGCTTCTGTTCGGCTGCCATGCCGTGTCCTCCCGTGACCCGTCTCGATCCATCACTCAGGGTTGTCGGCGAGCGACCTCGCCGCCCTGACGCAGTGCGCCTGAACCGCCCGCGCGTAGGCGGGCGAAGCGCCCGCCAGACCGCACGTCGGGGTGACCACCACGGACTCCGCCAGAGTCCCCGGGGTCAGCCCCAGCCTGCGCCAGAGCTTCCTGACACCCATGACGCTACCGCCCGGGTCCGACAACGGGCCGTCGGTCCCGGGCACCACTCCGGCGAAGAGTTTCGTACCGGCTTCGACGGCTTCCCCGATGGCGTCATCCTCGCGCTCGGTGAGCAAGGAGAAATCGAACGACACGCCCGAGACCCCGGCGCGCCGCAGCAGCCCGAAGGGCACCTCGGGGGCGCAGGAGTGGACGATCACCTCCCCGTCGTGGACGGCGAACAGCTCGCGCAGCGTCCCCTCGACGACCTGCCGGTCGACGGCGCGGTACGTGCGGTAGCCGCTGGCGGAGCGCACCCGGCCGAGCAGGACCGCGGTGAGCGAGGGCTCGTCGTACTGGAGGACGATCTCGGCGCCGGGGATGCGCTTGCGCACGTCGGCCAGGTGCTCGCGCACGCCCTCCGCGAGGGAGCCGGCCAGGTCCCGGCAGGCGCCCGGGTCCTGGAGGACGGCCTCGCCGCCATGCAGCTCCAGGGAAGCCGCCAGCGTCCACGGCCCGACGGCCTGGACCTTGAGCCGGCCCTGGTAGCCCTGGGTGAACTCCTCCAGGGCGTCCAGGTCTTCGCCGAGCCAGGAGCGGGCCCGCTTGCTGTCGCGGCCGGGCCGGTCGCTGATCCGCCAGCCGCTGGGCTCGACGTGCGCGTACATGTCCACGAGCAGCCCGAGGGAACGGCCGATCATGTCCGAGCCGGGGCCGCGGGCGGGCAGCTCGGCGAGGTACGGGAACTCCTCGAAGGAGCCGGTGACGGTCTTGGCGGCCTCCCGGGCGTCGCCGCCGGGGAACGATCCGATGCCGGTGGCTCCGCCGGGACGGCCCGTGCTCATCGGCCGGGCCTGACGGTGAGGTCGCTGACCACGGCGTCGCGGGGCAGGTCGACGGCCATCACGATGGTGGTCGCCACGGACTCGGCGTCGATCCAGTCGGCGGCGTCGTAGGACTCGCCCTCCTGGGAGCGGACCTTGGCCTGCATCGGGGTGGCGGTGCGGCCGGGGTAGACGGAGGTGACGCGGATCCCGTTCTCCTTCTCCTCCGCCCGGAGCGAGTCGGCGAGGGCCTTGAGCCCGTGCTTGGAGGCGGCGTACGCGCTCCAGTCGGCGTGGGCGGCGAGCCCGGCGCCGGAGTTCACGAAGACGATGGTGGCGTGCGAGGCCCGCAGGGTCGGCAGCAGGAGCCGGGTCACCTCGGCGGGGGCGATGAGGTTGACGTTGAGCTGCTGGTGCCAGGTCTTGGGGCGCAGCTCCCCCACCGGGCCGAGGTCCACGATGCCGGCGATGTGCAGGAGCGAGTCGATCCGCTCCGGGATCGCCTGCTTGGAGAAGGCCCACGAGAGCCGGTCGGGGTCGGCGAGGTCCCCGACGAGCGCGCCGGCTCCGGGGTACCGGTCGGTGAGCTGCCGGGCACGGGCGGCGTCGCGGGCGAGCAGGACGAGGTCGTCGCCGCGGGCGTGCAGGCGGTCCGCGACGGCTTTGCCGATGCCGGAGCCGGCGCCGGTGATCAGATGAGTGGCCATGCCGCCATGCTCGCACCCCGCCCGCACCCTCCACCCACACCGGCCCCGAACGCCGGCGGGGCTGGGAGGAACGTCCCTCTGACCGGGCCGACCGCCCGGCCGACCGGGTCAGAGGGCAGAGGCATGGGCTCGGGTGATCACCTCGCGGGCCTCTTCCGCATGGCCGGCCGGAAGCGGCGGGGCCAGGCCCCGGCCGATCAGGGCCCGGGGGGCGGCGTCGCGGACCGATGCGCGGATGTCGCGGCGGGCCCCGGCCCAGCGGGCCAGCGCCGCGTCACGGACCTCCGCCAGGGTCGCCACCCGGTCAGGCTCCCGCAGGCCCAGCACCGGAGCCCGCCGCGTGTGCTCCGCCCAGCGGTCCTCCCAGAACTCCACGGTCCACCCCGGCCACCGCTCGCCCACCTCCGCCGGCCCCGGCTGCCGGGTCGTGTGCCACCACCCCACGCTCCGCAGCCGCGGGTCCACGTGGACCCCGCCCTCACAGGCACCCGAGTACCCCGCGTGCGTCGGCTCCCCCGCCGGCCGCTCCAGCAGGGCCGGGCCCTCGTCCACCGCGTGGTCGCCGATCATCGCCAGCACGTGGCAGCGTCCACCCACCGTGACGACCAGCACCGACGGGTCGGGCTCGGCGAGCTCCGGATCGCCCGGGTACAGCGCCGGGCTGACGGTCACCGGGCTCGGATGCCGGCAGGGCTCCGCGCCCACGTACGCACGCATGCCGCGCTGGCCGTCGTAGAGCCATCGCACGCGCCGGCCCGGCCCGGCGAGCCTCAGCAGTTCGAACGCCGCCGCCCGGGTGCGCACGGACGCGAAGACGCCCTCCCAGGCGAACAGCAGCAGGACCTTGTCCTCCACGTCTACGAGGGCTCCGGCCTCGCACATCTCGTCGTCGTACCAGGGGCCGACGCCTTCGGCGTGGGACTCGGCGAACGGAACGAACGCCCGTGGCCCGGCGAGGAGGTCGAGATCCAGGCCGACCGCACCGAAGGAGGCCTCGTAGCGCGGCGGCCGATGAGGCAGGTGGCGCGCTCCGCCATGGTCAGAGGCCCGCGGCTTCGCGCAGGCTCGCCGCGGTCTTCGAGGCGTCGTAGTCCGCGGGGACTCCGTCGACGAGGATGATGTCGCCCGCGATGTGGTCGGCACGCAGGGGGATCAGCGCCTGGTAGGGGGCGGAGGCGTACCAGGTGCGGGCCCGGTCCAGGTCCGGGAAGGCGATCATGACGACCGTGCCGGGCCAGGTGCCCTCCAGGACCTCGACCTCCTTGCCGTGGACGAGGAAGCGGCCCTCGAAGGGGTCCATGGTGGCCTGGATCTCCTCGATGTAGCGGAGGATGTCCTCGTTCATGGTCTCGGGGCGTATGTGGGCGATGGCGTAGGCGGTCATCTCGGCCTCCTCTTCTTCCCTGCGGGATCGGCTTGTTGGTCCGATCCTGCCCGCCGGGGGCCCCGGAAGCGATTACCTCCGGGGTCATCGGCGGGCGGGTGTGCGGGCGGGGTCTCAGCCCGCCAGGTAGGCGCGCAGGACCGTCACCTGCGACGTGTTGCCCGCGCGGTCCGTGACGGTGCCGCGCAGGGAGACCGTGCCGCCCTTCGCGGGGGTGCGGACGTCGACCCCGCCGCCCCGACGCGCAGCGGGCGCCAGGTGCGGCCCTCGTCGTAGGAGACCTCCGCCCGGAGGGAGGCCCGGGCGGTGGCCGCCGGGCCCTGGACGGTCACCGGGAAGTGCGCCCTGCGGCCCGCCGGGAGGGTGCCGTCCAGGGCCGGGCGGGCGTCGAAGCGGACCACCGAGACCGGGAGCGGGGTCGGTCCGGCCGTCTCCTTCGAGCGGAACCACCAGGTGGCCGTGGTCTCGGAGGAGGTGGCGGAGAGCTCCGGGCTCAGCCGGGTGGTCGTGGTGAGCTCGTACGCGGCCTCGCCCGGCGGGACCGGGAAGGGGCTGCTCGACTCCAGCGGGGTGTCGCTGCGGCCCGCTTCGACGCCGTCGCGGCGCAGGACGGTGGAGCCGGTGGCGTCGAAGAACCCGCCCGCGTGGTTCGCCCCGTCCGCCAGCAGCGGTACGGAGCCCCCGATCGAGCCGCCGTCGCGGAACACCCCGTACGCGGCGTCGGTGCGCGGCGCGAAGACCGCGGCGTTGAACCGCTCGCGGTAGGTGCGGCCGCCCGTGAAGGTCCGCCCGGGCTCCGCCTCGTAGGCCGCCTCCTCCCTCGGGAAGCCGTTGTCGTCGTGGCCGGAGCTCTGGGTGAAGAGGAGGTCCCACATCGCACCGTCGAGGGTGGACACTTGAAGTGCTCTCCTGGCTGAGGCCGGGAGATTCCTGCTTACCTTGCGGTAGCGGGCTTGACGCGCTTGGCGCGCCTGACGACTGCCCTTCCGGCAGCCGGGATGAGCGCGAGGCCCATCCGGTACACGTGCAAGACGTTGCGGGCCGCGTTGTGGTCGGCGTTGCCCGACCAGCCGCAGTCCGGGTTCTTGCACACGAACACTGCCTGGGACTCCCGGCTGCCGGGCGTGGTGCGGCCGCAGGCGGAACAGCGCCGGGAGGTGCCGGGGGCCGGGACCCTTACGAGGGTGCCGCCGTGTCGGGCGGTTTTGTACGTCAGCATGGTGACCGTGCGGCCCCACGCCTCCCCGCTGATGGAGCGGTTCAGCCCTGACTTCTGGGCGACGTTCTTCCCCGGCTCCTCGATGGTTCCCTTGGCGGATTTGACCATGTTCGTGATGGTGAGTGCTTCGACCACGACGGTGCCGTAGGTGCGGGCGATGGCGGTGGTCGTCTGGTGCTGCCAGTCCAGGGCCCGGCGCTTGGCTTTCGCGCGGAGTCCTGCGATCTGGTCGTAGGTGCGGTGCAGTCGGCGGCTGGTGTGCTCGCCGGGCTTGCGGTGTGCCTTGCGCTGGGCGGCGCGCTGCTCCAGACGCAGGAGCTTCGCCTGCTCCTTGCCGGTCAGCCATTGGCCGTGCTCGTAGGTTTCGCCGTCGGAGAGGGCGATGGGGACGGTGACGCCCACGTCGATGCCGATGTCAGGCCCCTGGTGGCGGTCGGGCTTGGCCTCCAGGGCCTGGACGCGGAAGGCGATGTGCCAGCCCAGCGCGTCCTTGACCAGCCGGGCCCCGGTGATCCGGTTCTCCCCGTTGGTGTGCTTGCCGACGGGCAGGTCCTTGGTCCACCGGAAGCGGACCCGGCGGAGCCGTTCGCGGGCGCTGCGGCGGCCGGGGTGGTCAGCGCCGCCGCGAGCGCGAGGGCGGCGGCCGCCGCGACCGAGGTCGCCGCCCCCGCCCTGGCGTGGTGGTTGCGCACGTGGTTCCCCCTGAGAAGAAGAGACGTCCTGACGGAGCATCAATGGTGCGCAGTTACAGGGGAGTTGGGCCGGAAGGTGCGCCGGTAGGCGATCGGGGAGATGCCGAGGGCGGAACGCATGTGCTGGCGCAGCGAGTTCGCGGAGCCGAAGCCGGAGCGGTGGGCGACCAGGTCGACGGGGAGGTCGCTGGACTCCAGCAACTGGCGTGCCGTTTCGAGGCGTTGGCCGGTGAGCCACTGCACCGGGGTCATGCCGACCTCGTCGCGGAAGCGGCGGGTGAAGGTGCGCAGGCTCATCCGGGCGTGGGCGGCCAGTTCGGCCAGGGCGATCGGTTCGGCGAGGCGTTCCAGGGCCCAGGCCCGGGTGGCGGTGGTGGTGGCGACGGTGGGTTCGGGGACGGGCCGGTCGATGTACTGGGCCTGGCCGCCGTCGCGCCACGGCGGGACCACGCACAGCCGCGCGGCGCGGTTGGCGACGGCCGTGCCGTGGTCCTGGCGGATCATGTAGAGGCAGAGGTCCACGCCGGCGGCGACCCCGGCGGAGGTCAGGATGTCCCCGTCGTCGACGAAGAGCACGTCCTCGTCGAGCTTGACGCGCGGGAAGGCCCGCTGGAAGGCGGGCGCCTTGATCCAGTGCGTGGTGGCGGGCCTGCCGTCGAGCAGGCCGGCGGCGGCGAGCACGTAGGTGCCGGTGCAGATCGACACCAGCCGGGTGCCGGGACGGATCGCGGCGAGGGCGTCGGCGAGCGGCCGGGGCAGGGGTACGCCCTGCTCCAGCGCCATCATGACGTTGGTCGGCGGGATGATCACCGTATCGGCGGCCGCGAGGGCCTCGGGCCCCGCCGAGACCCCGACCGTGAAGCCCGCGTCGCTGGTCACGGGCTGCCCGTCGACGGTGCAGACGGTCACCTCATAGAGCGGCTTCCAGGAGTCGTCCACGGCGTTGCCGAACACCCGGGACGGCATCCCGAGCTCGAACGGAGGGACGCCTTCGAGGGCGAGTACGGCGATCCGGTGCATGGCCAGATCCTGTCACAGGGTGGCCGTACGGCCAATACCGCGGCCTCGCTCCGGAGCCGAAGCTGGTCGGGCAGCAGCACCGGACACACCTGAGGAGAAACACATGCGCGCCATCGTCGTCAGCCAGTGGGGCGGGCCCGAGGTACTGACCGAGACCGAGCTGGACCGGCCGGAGCCGGGCATGGGCGAGATCCTGGTACGGGTCCACGCGGCCGGGGTGAACCCCGTCGACTGGAAGACCCGGGCCTCAGGCGCCCTCATCCCTTGGGGGCCGGTCCCGGCCGTCGGCTGGGACGTGTCCGGCACGGTCGAGGCCGTCGGCCCGGGCGTGACGGTGTTCCAGCGGGGCGACGAGGTCTTCGGCATGCCGCGGTTCCCTGTCCAGGCGGGCGGCTACGCCGAGTACGTGACGGCCACGGCCCGGCACTTCACCCGCAAGCCCGAGACGCTCGACCACGTCCAGGCGGCGGCCCTGCCGCTGGCCGCGCTCACCGCGTGGCAGGCGCTGACCGACACCGCCGGCGTGCGGCCGGGGCAGCGGGTGCTCGTACACGCTGCGGCCGGGGGCGTCGGACACTTCGCCGTCCAGATCGCCAAGGCGCTCGGGGCGTACGTGATCGGCACCGCCAGCGCCGCCAAGCACGAGGTGCTCCGCTCGCTCGGGGCGGACGAGCTGATCGACTACCGGACCACCGACTTCGAGGACGCGGTGTCCGAGGTCGACGTCGTGATCGACGCCATCGGCGGCGACTACGGAGCGCGCTCCCTGAAGGTGCTGCGGCCCGGCGGACACCTGATCACGCTGAACGGCCCGGACGACGTGCCGGCCGACGCGGAGGGCTTCCGCACCGGCTGGACGCTCGTCGAGCCGGACTACGCGGGCCTGAAGGCGATCGCCGCCTTGGTCGCAGACGGCAAGCTCCGCCCGGTGATCGACACGGTCCTGCCCCTGTCGGAGGCCGCGAAGGCCCACGAGATCGGCGAGAAGGGCCGGACCACCGGCAAGATCGTCCTGACGGTGGCCTGACGCCGGCTTGATGCCGGCCCGACGCCGGCCCGACCGCTCAGACGGAGGCCGCCGTGGCCCGGGTCGTCGCCGAGATCGTGGCGGAGCCGACCACGCGGGTGCCGTCGTAGAGGACGATCGCCTGGCCGGGGGCAACGCCGCGGACGGGCTCGGTGAAGCGGACGCGCAGTTCGTCCTCCACCAGCTCCGCGAAGACCTCTGTCTCGCCGCCGTGGGCGCGCAGCTGCGCGGTGTACGTGCCCGGGGCGGCGGCGGTGGAGCCGCACCAGCGGGGGCGGATCGCGGTGAGGGCGGTGACGTCGAGGGCCTCGACGGGGCCGACGGTGACGGTGTTGTTCACCGGGGAGATGTCGAGGACGTAGCGCGGCTTGCCGTCGGGGGCCGGGTGGCCGATCCGCAGGCCCTTGCGCTGGCCGATGGTGAACCCGAAGGCGCCCTCGTGGGTGCCGACCTTCTCGCCGGTGGCCTCGTCGACGATGTCGCCCTCGGCCTTGCCGAGGCGGTTCGCCAGGAAGCCCTGGGTGTCCCCGTCGGCGATGAAGCAGATGTCGTGGCTGTCGGGCTTCTTCGCGACGGCCAGGCCCCGCTCCTCGGCCTCGGCGCGGATCTCTTCCTTCGTGGTGAGGGTGTCGCCGAGCGGGAAGAGCGCGTGGGCGAGCTGCTTCTCGTCGAGCACGCCGAGGACGTACGACTGGTCCTTGGCCATGTCGGAGGCCCGGTGCAGCTCGCGCGTGCCGTCCTCGTTCAGGACGACGGTGGCGTAGTGCCCGGTGCAGACGGCGTCGAAGCCGAGCGCGAGGGCCTTGTCGAGCAGCGCGGCGAACTTGATCTTCTCGTTGCAGCGCAGGCAGGGGTTCGGGGTGCGCCCGGCCTCGTACTCGGCGATGAAGTCCTCGACGACGTCCTCGCGGAAGCGCTCGGCGAGGTCCCAGACGTAGAACGGGATGCCGATGACGTCGGCGGCGCGGCGGGCGTCGCGGGAGTCCTCGATCGTGCAGCAGCCGCGGGCTCCGGTCCGGAAGGACTGCGGGTTCGCGGAGAGGGCGAGGTGGACGCCGGTCACGTCGTGCCCGGCTGCGACGGCGCGGGCGGCGGCGACGGCGGAGTCCACTCCGCCGGACATGGCGGCCAGGACGCGGAGGGGACGGGGGCTGCTCGGCAGGTTCTCAGTCATAGCACCGTCCAGGGTACGGGGGAACCGCGCGGGCTCACAGCGCGTTCTCGGTGGCAGGGGGTGGATCACCATGGCGAGCAAGAGCGGCAAGGGCGGTACGGGCGGCAAAGCCGGTCCGGGCACGGCCGCGGGCAAGGGTTCGGGCGCACGGCCCGGGCGGACCCGCAGGGCGGTGCTGTTCGGCGGGCTCGGGGTGCTGACGGCCGCCGCGGTCGCCGGGCGCGATGAGATCGGGCGGGCCTGGTGGCTGATGCCGGGGGTGTCCAAGCCGAGGCAGGACGGCGAGCTGGACCACGCGGGGGCCTCCTGGACGGCGGCCTCCCCGGCGAACTGGCGGCTGGCGGACCGGCCCGCCGACTACCGGGTGGACCGGATCGTGGTCCATGTCACCCAGGGCGGCTTCAAGTCCTCGGTGGACGCCTTCAAGAATCCGTTCCACCGGGCCTCGGCGCACTACATCGTCGGCCAGGACGGACACATCGAGCAGATGGTGCGCGAGCTCGACGTCGCCTTCCACTCGGGCAACCGCTCCATGAACGAGCGCAGCGTCGGCATCGAGCACGTCGGCTTCGTGGACCGGCCGAAGGACTTCACGGACGCGATGTACGGGGCTTCGGCGCGGCTCGCCGCCGACATCTGCAGGCGGTACGGGATACCCGCCGACCGCAAGCACTTCCTCGGCCACTCGGAGGTGCCGGGAGCCGACCACACGGACCCCGGCCGCCACTGGGACTGGGACCGCTACCTCCGCATGGTCAACGAGGCCGGCGCGGCGGGCGCCTAGGCGGCCTAGCTCAGCCCCGCCGTACGGGCGCGGGCCACGGCCGGGCCGATGGCGGCGGCGACGGCGTCCACGTCGGCCTGCGTGGAGGTGTGGCCGAGGGAGAAGCGCAGGGTCCCCCGGGCCAGGCGCGGGTCGGTGCCGGTGGCCAGCAGTACGTGGCTGGGCTGGGCCACGCCGGCCGTGCAGGCGGAGCCGGTGGAGCACTCGATGCCCTGGGCGTCGAGCAGGAGCAGCAGGGAGTCCCCCTCGCAGCCGGGGAAGCTGAAGTGGGCGTTGGCGGGGAGCCGGCCGTCCGGGTCGCCGCCCAGGACCGCGTCGGGGACCTCGCGGAGCACGGCGGCGACGAGCCGGTCGCGCAGGCCGCCGATCTCGGTGGCGAACCGTTCGCGCCGCTCGGCGGCGAGTACGGCGGCCACCGCGAAGGCGGCGATGGCCGGGACGTCGAGGGTGCCGGAGCGGACGTGCCGCTCCTGGCCTCCGCCGTGCAGGACGGGTACGGGGCTCTGGTCGCGGCCGAGCAGCAGCGCGCCGATCCCGTAGGGTCCGCCGACCTTGTGGCCGCTCACGGTCATGGCGGCGAGTCCGCTGTCGCCGAAGCGGACGTCGAGCTGGCCGACGGCCTGGACCGCGTCGGAGTGCAGCGGGATGCCGGACTCGCGCGCGACGGCGGCCAGTTCGGCGATCGGCATGACGGTGCCGATCTCGTTGTTGGCCCACATGACGGTGGCGAGGGCGATGTCCTCGGGGTTGCGCTCGATCGCCTCGCGGAAGGCATCGGGGTGCACGCGCCCGTAGCGGTCCACGGGCAGGTACTCGACCTGCGCCCCCTCGTGCTCGGCGAGCCAGTGCACGGCGTCGAGGACGGCGTGGTGCTCCACGGGGCTGGCCAGGATGCGGGTCCGGGCCGGATCGGCGTCGCGGCGGGCCCAGTAGAGCCCCTTGACGGCGAGGTTGTCGGCCTCCGTGCCGCCGGCGGTGAAGACCACCTCGCTCGGACGGGCCCCGAGCGCGTCGGCGAGGGCCTCGCGGGCCTCCTCGACGGTGCGGCGGGCGCGGCGGCCGGCGGCGTGCAGGGAGGATGCGTTGCCCGTCACGGCGAACTGCGCGGTCATCGCCGCAGCGGCCTCCGGCAGCATCGGGGTGGTGGCGGCGTGGTCGAGGTAGGCCATGATCCCCCGATTCTACGAGTCCCCACGCCCCCGATCCCCCGCCGGTGCCTTACAGCCCGCTGACGGAGCCCCCGGCCTCGCGGCGGCCTGCCCTTCGGACCGGGGCCCGGCCCGCTCGGCCCGCCCCGGGGGCACCGTGCACTCGGCCCGCGCCGGATGGCCCGCGCCGGATGGCCCGCGCCGGGTACCGCGCGTGGGGCCGGCCCGCGCCGGGGCACCGTGCGCGGGGCTGGGCCCGTCGATGCGCCGCTGCGCGGGCGAAGTCCCCTACCCGCCCTTCCACCGTTCCCAGGGCTCCGCCCTGACCCGTCAGGCCCCGGGCTGCGCCCGAGGCCCTGGGGCTCCGCCCCAGACCCCGCGCCTCAAACGCCGGCGAGGCTGGATTTTCCAGCCCGTCCGGCGTTTGAGGACCGGGTCCGGGCAGAGCCCGGGGAACGGGCGAACGGCGGGTAGGGGACAGCCCCGCAGGGCCAACCCACCCGCACCCGCCCACCGGACCCCACGCCGGGACGACGGTGGCGGCACCCCCGCCCAGCCACCGCCGGACGGAGTCCGGCGCAGCGGCGCGAAGCCGGGGAGGCCCGCCAGGGCCGCACCGCGCGAGCGGCGCATCAAGAAGGAGTGGCCCGCCAGGGCCGCACCGCGCGAGCGGCGCGTCGAAAAGGTGGCGGCGCGTCAAGAAGGAGAAACAGCCACCCGCGGAGCGCTCGCCAGCTGGCGGGACTGGGCCACCAGCCGGTCCGCCGAGTCCCAGACCTCCGCGTCCTCCTCCAGGAAGCCGCCCGCCAGGTTCCGTGTGGTGATCGACACCCGGAGCGGACCGGGCGCCGGCCGGTGGCGGACGTGGGTGGTGAGTTCCACCGTCGGGGTCCAGCCGAGCAGGCCGAGGTCGAAGGAGGTCGGCGGGAGCGCGTCCACCGCCAGGAGCAGGGACAGGGGGTCCGCGTCGCGGCCGTCCGCGAGCTCGAACCAGGACCGCATCTCCCCCTTGCCCGAGGGCTGCCCGACGGCCCAGCCGGCCGTCGCCGGGTCCAGGCACAGCCGGAGCCGGTCCACGATCGCCGAGCTGCCGGGGATCGGGGCCGGGCCGGCCTCGGGGCCGAGGCAGTCCTCGTAGGCGGGGATGACCGGCGGGAGGGCCGTGGTGTGGACGGAGTCCGGGAGCGCCGCGAGGTCCCCGTAGCGGGCCAGGACGCGGATCCGCTCGATCTCGGCGCCGCTCTCGTCGAACTGGAACAGGGAGGCCTGTCCGGTGGAGAGCGTGCGGCCGACCCGTACGACCTCGGTGCGGATCACGGCGGGGCCCGGAACCGACGAGGTCAGGTAGTGCGCGGAGACCGTGAAGGGGTCCGGGTGCGGCAGGGCCGACGACAGGGCGCGGCCGACGAGGGCCAGGAGGTAGCCGCCGTTGACGGCGGTGATGATCGTCCACCCGGCCGAGAGGTCCGCGTCGTACACCCCGGGCTCGCCCGCACGGGCGGTGACGGCGGTGTCGCGGTCGAACTCGCTGTCGCCGATGGACGCCTTGGCAGCTGCGTGTGACATGGAACGACCGTACACCCGACCCCTACTAAGCGGTAGCTTTCCTGGGTGTGGCGACCGCTACGACGGCTCGGCGGGCGCGGGCCTACGGCTCCTCCGCCACCGACGAACGGCGGTTCCACGCGAGCGGTGCCCGCCAGTGGTAGCGGATGGCCAGCAGCCGCAGCACGAAGGTGGTGACGATCGCCAGGCCCGTCGTGATGCCGTTCAGGTTGTCGAAGCTGATGAACAGCGCCACCATCGAGGCCCCGATGACGGCCGGGACGGCGTACATCTCGCGGTCGCGCAGCAGCGAGGGCACCTCGTTGACGAGGACGTCGCGCAGCACGCCCCCGCCGACGGCGGTGGCCAGCCCGAGCGCGGCGGACGCGGTGAGGCCGAGGCCGTACTCGTACGCCTTGGTCGTGCCCGTCACGCAGAACAGCCCGAGGCCGGCCGCGTCGAAGACGTTGATGGCGCGGTTGATCCGCTGGACCTCGGGGTGCAGGAAGAAGACGAACGCGGCGGCGATCAGCGGCGTGACGAAGAACCCGAGATCGTTGAAGGCGGCGGCCGGGGTGGCGCCGATGACGATGTCGCGGAACAGGCCGCCACCGAGGGCGGTGACGAGCGCGAGGACGACGATGCCGAAGACGTCGAAGTTCTTGCGCACGGCGAGCAGGGAGCCGGCCGTGGCGAAGACGAAGATGCCCGCGAGGTCCAGGGCGTGCTGGACTCCGGGCGGGAAGAGATCGTGGATCACGGCTTCATTCTGCCGGTCGCCTGTCGGCGGGCCGGAACCGGTGAGGCGCGGCCTCGGCTCCGAGGGGGCGGCAGGCCCTGCCAGGGCGGGACCAACCCCCGTGGGGCTGCCGGCCGTGGCCGGGTGCGGCGGCGCCGTCAGGGGCTCCGCCCCCGAACCCCGCGCCTCAAACGCCGGCGGGGCTGATTCTGCCCGGCGGAGCCGTTCGCGGCCCCGCCGGGTCGGTCGTCAGTCCGTCGGCTTCGCCACGACCTCCGCCGCGCCCGGCAGGGCCGGGTCGCCCGGGGCCTGGTCGGGGGCGTTCTCCGGGTGGTGGCAGGCCACCTGGTGGCCGGTCTTCAGCGCGATGAGCGGGGGCTCCTGCGTGGCGCAGATCTGGGTCGCCTTCCAGCACCGGGTGTGGAAGCGGCAGCCGCTCGGCGGCGAGATCGGCGAGGGCACGTCCCCCTTGAGCAGGATGCGGCCGCTCTTCGCCCCGCGGCGGCGCGGGTCCGGCACCGGGACGGCCGACATCAGGGCCGTGGTGTACGGGTGCATGGGCGCCGTGTACAGGGACTTGTTGTCCGCGAGCTCGACGATCTTGCCGAGGTACATGACCGCGATGCGGTCCGACACGTGCCGGATGACCGACAGGTCGTGCGCGATGATCACGTACGTGAGGCCGAGCTCCTCCTGGAGGTCGTCCAGCAGGTTGACCACCTGGGCCTGGATGGACACGTCGAGGGCCGAGACCGGCTCGTCGGCCACGACCAGCTTCGGCTTCAGGGCCAGTGCGCGGGCGATGCCGATGCGCTGGCGCTGGCCGCCGGAGAACTCGTGCGGGTAGCGGTTGTAGTGCTCCGGGTTGAGGCCCACCAAGGACAGGAGGCGCTGGACCTCCGCCTTGAGGCCACCCTCCGGCTCGACGCCCTGGAGCTTGAACGGGGCGCTGACGATGGTGCCCACCGTGTGCCGCGGGTTCAGCGAGCCGTAGGGGTCCTGGAAGATCATCTGCACGTCGCGGCGCATCGGGCGCATGCCGGACACGCTCAGGTGCGTGATGTCCTTGCCCTCGAACTCGACCTTTCCGCCGGTCGGTTCGAGCAGCCGGGTGATCAGCCGGCCCATGGTCGACTTGCCGCAGCCGGACTCGCCGACGATGCCGAGGGTCTCACCGGGGTAGACCTCGAAGTCGATGCCGTCGACGGCCTTCACGGCCCCGGCCTGGCGGCGCAGCAGCCCCTTGGAGATGGGGAAGTGCTTGACCAGTCCGGTCACCCTGAGCAGCGGCTCCGGGGAGGCCACCGCCTGGGCCGGGACGACGGCCGTCTCGCTCTTGCTGTTATTGGGCGCAGTCATGTCGGTCACAGCTTCGGCGCAATCTCTTCGGTCCAGATCCGGTCCCGCTGCTCCGGGGAGAGGTGACAGGCGGCCCAGTGCCGGCCGGCGCCCTCCGCGGAGCGGTCGACCAGGGCCAGCTCGGGCCGTACGGTCCGCGTGACGTCGTCCTTGGGCAGGTCGGCGTACGGGCACCGGGGGTTGAAGGCGCAGCCGCTCGGGATGTTGATCAGGCTGGGCGGCGAGCCCTTGACCGGGATGAGGCGCTCGGTCTGCTCCCGGTCGATGCGCGGCATCGAGCCGAGCAGGCCCCAGGTGTACGGGTGCCGGGGTTCGTAGAACACCTTCTCCGCGCTGCCCCGCTCCACGCACCGGCCGCCGTACATCACGAGGAGGTCGTCGGCCATCTCGGCGACCACGCCGAGGTCGTGCGTGATCATGATGACCGCGGAGCCGAACTCCTTCTGCAGGTCCCGGATCAGGTCGAGGATCTGCGCCTGGACGGTGACGTCGAGGGCGGTGGTGGGCTCGTCCGCGATGAGCAGTTCGGGGTTGTTGACCAGCGCCATCGCGATCATCGCGCGCTGGCGCATGCCGCCGGAGAACTCGTGCGGGTAGCTGTCGACCCGCTTGTGCGGCTCGGGGATGCCCACCCGGTCCAGGAGGTCGACGGCCCGCTTGCGGGCGGTCTTCTTGTCGACCTTGTTGTGGACCCGGTAGGCCTCGGCGATCTGCTTGCCCACGGTGAAGTAGGGGTGCATCGCCGACAGCGGGTCCTGGAAGATCATCGCGATCTCCCGGCCGCGCAGCTTGCGGACCTCGTCCTCGGGGCTGGACAGCAGTTCCTTGCCGTCGAGCCAGATCTCCCCGGAGATCCGGGCCCGCTGGCGGCCGTACTGGCCGACCCGGTGCAGGCCCATGATGCCCAGCGAGGTCACCGACTTGCCGGAGCCGGACTCGCCGACGATGCCGAGGGTCTTGCCCTTCTCCAGCGTGAAGGAGAGTCCGTCCACGGACTTGACCAGGCCGTCTTCCGTCGGGAAGTGCACCTTGAGGTCGCGTACGTCGAGGAACGCGGTGCCGGGCGCGCCGGAGGCGACGGGCTCGTTCAGTGCGCCCGTCACGGCGGGCGTCGTCGAATCGGTCATGACAGCCTCACTCGGGGGTCGATCACCGCGTACAAGAGGTCGACGACGAGGTTGGCCGCGACGACGAAGAAGGCGGAGATCAAGGTGATGCCGAGAATGACCGGCAGGTCGTGCTCGCTGATGGCGCGGACGGCGCTGTAGCCGAGGCCGTGCAGCGAGAAGGTGTACTCGGTGAGGACCGCGCCGCCCATCAGTGCGCCCAGGTCGAGACCCAGGACGGTCAGGATCGGCGTCATGGTCGAGCGCATCGCGTGCTTGCCGATGACGACGGGTTCCGTCAGCCCCTTGGCACGCGCGGTGCGGATGTAGTCCTCGTTGAGCACTTCCAGCATGGTCGCGCGGGTCAGTCGCGCGTACATCGCCGCGTACAGGAAGGCGAGCGAGACCCACGGCAGGATCATGCCGTTGAACCACGTCGCCGGATCCTCGGCGAAGGTCTTCTCCGGCCTACCGAACCAGCCGAGCTGGTCGGAGAAGAGGGCGATGGCGAGCATGCCGGTGAAGTAGATCGGGAGGGAGACGCCGGCGAGGGCGAGGCCCATCGCCGAACGGTCCAGGACCGTACCGCGCTTGAGGGCGGAGATGACGCCGGCGGCGACACCGCCGAGCACCCAGAGCACGACGGCCCCGGCGGCGAGCGAGAGGGTGACGGGCAGCCAGTCGGTCAGCAGCGGCCACACCTCCTGCTCGGTCTTGAAGGAGTAGCCGAAGCAGGGCGCGGCGCATTGCGTGACGTCGGAGCCGTTGGCGTACGTGCGACCCGCCACCAGCCCGACGACGAACGTGCCGAACTGGACGAGGATCGGGTCGTCGAGACCCATCTTCTGCCGGATGCCCTCGATGGCGGCGGGGTCGGACTGCTTGCCGACGAAGTACAGGGCAGGGTCCGTCCCGACCAGCTTCGGGAAGAGGAAGAAGATTCCGAAGGTCACCAGGGAGATGACCAACAGCATGACGATGACGGCGAAGATCCGCCGGATGAGATATGCAAGCACTGCGCTCGGCCTGGCTGCGGCCCGGGGGCGCCCTCTTCTGAAGAGCGCCCCCAAGCCGCCACCGCGGCCATCACCTGCCCTTCGTGCCTAGCGGGTGTGGCACTGGAACTGAATCGGACGGTTTGTTTACTGGACGCCGAGCGAGGCGTAGTCGTACCGGCCGTTGTACGCGTCCGAGGTGTAGACGTTGGTCAGACGGCTGCTGCGCCACGAGATCGTCTTGTCGTAGACGAAGGGCAGGTAGACCGCGGCCTCGGAGACCTTCTGGTTCATCTGCTTGTAGATGTCGCCGGCCTTGGCCGGGTCGGTCTCCGCGATGGCCTGGTCGAACAGGCCGTTGATGGCCGGGTCGTTCAGCTCGGAGAAGTTGTTGTTGCCGCTCTGCAGGATGAAGCGGCCGTCGACCAGCGGCTGGGAGAAGCCCTGACCGGTCGGGAAGTCGGCGCCCCAGCCCATGATGATGATGCCGTAGCCCTTCTCCTTGACCACCTTCGGCGAACCGATGATGCCGGAGGTCTGAGCGCCGTCGAACTGGTCGATCTCGGCCTCGATGCCGACCTGCTTCAGGGCGTTCTGCAGGGAGACGGCCGTGGCGACCTCGACCGGCTTGTTGTTGCGGACCGCGATGGTGGTCTTGAAGCCGGTCTCCTTGCCACAGGCCTTCAGCGCGGCCTTGGCCTTGTCGACGTTCGGCTTGCCGTCGTTCTTCAGGACCTCGTACGGGTCGTACTTGCCGTCGGCGCCCTTGATGCCGAGCGGCAGCATGTTCGGGGCGATGTCGCCACCGGCCTGCGGGCCGCCGCGGGCGGTCTGCAGGGACTTCTTGTCGGCCGCGTGGATGACGGCCTTGCGGCACTCGATGTTGTCGAACGGCGCGACGGTCTGCGGCATGACGGCGTACCGGATGAAGCCGGTCTGGCCGTTGTCCAGGTTGTCCTTGTGGTCCTTCAGCGCGGTGGCGCGGGCCGCCTGGCCGATGCCGGTCGCGTTGATGTCCAGGTCGAACTCGCCGTTCATCAGGCGCTTGTCCATGTCGTCCGCGTTCGCCATGAACGTGACCGAGATGGAGTCCGGGAGCGCCTTGCGGATCGTGTCCGACTCGGGCTTCCAGTTCGTGTTGCGCGAGAGCTTCATGCTCTTGTTGGGCTCGTACGAGTCGATCTTGTACGGGCCGTTGGAGAAGGGCTTGAGGCCGTACTTGGCCGCGGTGTCCTTCTCCTGCTTGACCGGGCTGGCGGCCGGCATGGCCAGCATCTGCTCGAAGTCGCCGTTGGGCGCGGGGAGCTTGAAGACGATGGTCTTCGCGTCCGGGGTCTCGATCGCCTTGAGGCCGAGCTTGTCCGGGGCGGTGTCCTTGTACGGGCCCGGGTACTCGGTCTTCGGGTCGAGGACCTGCATCAGGTAGACCGGGCCGCCGGAGATGACGTCCTGGGCCCAGGTGCGCTCGATGCCGTACTTGATGTCCTGGGCGGTGACGGGGGTGCCGTCCTCCCAGGTCACGTTGTCCTTGAGGGTGTACTTGTAGGTCTTGCCGCCGTCGCTGATCTCCGCGTTCGCGGTGGCCAGGTCGGGGACGAGCTCGGTGCTCTTGGAGCCCGGCTCGGCCTTGAAGCTGACGAGCTGGCGGGTGTAGTAGCGCGAGAAGTCCCACATGAAGCCGTAGTAACCGCGCTGCGGGTCCCACGAGTCGGCTTCCTGCGTGCCGACGAACTTCAGCTCGCCGCCCGCCTTGGTGGAAGCGTTGGCGACCTTGCCGATGGCGGCGTTGAAGCCGCCCGCCGCGGCCGGCTTCTCGTCCTTCGGCTTGCCGTCGTCGCCGCCACAGGCGGTCGCGGCCAGCATCGTCGCGAGCACGACGGCCGTGCCGGCGACGAGCCTGCGCTTGGACATGCGATGGGTAGTCACGATGCTCGCAACCCTCCGTTGTGATTCCGGTACGAAGCCGGGTTCCGGTGTGCCCTGCGGTTCTGACCTGCGGGTGCCCTGCTGGATGACCTGCGGGGACGGCTAACGGGAGCCCTTCGGGTCGAGGGCGTCGCGGACGCCGTCGCCGAAGAGGTTGAAGGCCAGCACGGTGATGAAGATCGCCATGCCGGGGAAGATCATGAAGAGCGGATCGTCTTCGTAGGTCCGCACGGCCGTCGAGAGGGTCTCGCCCCAGGACGGCGTGGGCGGCTTGACACCGACGCCCAGGAAGCTGAGCGCGGCCTCGGTCAGCACGTTGGTGGGGATCATCAGCGTCGCGTAGACGGTGATCGGCGCGACCAGGTTCGGGAGCAGCTCGCGGAAGAGGATGTACAGCCGTCCCGCGCCCAGGCTCCGCGCCGCTTCGACGTACTCCCGTTCGCGCAGCGACAGGGTCTGCCCGCGGACGATGCGGCCGATGTAGGGCCAGCCGAAGAAGCCGATCACCAGGACCAGTACGGCGATCCGCAGGCCCGACCCCTCGAAGCCCCAGAGCTTGGCCGGGACGACCGAGACCAGCGCGATGATGAAGAGCAGCTGCGGGAAGGCGAGCAGCAGGTCCATGACCCGGCTGATGGCCGCGTCGACCCAGCCGCCGAAGTAGCCGGCGACGATACCGAAGAAGGTGCCCAGCGAGACCGCCACGAAGGCGGACAGGAAGGCGACCAGCAGCGAGATGCGGGCGCCGTAGACGATGCGGCTGAACACGTCGCGGCCGTTGACCGGCTCGACGCCGAGCAGGAACTCGCCGCTTATGCCGCCGTAGTCGCCGGCGGGCAGGCCCAGCAGCGGGTCCAGCTGGTCTTCGTGCAGTTCCTCCGGGGGGTGGCCGAACGCGCTGACGATCAGCGGCGCGAAGAGTGCGACGAGGATCAGCAGGAGCACGACGAAACCGCCGGCCAGCGCGACCTTGTCGCGCTTGAGCCGCATCCAGGCGATGCGGCCGGGCGAGCGGCCTTCGATGGCCTTGGCGGGGACGTCGGCTACGGACACGGGTGCGGGTGTCTCCGCGCTCATGTCGTGCAGTGGTGCCGTCATCGTGGTGGGGACCCCTCTCGGCCGACGGGTGGGCCGGCCCATGCCCGCCGCTGTGGCGGCGTTGGTGCGGAGTGGCGCTCGGAGTGCGAGGTACGGGTGCGCGAATTTCCTGCGGCGGGGCAAACCCAGGCAACCGCCGGAGGACTGACCCGCTCTTGGGTGGGGAGTCTTCATCGGGCGCTCGATCAGCCGCCAGACCCGCAGGTGAATGGATGCGCAACCGTGATCTGAGGGTCGAGTTCCCGTTATCCGGACTTCACTGTCATCTCAGCGGAGCAAGACATCCTGTTCGGTACGGAATCGGACATGGCGCCCAACTCGGCCCACGAGCATGCCTATTGGGCGTACATCAGAGTCGAAATCAGGACAACGCAAAGGCCGCACGGAACGACTGTTCCGTGCGGCCTTGGCCCCAATGTCTCAATGAGCGGGACGCCTCAGTAGGCGGGCGCCTGACCCTCGCGGTCGTAGAACGGGCGGGTCTGCGCCCGCAGCCACATCGCCACGGGATCGTGTTCGTCCGCGAGCGCGACGGTGCACACGGGCACCCCCTCGGGGACCGCGCCGACCGACTGGCGCATCATCTCCCGGACGGATTCCAGCGCGTGGGCGGAGGCGTCGTACAGGTCGAGCCCGACGGCGAGGTACGGGGACCCGAGCGCGGGCTGCACCCAGGCGCGGCGCAGCGAGCGGACGGCGGGGGTGCGGTGCGCGTGCTGCGTGAGCAGCCCGTAGAACTGCGGCAGCTCGATGGCGGGCTCGGACAGCCGCAGCGGGCCGGCCGGCATCCGGTCCAGCCCGGTGGCGATCCGGCGCAGGTCGGCCCAGGGGATGCCGACGCCGCCGCCCTGGGCGTGCGGATTGAGCCACAGCCCCCAGCGGTCGGGGTAGAGGGCGCGGGCGATGTCCCGGCCGGTGACCACCTCGTACCCGCGGTTCCAGCCGCTGGCGGCCAGCTCCTGCGGGGAGGTCACGCAGGGCGCGTACCCGAGGCCCTCGACCTCCATGCCGCCGTACTGGGCCTCGGGGGAGCCGGGCTGCCCCTGCCAGAGGAGCATCCACAGCCGTCCCTCGGCCAGGGCGTGCAGGAGGGACTCGTAGCTCTCGTAGCGCCCGGGAGTCACCTGGCGCAGCATGTGCTCGACCTGCCCGACCGCGGCCGTGCCTGACGCACTCACCCGGTACCCCTCTTCGTCTGTTCGTCCGCCCGTCGTCCACGCGTGTCGGCCACCAGCTTAAGCGTGACTACGGCAGGTAGAAGGGGCGTACGCGCTCACGTATGTAGTCGACGACCGGGTCCTCGGCGGCGTCGAGCAGGATCAACTGCACCGGCCAGGGCGGCGGTACGCGGGTCAGGGCGCGGCCCAGCGCGTCCATCGGGGCGTTTCGCATCTCGGGCTCCCATCCCACCAGGTGGACCCCGATGTAGAGCTCCGGCGCGCCGCCCTCGACGCTGGCGAGGCAGCGGTGCGCGGCCGCGACGACTCCGGTGGAGCGGAACTCCTCCGCGGCGGCGGTCAGGAACTCGACCGGGTCCTCCTGCCAGTCGGGCTCGAAGAGCCGGACCCGGCCGCCGGTGGCGGGGCCGTCGAGCGGGCTGCGGCCGGTGCGGCAGAGCTCCGCGACGGCGGGCGGGGGCAGGGGCACGCCGACGGAGCCCTCGGGGTTGACCGCGAGGCCGAGCTGCGGGGGCAGGCCCCGGGCGAAGTCCACGGCGGGGGCGACGGCGAAGTCCATGGCGGGTCCAGCGCAGGCGCGGAACTGCTCCTCGGAGCTGTAGACGGGCACGTACGCGGCGCCGTCGATCTCCATCGTGGGCAGGCTCAGGCTGGCCACCCCGCCGGGCAGCGGGATCCACAGGTGGCTCCGCCCGAGGACTTCGAGGATGCGCCCCCCGGCGTCCGCCTGTCCGAGCGCCGCCCCGAGCACCTGCTCCAGCTCGTTACCCGGCCACATGTACGTCTCCGCTCGCTTGCCCTTGGTCTCGACCCGAGGTTAACGGGCTAGCGGAAGCCGATCGACGTCAGCCGGGACGCCGCCGGGCGGTCCAGGAGGGTCACCGAGGCGCAGCCGGCCGGCGGTCGGCCCGCCTCGGCCTCGCGCAGCAGCCGGGCCACGGCGCCCCGGTGCCGGGCGAAGGCGTACGCCGACACGCCCCGGCCCCGGGCCGCCTGCCCGGCCCGGGCCTCCTCGGGGGTGGTGTCCAGCAGCACCAGGTGCAGCGCGCGGCCGCGCCGCCGGGCCGCCGAGGCCAGCAGCGCCCGTACCCAGCTCTGCGTACCGCAGTCGTGGACGACGGCCGGGGCCCCGGAGCGCAGGACCCGCCACAGGCCCCAGTAGTGCGCGATCCGGACCGCCGGGCGGTACACCGCGTAGGGCAGGGCGGCCGGCATCCGGCGCTCCCACCGCTCGCGGGCGTCCTGGGAGTCGATGCCGCCGCCCTCCGCGGCCCGCTTGATCAGGGTGCTCTTGCCGCCGCCGGGCAGTCCGGAGACCACCACGACGTCCCCGTCGGCGAAGCGGAGCCGCCGCGGGCCCTCGGCCCCGCGCAGGTCCCGTACCGCCCCCGGCTCCCCGGCCGCCCCGCCGGCCGCCGGATCCGGGACGGCCCCGCGCTGCGACGGCACACCGGCCATCGCGCCCTCGACGGTGCCGGTGCCGGTGCTCATGGCCGCCAGTACTCCGAATCTCCGCACTGTGATCGCCTCCCCCGCGACGGGTCGCCTGGACCCGGTCCCCCTGAGTGTAAAGAGACGGTAATCCGGGGTGCCCGGTTCCGCTCCGCTTACGGACCCCCTCCCCCATTCGGCCGCACCTCGTGCAATGATGTGCGCCATCTGGACACCTAACTGCATACCGGCCGCTTGAATCCGCGCGGGAGAGTCCCGGCACGCCGCAAGGCGGTGCCCGGGCGCCGAAGGAGCAAGTACCTCCCTTGAATCTCTCAGGCCCCGTACCGCGTGGATGAGGCAGATCTGAAAAGCGAGCCGCGCCACCGCCCGTAAGGGCCCCGGCGACGGCTCCACCCAAGGTGCAAGTCGACGACCTTCCCCTGGAAGGGGAACTCTCGGCGAACCTCTCAGGTTCCGATGACAGATGGGGAGGAACTCCTCCTCGTCATGTCATGCCCTGGGACCCGGGAGCCACACCCATGAGCACTGCCCCCCGCCTGACCGCCCTCGATGCGCTGCACCGTTCCCTCGGTGCGACCATGACCGATTTCGCGGGCTGGGACATGCCCCTGCGGTACGGGAGCGAGCGCGACGAGCACAACGCCGTCCGCACCAAGGCCGGCCTGTTCGACCTCTCCCACATGGGCGAGATCACCCTGACCGGCCCGGAGGCCATCAAGGTCCTGGACTACGCCCTGGTCGGCAACATCTCCACCGTCGGCGTCGGCCGCGCCCGCTACACGCACATCTGCCGGGAAGACGGCGGCATCGTCGACGACCTGATCGTCTACCGCCTGGGCGAGACCGAGTTCATGGTCGTCGCGAACGCCTCCAACGCCCAGGTCGTCCTGGACGCGATCACCGAGCGCGCCGCCGGCTTCGACGCCGAGGTCCGCGACGACCGCGACGCGTACGCGCTGCTCGCGGTGCAGGGTCCGGAGTCCCCCGGCATCCTCGCCTCCCTCACCGACGCCGACCTGGACGGGCTGAAGTACTACGCCGGCCTGCCCGGCACGGTCGCCGGGGTGCCCGCGCTGATCGCGCGCACCGGCTACACCGGCGAGGACGGCTTCGAGCTGTTCGTCGCCCCCGAGCACGCCGTGGAGCTGTGGCAGGCGCTGACCAAGGCGGGCGAGGGCGTCGGTCTGGTCCCGGCCGGCCTGTCCTGCCGCGACACCCTGCGCCTGGAAGCGGGCATGCCGCTGTACGGGCACGAGCTGACCACCTCCCTCACCCCGTTCGACGCGGGGCTGGGCCGGGTCGTGAAGTTCGAGAAGGAGGGCGACTTCGTCGGCCGCGCCGCGCTGGAGGCCGCCGCCGAGCGCGCCGCCTCCAACCCGCCGCGCAAGCTGGTCGGCCTGATCGCCGAGGGCCGCCGCGTTCCGCGCGCGGGCTTCTCCGTGACCTTCGACGGCCAGGTCGTCGGCGAGGTCACCTCGGGCGCCCCGTCCCCGACGCTGGGCAAGCCCATCGCGATGGCCTATGTCGACGCGGCGCACGCCGCGCCCGGCACCTCCGGGGTCGGCGTGGACATTCGCGGTACGCATGAGGCGTACGAGGTCGTGGCCCTGCCGTTCTACAAGCGGCAGAAGTAGCCCCGTACCGCACCGCACCGCGTCGCACCGCGTCGCACCGCTGGACGGCGCGTCGCGCCGGTCCGCAGGACCACCGTTCGTATCCACTCCCCCGCATCCAGGAGAATCAGGTCATGAGCAACCCCCAGCAGCTGCGTTACAGCAAGGAGCACGAGTGGCTGTCGGTCGCCGAGGACGGCGTCTCGACGGTCGGCATCACGGAGTTCGCGGCCAACGCGCTCGGTGATGTCGTCTACGCCCAGCTTCCCGAGGTGGGCGACACGGTGACCGCGGGCGAGACCTGCGGCGAGCTGGAGTCGACCAAGTCGGTCAGCGACCTGTACTCCCCCGTCACCGGCGAGATCGTCGAGTCCAACCAGGACGTCATCGACGACCCGGCCCTGGTGAACTCGGCCCCGTTCGAGGGTGGCTGGCTCTTCAAGGTGCGCGTCACGGTGGAGCAGGACGACCTGCTCTCCGCGGACGAGTACGACAAGCTCACCGCCGGCACGAACTGACCCAGGGAACCCTGATGTCTGTACTGAACACTCCCCTCCACGAGCTCGACCCGGACGTCGCCGCCGCCGTCGACGCCGAACTCGTGCGCCAGCAGTCCACCCTGGAAATGATCGCGTCGGAGAACTTCGCTCCGGTCGCCGTCATGGAGGCCCAGGGCTCGGTCCTGACCAACAAGTACGCCGAGGGCTACCCCGGCCGCCGCTACTACGGCGGCTGTGAGCACGTCGACGTGGTCGAGCAGATCGCGATCGACCGCATCAAGGCGCTCTTCGGCGCCGAGCACGCGAACGTCCAGCCGCACTCGGGTGCGCAGGCGAACGCGGCCGCGATGTTCGCGCTGATCAAGCCGGGCGACACGATCATGGGTCTGAACCTGGCCCACGGCGGTCACCTGACCCACGGCATGAAGATCAACTTCTCCGGCAAGCTCTACAACGTGGTCCCGTACCACGTCGACGAGACCGGCGAGGTCGACATGGCCGAGGTCGAGCGCCTCGCCAAGGAGTCCAAGCCGCAGCTGATCGTCGCGGGCTGGTCCGCCTACCCGCGCCAGCTCGACTTCGCCGCCTTCCGCCGCATCGCGGACGAGGTCGGCGCGTACCTGATGGTCGACATGGCGCACTTCGCCGGCCTGGTCGCCGCGGGTCTGCACCCGAACCCGGTGCCGCACGCCCACGTCGTGACCACCACCACGCACAAGACCCTCGGCGGTCCGCGCGGCGGTGTCATCCTGTCGACGCAGGAGCTGGCCAAGAAGATCAACTCCGCGGTCTTCCCGGGTCAGCAGGGCGGCCCGCTGGAGCACGTGATCGCGGCCAAGGCGGTCTCCTTCCTCGTGGCGGCCTCGCCCGAGTTCAAGGAGCGCCAGGAGCGCACCCTGGAGGGCGCGAAGATCCTCGCCGCCCGCCTGGTCCAGGACGACGTCAAGGCCGTGGGCGTGGACGTCCTCACCGGCGGCACCGACGTGCACCTGGTCCTGGTCGACCTGCGCAACTCCGAGCTGGACGGCCAGCAGGCCGAGGACCGCCTCCACGAGGTCGGCATCACGGTCAACCGCAACGCCATCCCGAACGACCCGCGGCCGCCGATGGTCACCTCGGGTCTGCGGATCGGCACGCCGGCGCTGGCCACCCGCGGTTTCGACGCCGAGGCCTTCACCGAGGTCGCCGAGATCATCGCGCAGGCGCTGAAGCCCGCCTACGACGCCGAGGACCTGAAGGCGCGCGTCTCGGCGCTCGCCGCGAAGTTCCCGCTGTACCCGACGCTCTAGGCGCCGGCCTGAGAGGGCCCGGCCTTGTTTTGCACAGGGCCGGGCCCCTTTCATGACCAAAGCCCCAGGCGGATGCGACCTATTGCCGCTGATTCATCCAATAAATGGCAAATAGGCTCCAAATAAGGAACGACCGCACCCCTGGCAGGACGGACAGCACACCCCATGGACATGAGCGCAGCGAACAAGAAGGGACTCAGTCTCTTCGCCCTGATCATGATCGGGCTCGGCTCGATCTTCGGATCGGGGTGGCTCTTCGGGGCGGGCCAGGCGGCCGCGGTCGCGGGGCCGGCGGCGATCATCGCCTGGGTCATCGGTGCCGTCTTCATCGGCATGATCGCCATGTCCTACGCGGAGGTGGGCGCGGCCTACCCGCTGCCCGGCTCGATGGCCCGCTTCGGCACCATCTCGCACGGGCCGGTCCTGGGCTTCATCACCGGCTGGGCGGTCTGGATCGCCATCGCCGCGCTGATCCCGATCGAGTCCATCGCCGGTACGCAGTACATGTCGTCCTGGAACTTCGGCTGGGCCAAGGGCCTGGTCGAGAACGGCGGCCTGACGACCTCCGGCATGGCGATGGCACTGTTCCTGACCGTGGCGCTGTGGCTGGCCTGCTACTGGTCGGTCGCGCTGCTCGCCAAGGCGAACAACCTCCTCACTCTGGTGAAGTTCGCCATCCCGGTGCTCGCCGTGATCGCCCTGATCGCCTCCGGCTTCCACACCGGCAACTTCACCGACCACGGCGGCTTCGCGCCCAACGGCTGGTCCGCGGTCATGACCGCGGTCACCACCTCCGGCGTGGTCTTCGCCTTCAACGGCTTCCAGGCCGTCGTCAACCTCGGCGGCGCCGCCAAGAACCCGGGCCGCGCCATTCCGCTGGCCCTGGTCGGCGCGCTCTCCCTCGGCCTGGTCATCTACCTGGCCCTGCAGATCGCCTTCATCGGCGGTGTCCCGCCGGAGAAGCTGGCCGAGGCCGGCGGCTGGAGCGGCATCAACTTCTCCTCGCCGTTCGCCGACCTCGCCAAGATGCTGATGCTGCACTGGGTCGTCACGATGCTCCAGTTCGGCGCCTTCATCTCCCCGTCCGGAGCCAACATCGGCAACGTCGCCTCGGCCTCGTACATGGCGCAGAACCTCGCGGACACCGGCTTCTTCCCGAAGAAGATCCGCGAGGTCCACCCGAAGTACGGCACCGCGCGTCCCGCGATGTGGCTGAACCTCGGCTTCTCGATCCTGCTGCTGGTCACCGTCGGCCACAGCTGGGAGGCCCTGGCCAGCGTGGTCTCCGCCGCGATGGTGGTCTCGTACCTCATCGGCCCGATCGCGGTCGGGGTCTTCCGCGAGACCAAGCCCGAGCTGCCGCGCCCCTTCCGCCTTCCGGCGGCCAAGATCCTCTGCCCGATCACCTTCGCCTTCGCCGCCTGCGCCCTGTACTGGTCCAAGTGGCCGGACACCGGCAAGGTGGTGCTGCTCACCCTGGTCGCCGCCCCGATCGCGGCCGTCGTGCTCAAGCGCAAGGGCGAGAAGAACCTGGCCAAGCAGTTCGCCCCGGCCTGGTGGATGATCGCCTTCCTGCTGTGGCTGGGCACCCTGTCCGCGCTCGGCAGCACCGAGTTCGGCGGCTACGGGTTCATCCCGGGCGGCGTGGACATCGCCCTCGTGGGCCTCTCGGCCCTGGGCTTCTACTTCTGGGCCGTACGGTCCGGGGTCAAAGCCCACCACGCCGGCCTGCCGGGCCCGGACCCGGTCCTGGACGCCCCCGCCGAGGAGGCCGACCCGGCCGACGCCCCGGAGCGCGAACTGACCCACGCCTGAGCACCCCCTTCCCGACCCGTCCGGCGGCCGAGCTGTTCACCTCACCGCGTTAAGCTCGGCTGCCGGACAAAATCCGCAGATCGTCCCCGATCAACCCCGATCAGCCCCTCCTGCCCACGCTTCCCACCCACGAGCAGACATAGGAGTCCGCAACCGTGGCCATCTCCGTCTTCGATCTCTTCTCGATCGGCATCGGTCCCTCTTCCTCCCACACCGTCGGACCGATGCGCGCCGCGCGCATGTTCGTGACCCGGCTCAAGAAGGACGGCGTCCTCGCCCAGACCGCCTCGGTCCGCGCCGAGCTCTTCGGCTCGCTCGGTGCCACCGGGCACGGCCACGGCACCCCCAAGGCGGTCCTGCTGGGCCTGGAGGGCCACTCCCCCCGCACCGTGAACGTGGAGACCGCCGACGCCGAGGTCGAGCGCATCCGCCAGACGGGCCGCCTGCGCCTGCTGGGCACGGAGATAGGTGATGGCCACGAGATCGACTTCGACGAGCCGAACCAGCTGATCCTGCACCGCCGGCGCTCGCTCCCGTACCACGCGAACGGCATGACGCTCTTCGCGTACGACGAGGCGGGCACCCCGCTGCTGGAGAAGACGTACTACTCGGTCGGCGGCGGCTTCGTCGTGGACGAGGACGCGGTCGGCGAGGACCGGATCAAGCTCGACGACACCCCGCTGAAGTACCCCTTCCGCAGCGGCGACGAGATGCTCCGCCTCGCGAACGAGACCGGCCTGTCGATCTCCTCGATGATGCTGGAGAACGAGAAGGCCTGGCGCACCGAGGACGAGATCCGCGAGGGCCTGCTGGAGATCTGGCGCGTCATGCAGTCCTGCGTCTCGCGCGGCATGTCCCGCGAGGGCATCCTCCCCGGCGGCCTGCGGGTCAAGCGCCGGGCCGCCTCCACGGCACGCCAGCTGCGCACCGAGGGCGACCCGATGATGCACCGCAGCGAGTGGGCGACCATCTACGCGATGGCGGTCAACGAGGAGAACGCGGCCGGCGGCCGTGTCGTCACCGCGCCCACCAACGGCGCGGCCGGGGTGCTGCCCGCCGTCCTGCACTACTACATGAACTTCGTGCCGGGCGCCGACGAGGACGGTGTGGTCCGCTTCCTCCTCGCCGCGGGCGCGATCGGCATGCTCTTCAAGGAGAACGCCTCGATCTCCGGCGCCGAGGTCGGCTGCCAGGGCGAGGTCGGCTCGGCCTGCTCGATGGCGGCCGGCGCCCTCGCCGAGGTCCTGGGCGGCACCCCGGAGCAGGTCGAGAACGCGGCCGAGATCGGCATGGAGCACAACCTCGGCCTGACCTGCGACCCGGTCGGCGGGCTCGTCCAGATCCCGTGCATCGAGCGCAACGGCATGGCGGCGGTCAAGGCCGTCACCGCGGCCAAGATGGCGATGCGCGGCGACGGCACCCACAAGGTCTCCCTCGACAAGGTCATCAAGACCATGAAGGAGACGGGCGCCGACATGAAGGTCAAGTACAAGGAAACCGCCCGCGGCGGCCTGGCGGTCAACGTCATCGAGTGCTGACCCGCACCCGCTGACCGATTCGGGCCCCGACGCTTGGCGTCGGGGCCCGAGCCGTTTTCCGCAGCGGGCAGGGGGGTAACCCAGCAGCTCGCACGAGCCCTTCATCTACAACCGTTCCTTTTCACTGCGCAGAAGCGAGCTCTACGCAGCGGCACACCCCGAACGATCTTGGGCGCACTGGGTCCCGGCTTTCGCGGCCCGGTCGGCGACACACATCCTGTGCGTGGTCCGTTCCGGGAGGTCCGGTTCCCTAACGACCTGGCCAAGTGGACACGGCCAAAGGCGACGGGGAGGCCCTGAACCATCACACGGTGGAGCAGGAGCCCCGCACGCTGGCACCGCACCCGGCGTCCCAGATCGCACCAGCGACGCTACCCGACGAGGTACCACTCCCACCAAGCCTCCAATCCGACAACCACCCAATCGAGCCAACACGCACCTACTCGCTCCCCCTGCGAGCAGTTCACAACCCCTGCCGCAGTCAGGCGGCGCGGCCGTGGTGCCGGCCGGGCCCCGGCCTAAGCGCTCCCGCCGAGCCCCGCCCCACCCTCCCCTCCCCCCGGAGGGCGGGGCTCGGCGCGTCGGGCGAAGTCGGGCCGAGCGGCCCGGCCGGACGGGACCTTTGGCGGCGGAGAAGCGGCCCGCGGGTGGGCTAGCTTGCCCGAGTGGGCATGCCGCGCGTGCGCGGACGAGCCCCCACCCCGAGAGAGAGGCGCCCGCATGGCCGGCACCGAACACCGCGTCCTCGCACTCCGCCTGGAGGCCGCGCCCGCGCCCGTCCCGGTGCGGGGCGTCTTCGTGTACCGCACCGCGCGGCCCTACGAGATCTCCCTCGACTTCGAGGGGGCCGGGATGCACCTCGCGCACTGGGTCTTCTCCCGGGAACTGCTGCTCGACGGCCAGATCTGCGCCACCGGCGAGGGCGACATACAGGTGTGGCCGCGCTGGAAGGGCACCGAGCCGCGGATCTTCTTCGCCTTCAGCAACGGCGAGCAGTCGTGCGTGGTGTCCGCCCGGGCCAAGGACGTACGGGAGCTGTGCCGCCGGATGACCGAGCTGGTGCCGCGCGGCCAGGAACACCGGCACTACGACCTCGACGCCGAACTGAGCGCCCTCCTGCCGAGCTGAACCGGGCAGACCAGGCGGACCGGGCGATCACCGGGGGAACCCGGTGAATCCGGTGAACCCGGTGCAACCACAGCCGTACCGGACGCGTCTCCCCGGGTGACACCGTTCCCCGTCTCTCGGAATCGAGGGGACGCCATGATCCGTCCACGCCGCCGGCAGGCCGTCGCACTGGGGTTGGGCGCACTGCTCACCGCCATGCTCGCCTTCGCCGCACCGGCCTCCGCCGCACCAACGACCGCCACCGCCGTCCCACCCACTCCGCTCGTCGTCAATGCCCGCTGGGGCGGGCACTGCACGTACGACCGCGTCGTCATCGACCTGCAGGGATACGTACCCGAGGTCACCGTCACCCCCGTCCCGTCGCTGGTCTACGACGGATCCGGCAAGCCCGTCCCGCTGGCCGGGCGGTACTTCCTGGAGATCCGCCTGAACCCCGCCGCCGGACACGACGACGCGGGCAACAACGTCTACCTCGGACCCAAGCTCCTCAAGATCTACCTGCCCAAACTGAAGGGCCTCGCCCTGACCGGCGACTACGAGGGGTACGTCACCTTCGGCGCCGCCTTCGACACCAAGCCCGCCTACACCTCGTTCACGCTGCACGCCCCGGAGCGCTTCGTCCTGGACATCGCGCACCCGAACGTCTGCTGAGCACACCGCCGGAAGGCGGGACCGGGTCCTACCGGTGCTCGGGGTTCGGGAAGTCGAAGCGGCAGCCCGCGTCCCACAGGGAGCGCTGGTTGCCGTGCGCCGGCATCCCGCCGGACCGCTTGAGCAGGGCGGCCAGGTGCATGAGGTTCCAGCTCATGAAGGCCGTGTTCCGGTTGGTGAAATCGTTCTCGGGTCCGCCGGATCCGGGGTCCAGGTAGGAGGGCCCCGGTCCGGCTTCGCCGATCCATCCGGCGTCGGCCTGCGGGGGGATCGCGTAGCCGAGGTGCTGGAGGCTGTAGAGGATGTTCATCGCGCAGTGTTTGACGCCGTCCTCGTTGCCGGTGATCAGCGCCCCGCCCACGCGCCCGTAATAGGTGTACTGGCCCTGCTCGTTCAGGATCGAGGAGCATGCGTAGAGCCGCTCGACGACCTGCTTCATCACCGAGCTGTTGTCCCCGAGCCAGATCGGGCCGCACAGCACGAGGATGTCCGCGTCCATGATCTGGCTGTAGAGCACCGGCCACTGATCGCTCTCCCAGCCGTGGTCGGTCATATCGGGCCAGACACCGGTGGCGATGTCGTGGTCGACGGCCCGGATGAGCGAGGTCCGGACCCCGGCGGCCTCCATCACCGCGCGGCTCTTGTCGATCAGGCCCTCGGTGTTGCTGGGCTCGGGCGATCGCTTGAGCGTGCAGTTGACGTAGACGGCGGTGAGGTCGGAGTAGTCGTACGCGTCGGATTCGGCTGCCACCGCCTCAGCCTGCGGGGCGCCGGGCGCCCCCGCCAGCCGACCGCGCCCGGACGGGGAGCGCGGCCGGCTCGGCCGTCCCTACAGGCTCTCGATCATGGCGTCCGCGCTCGCCGCGTTCAGCGCGAGCCGTACGTCGGCCAGCGCGACGAGCCGGATCAGCGCGCGGACGTCGTCGCCGTGCGGGTGCGAGGACAGCGGGTCGAAGAAGAAGACCAGCAGGTCGATCTCACCCTGGGTGACGAGGGCGCCGATCTGCTGGTCACCGCCGAGCGGGCCGCTGCGCAGCGGCGTCACGTCGAGGCCGATCATGCGGTTGATCAGGGTCCCGGTGGTGCCGGTCCCGTAGAGGCGGTGCGGCTTGAGGTCGGCGGCCCGGCGCTCCGTCCAGGCCAGCAGGTCCGCCTTGCGGGAGTCGTGGGCCACCAGAGCGACGCCGCGCGGCCGGTCGGTGCGGACGCCACCGGCGGTCAGCCAGGTCGGGTCGGCCAGCGGGAAGAGGTAGATGCCGGCGGCGCGCAGCTCTTCGCGACTGATGTGCCCGTCGTGGTTGGCGTCGATCCGGTCGAAGGCCAGGGCGTCGGCATCCTCGGAGAGACCCGTCGCACCGAAGATGTGCTCGTACTCCTCCCGGTCGATGCGGCCGTCGCCGTCCCGGTCGAGGGCGTCGGCGAGGGCGTCGAGGGCGCGCAGGGTGGAGGCGCGGAACGAGGGGTCCCCGTCGAACGCGTCGCGGGCGGCGGCGGCGACGAACTCCTGCTCGCTGATCCTGCCGCCCCGGTCCGTGTCGGCGGCGGCCTGGAGCTGGTTCCACAGCTCGGCGTACACGTCGTACAGCGCCGCCCGGCGCCTGCTGTCCCCGGGCTCGGTGAGGTGCTCGGCGAGCCGGCCCGCGTAGGCGATCAGGTCCTCGCGGCCGAGCTGGCCGTCGCCGTCCAGGTCGTACGCGCGGAACAGCCGGGCGATACGGGGCAGCCAGTCCTCGGCGGTCACGGACATGTAGAACTCCCTTTTCAGATGGGGCGGTTGATGCACATGGTAGCGGTACGGACACAGCGTGTTACCACTAAGCGGAATCCAGTCGCCGCCCGGCGTGGTTGGGGCGGGTTGTTACCGGTCCGCGCGGCCGACTAGGGTCAGCGGGCCTTGGTGTTCGGGAAACCGGTGAGAAACCGGTGCGGCCCTCGCCACTGTGATCGGGAAGTCCGGCTCCACTCCTGCGGGAAAGCCACTGGGCTGCGCGGGAGGTTCCGCGCTGCCCGGGAAGGCGGAGCATGGACGTCAACCCGTGAGCCAGGAGACCGGCCGGGGCGCGTTGTCCATCCACGAGGTGCTGGAGAGGTCTCCCTACTCATGCATATAGCCGAGGGGTTCCTGCCCCCTTTGCACGCGGTCGCCTGGGGCGCCGTGTCCGCCCCCTTCGTCGTCCACGGCGTCCGCTCGCTCACCCGCGAGGTGAAGGCCAACCCCGAGAGCACGCTGCTGCTCGGTGCGGCCGGAGCCTTCACTTTCGTCCTGTCCGCCCTGAAAATCCCTTCGGTGACCGGCAGTTGTTCACACCCCACGGGCACCGGGCTCGGGGCGATCCTGTTCCGGCCGCCGATCATGGCGGTGCTCGGCACGATCACCCTGCTGTTCCAGGCCCTGCTGCTGGCCCACGGCGGGCTCACCACCCTCGGCGCCAACGTCTTCTCGATGGCCATCGCCGGCCCGTGGGCGGGCTACGCCGTCTACCGCCTGCTGCGGAAGTTCGAACTGCCGCTGATGGTGACCGTCTTCTTCGGCGCCTTCTTCGCCGACCTGGTCACCTACTGCGTCACCAGCGTGCAGCTCGCCATGGCCTTCCCGGACCCGGCCTCCGGATTCGCGGGCTCGCTCGCGAAGTTCGGCGGGATCTTCGCGGTCACCCAGATACCGCTGGCCGTGAGCGAGGGGCTGCTGACCGTCCTGGTGATGCGGCTGCTGATGGCGTCGAGCAAGTCGGACCTGGTCCGGCTCGGCGTCGCCAAGCTGACCTCCCCCCGCACCGGAGAGAAGGCGGCGGCCTGATGAGCGGAATGTCGAAGAACACCAAGATCAACGCCTTGCTCCTGCTCCTGGTGGCGGCTCTGGCCGTCCTGCCGATCGCCCTGGGGCTCGGCGAGGGCAAGGAGGAGCCCTTCGCCGGCGCCGACGCCCAGGCGGAGGCGGCGATCACCGAGCTGAAGCCGGATTACGAGCCCTGGTTCTCCCCTCTTTACGAACCCCCCTCCGGCGAGGTCGAGTCCGCGCTGTTCGCCTTGCAGGCGGCCCTGGGCGCGGGCGTGCTCGCGTACTACTTCGGCGTCCGCAAGGGCCGCCGCCAGGGGGCGGCCGCCGCCGCTGCCGCCACCGCCCCGGAGGCGTAGGCGGGTGCTGCCGATCGACGTGGCCGCGCACAGCAGTCGCTGGCGCGGCCGGCACCCGCTGGAGAAGGCCCTGCTCGGGATCGGGCTGACGGTCACCGCCGTGTGCCTGCCGCCCTGGCCGGGCGGGCCGCTGGTGGCCGCCGCCACCCTCGCCGTGCTGCTCGGCCCGGCGGGGGTGCCCGGCCGGCAGCTCTGGCGGGCCTTCCGGATCCCGCTCGGCTTCTGCTTCACCGGGGCGCTGCCGCTGCTGTTCGCGGTCGGCGGCCCGGCCGGGCCGGTGTCCCTGGCCCCCGACGGCCCCCGCCTCGCCGCCGAACTGCTGCTGCGCACCTCGGCGGCCTCGCTCGGACTCCTGCTGTTCGCCTTCACCACCCCGGTCTCCGACGTGCTGCCCCGGCTGGTGCGGGCCGGGGTGCCGGCCCCGGTGGTGGACGTGGCCCTGGTCATGTACCGGATCGGCTTCCTGCTGCTCGACTCCATGGCCCAGGTCCGCCGGGCCCAGGCGGCCCGGCTCGGCCACACCGGCCGGGCGGCGGTGTGGCGTTCCCTGGCCGGGCTCGCCGCCACCTCCTTCGTACGGGCCTTCGACCGCGCGGCCAAGCTCCAGGCGGGGCTGGCCGGACGCGGCTACGACGGGGCGCTGCGGGTCCTCGTACCGGAGGCGGCCCTGTCGTGGCGCTTCCTGACGGCCACCGCCGGCCTGCTGGCGGCCCTGATCACCCTGACCCTCACCCTGAAGGGGCTCTACTCTTGACGTCCTCCCCGCCCTGAAGAGCGGGGATTCCTAGCTCACTTCGCCTGACACCTAGCAGGTGGCAGGTCTTACAAGATCAGCACTAGCCGGGTTGAGACCAGCCCGGACGAGCATCACGCGGGCGGAGTTCTTGTCCCTGGGGGACGCCGTTCCGCAGGCGGTGCACGTATACGTTCTCTCGGAGAGGGGGAGGCGGTGCTTGGCTCTCGCTCCGCAGTGCGCGCAGTCCATGGTGGTGTGCGCGGGGTGGACAAGGTGCACGGTCCGGTCGTGCTTACGGGCCATCTCGACCAGCGCCGTCTTGGTGGCGCCGATCGCGGCGTCGGCGGCCTTGCGGGTCATGGTGGACTTGGCGAGGAACTTCGGACGGAAGTCCTCCACGGCAAGGTGGTCGAAGTCGCGGACGAGGCGCTTGGCCCACTTGCGGCCGGTGTCCTGCCGCTGGCGGGCGATCTTCTTCGACACCTTCGCCGCCGCCCGCCGGGCCTTCTTGTATCCCTTGGTGTCGGGCTGGTTCTTCGGGGTCCGGCGCCGCGCCATCATCCGTTGGTAGTGCGCGAGCTTCGCGGCGGCCGTCTTACCGTGCTGGGGGTGGGGCAGGTCGTGGGCTTCGCTGGTGGTGGTCGCGGTCTCCTTCACGCCCCAGTCGACACCGATCACAGCGCCGGTCTCCGGCAGGGCCCCGGTCACGGTGGGGACGACGAACGAGCAGTACCAATGTCCGAGGCTGTCCCGGTACACGCGGACGCTGGACGGGGGTTTGGGCAGCTTCCGCGACCACACCACCGTCAGCACGATCCCGCCGGCCAGGTGCAGACGGCCGTCCTTGAGCCGGAACCCGCGTTGCGTGTAGTTCAGCGACGGCGCGGCTTCCCGCTTCCGCTTGATGCGGGGCATCCCCGCCCGCTGCCGCATCGGCAGCTTCGCCTTGATGTCTCCCAGCGCCTTCGCCCGGGACTTCGCGAAGTCCCGGATGAGCTGCTGCTGAGGAACCGACGCGCCCTCGCGCAGCCAGGACATCGAACGACGCGCCTCAGTCAGCATCTTGTCGAGCTGCGCCGGACCACACGTCGCCTTCGACTCGGCGTCCTTGTTGAGGTGGTGGACCTTGCGGGACATCGCCACGGACTCGTTCCACACCCAACGGCACCGCGCCCACTCCCCTTCCAGGGCAGCGAGCGCGTTCGACGAAACGCGAAGCCGGTAGGTGTACCGGGCATGCCCGGACACTTCTTCGGCCATCGCTGCTGTCGTCATGTCCGGAAGCTAACACCCGCCACTGACAACGGAAGAGAGTGCAGGTCAGAACAGATGCGCAGAGAACTCCGCCGCTTCGCGGCTCCGCTCCAAGGACCCATTCCTCGCCGGGCTGAAGCCCGGGGCATCCTGGGAGAAATCAGGTGAACCCGTCGCTGAACCCGGTGGTGGAACTGTCCGGCGCGGGCTACGCCTACGAGGACGGCCCGGCGGTCCTGACCGGCGTCGACTTCGCCATCGCGCCGGGCCGGGCGCTGGCCCTGCTGGGCCGCAACGGCAGCGGCAAGACCACGCTGATGCGGCTGCTGAGCGGCGGGCTGCGGCCCGGTTCGGGATCGCTGTGGCTGGACGGCACGGAGGTTTCGTACGACCGGGCCGGCCTGACCCGGCTGCGCACGTCCGTCCAGTTGGTGGTGCAGGATCCCGACGACCAGTTGTTCGCGGCCTCGGTCGAACAGGACGTGTCCTTCGGCCCGATGAACCTGGGGCTCCCCGCTCCGGAAGTCCGCGCCCGCGTGGACTCCGCCCTCGCCGCGCTGGACATCACGCCGATCCGGGACCGCCCCACGCACCTGCTCTCCTACGGCCAGCGCAAGCGCGCGGCGATCGCGGGGGCGGTGGCGATGGCTCCGCGGGTGCTGATCCTGGACGAGCCGACGGCCGGCCTGGACCCGGACGGCCAGGAGCGGCTCCTCGACGTCCTCGCGGGGCTCCGCGCCTCCGGCACGACGGTGGTCATGGCCACCCATGACGTGGACCTGGCGGTCCGCTGGGCCGACGACGCGGCGGTCCTGACCCCGGCGGGCATCCGCTTCGGCCCGGCCGAGCCCCTCCTCTCGGACCCGTCCCTCCTCACCTCGGCGGGCCTGCGCCCGGCCTGGTCCCCGGCGGTGACGGCCTTCCTGCGGGCGCGGGGGCTGCTCGACGCGGACGCCCCGGGACCCCGTAATCCGCAGGCGCTGACCGACTGGCGGTAGGTAGGTTCATCCGGGTGCGCATACTCACGGCGACATCCGAGGTGAACTCCCTCTTCTGGGAGGGCGAGGACCTGGTCGACCCCGTCGGCGGCCTGCGCCGGTGGACCCCCGACGGCCGGGAGCACGAGGTCTACCCCCCGCTGGCCTACCGCTTCGACCGCGCCGTCCGCTCCTCTTCGGGGCGCTGGACCGTGCTCTACGTCGAGCGCGGCACCAAGGCCCTCCTGCTGGACGGGACCCGGATCGTGCGCGAGCTGCACCGGAGCTACTACCACGCCGAGGAGTACGACTACCCGGTCGCGCTCGGCACGCTGCCGGACGGCCGGGACGTGCTGGTGCACTGCCCCGACCACTACGACAACCCGGTGCTCGAGGACGCGGCCACGGGCGAGCGGCTGACCCCGCCCGCCCCGTACCCGAACGACGCCTTCCATTCCCGGCTCGCGGTGAGCCCGGACGGGCGACGGGTGCTGTCCGCGGGGTGGGAGTGGCATCCGTTCGGCCAGGTGTGGGTCTTCGACCTGGCCGCGTCCCTCGCCGAAGCCGCCGAACTCGACGGCATCGGCCGGGTGTCCCGGCCGGACGGGCTCGACGGCGAGGTCGTCGCCGCCTGTTGGCTGGACGGGGACCGGGTCGCCGTCGCCACCGGCGAGGAGGCGCTCGACGACGAGGAGGAGCCGGTGGCCCTCGGCCCGCAGGAGATCGGCGTGTGGTCCGCCGCCGGGGAACGGTGGCTGCGGCGGAGCCGGCTCGGCTTCACCGCGGGGACACTGCTCGCCTGTGGCGGGGACCGGGTGGTCAGCCTGTGCGGGCATCCCCGGCTGGTCGACGCGGCGACCGGCGATTTACTGGCCGAGTGGCCCGAGGTCCCGGTGTCGCGCCGGGAGGGCTCGTACGGGGTCACCCACGTCCCGACGCCGGTCGCGGCCCTGCATCCCGACGGGACCCGCCTGGCGGTCGCCGTGCGGAACGGGATAGCGGTCCTGGCGCTCACTCAAACCTAGGATGGCCGCATGTCCCTCCCGCACGCCATCCTTACCGCCCTGCTCGAGAAGCCCTCGTCGGGGCTGGAGTTGACGCGGCGGTTCGACAAGTCGATCGGGTACTTCTGGTCCGCGACGCACCAGCAGATCTACCGCGAGCTGGGCCGGCTGGAGGAGGCCGGGCTGATCCGGGCACTGCCCAGCGAGGGGCCCGTACGGGGGCAGAAGAAGGAGTACGAGGTGCTGCCCGCCGGGAGCGGGGAGCTGGCGCGGTGGGTCGGGGAGCGTCAGGATCCCAAGCCGGTGCGGGATCCCCTGCTGCTGCGCATCCGGGCGGCCGCGGTGGTGGGGCCGCAGGGGCTGGCCGCGGAGCTGCGGCGCCATCTGGAGCTGCACAGGGCCCAGTTGGCCGTGTACGAGGGGATCGAGGAGAAGGACTTCCCGGCCGGGCGGGACTCCGACGAGGACCGGCTGCGGCGGGTCGTGCTGCACGCGGGAACCGGGCTGGAGACCTTCTGGCTGCGCTGGCTGGAGGAGGCCCTCGCCGAGGTGGAGGGCATGACCGCCGGGCCCCGGCAGGCCTGACCGGCAAGATCCGAAAGAGACGGCCCGGGGCCGGCGCGGGGGCTTACTTCTTCAGGGAGTCCCAGAACTCGTCGAAGCTGAGCAGGCCGTCGTCGTTCGAGTCCTTGGCGGCGATCACGGCCTCCGCGACCGGGCCGGTGACGAACGGGTCGCCCATCTCCGCCATCGCCGAACGGAACTCGTCGGCCGTCACGAAGCCGTCACCGTTCACGTCGAACTTGCCGAACGTCGTCCGTGCGCTCTCGATGTCCGCCACTGGGTCCACCCCTTCTTGGTGCTTGTTGACCGGCTCAGGGTAGCGGCACGCCCGGCCCCCTGACTCCCCGGGTCCCGTTCGAGCGGCAGATAGATATTCAATTACCCTTCCGTAGTGCGGAAGCGATAATTCCAGCCAACAATTCAAGCCCCCACTTGTCACGCTCCGGCATCACGGCATAACGTTGCGACATTGCCGCCACACCGGGAGCGCAGGGCTCCCAGGGACAAGCGGCAACAAGGGCGATCACACAGGTGACGATCACAGCTGACGCATCATTCGAAGTTCTGCCCTTCACCCGCACTTGCCACCACATCTGGGAAGACGGCGACCATGTGCTCATCGGAGTGAGTCCTGGAAACAGCTACTTCAGCTCCGAGCGCATATCCAGCCTCGCCCGATGGGCCACGACCCGCTTCGCGCAGGTCGACTTCGTCTACGCAGACCTCCACGTGGACAGGATGTTCGCTGCCTTCGGCTACACCCGGGAACACGCGGAGAAGCGTGCGACGAAGGAAATCAAGGCAGTCCGGCGACGGATTCTCAAGGGTGTGGAGGAATCAGGACCTCCGCACGCCGAGATCCGCGTGAGGGCACTTTCGGAGTTCCAGACGAACCCCGTCTACCAACTTCTGCACCGGCGCGTACTTCATTTCCTGGAGACCGACGACGAATTCCGCAAGGGCTGCGAGGAAATGGCCCTGCACTTTGTCGGCTCCAAGTTGCCGGAAGGTGAATCCATCACCGACGCGCAGTTGCAGGTCTGTTTCGATTACATGTCGGCGGAGCTGCCGTTCTTCATCGACACCCCGAGCATTCTCGACGTGCCGTCCTCCGTGGCGGCCTACCACGTCAAGATGCCGATGACCGACGTCCTCTTCGCGCGCGGTGGGGGACTGCGCGCGACGAGGAACCAGGCGTACGCCGTGGTACGGCCCGAGGCGGCCGAAAACGCGCAGAGCAACCCGAACGACCCGAGCACGCACACGAACACGAACACGCACGCGAACACCGCACCAACCGAAGGGACCGTCGATGAGCGTCGAGCAGCTTGAGGGCACCGGACAGACCGCCGAGCCCCTCATCGACTTCCCCCTCTCGCGGCGCGGTGACGTGCTCCCCGAGGAGTGCACCTGGCTGCGCGAGAAGGCGCCGGTCGCGAAGGTCCGCACCCTCACCGGGGACCCGGCCTGGCTGGTGAGCAGCTACGCGCTGGCCAAGCAGGTGCTGGAGGACGAGCGCTTCAGCCTCAAGGACACGGCCAACGCCGGCGTCCCGCGCCAATACGCGCTGACGATCCCGCCCGAGGTCGTCAACAACATGGGCAACATCAACAGCGCCGGACTGCGCAACGCGGTCATGAAGGCGCTCAACCCGCGCCAGAAGGGGCTCCAGGACTGGCTGCGCGCGAAGGCCGGCGAGCTCATCGACCAGCTCGTCGCCGAAGGGGGGCCCGCCGACCTGCGGGCCGGGTTCGCCGACCCCTTCTCGGCGGCCATGCACTGCCAGGTGCTGGGCGTGCCGTTCGAGGACTGGCGGCGGCTGATGTCGGGGCTGGACGTCGCGTTCATGACCGCGCGCGAGCCGTTCGCCGACTCGGCGCTCAACTGGTACAAGGACGTCGGCTACTTCGAGGAGCAGCTGAGGCTCCAGCTCGCCCTGCCTGCCGAGGAGCGTACGGGGCTCCTCGGCAAGTTCGCCGAGCTGAAGGAGGCGGACCCGGAGTCGGCGCACCTCACCGACGACATGTTCGCCACGGTCGCCGTCTCGCTCTTCGGAGCCGGCGCCGTCTCCACCTCCGCGTTCCTGACCCTGGCGGTCCTGGCGCTCCTGCAGAAGCCCGAGCTCATCGGGTACCTGCGCAAGCACCCGGAGCGCATGGGCAAGGCCGTGGACGAACTGCTCCGCTGGAACCTGTCCGTGGGCGACGGCCTGCCGCGCCTCGCGATGGCGGACATCCAGGTCGGCGACGTGCTGGTCAAGGAGGGCGAGCTGGTCCTGGTCCTGCTGGAGGGGGCCAACTTCGACCCGGAGGCCTTCGAGAACCCCGACGAGCTGGACCTGGGGCGCGCGAGCTCCAACGCCAACCTCGCCTTCGGGGCCGGCCGGCACTTCTGCCCGGCTTCCGCGCTGGGCCGGGCGCACGCCGAGATCGCGCTGGAGGTGCTGGTCGAGCGGCTGCCCGAGCTGCGTCTCGCGGTGCCGGCGGAGAACCTCGTCTGGCGGACCGGCTTCATCAAGCGGCTTCCCGAGCGGCTCCCCGTCGCCTGGTGAGGAGGCGTCGGTGAGCGGTTGAGAGTGCCCCGGGAGCTGTGCGAGCTCCCGGGGCACGGCCGTTTCCCGCGCGCTCGCGCGCTCGCGTCCTACCGGAAGATGCCGGTGTGGCCGAGCGAGTAGCGGCCGGGCTGCGGGTAGACGGCGAGGCCGTGCGGTCCGCCGCCCACCGGGATCTTGGCGAGCTGCTTGCCGGTGGTGGTGTCGATGGCGTACACCTCGGAGTTGTAGCGGCCCGAGAGCCACAGCACCTTGCCGTCGGCGGAGACCCCGCCCATGTCGGGGCTGCCGCCTTCGGGCAGCTCCCACTTCTTCGTCAGCTTGTTCTGCGTGAAGTCGAAGACGGAGACGGATCCTTCGCCCCGGTTGGAGACGTACATCTCCTTGGAGTCCCGGCTGACGTACAGGCCGTGGCAGCCCTTTCCGGTGGGCAGGAGCTTGGGGGTCTCGAACTTGTCGCCGCCGAGCACCCACATGCCGTGCGCCATCATGTCCGCGACGTAGAAGGTCTTTCCGTCCGGCGAGACCTTGACGTCCTGCGGCATCGCGCCCTCGAAGGGCAGTTTCTGCTGGGCGACGACCTCCATCTTCTCGGTGTCCACCTTGAGCAGTTCACCGGAGAACTCGCAGCTCACGATGAAGTAGCGGCCGTCCGCGGAGAAGTCCGCGTGATTGACGCCGAAGCAGGTCACCGGGACGGTCTTCACGCGGTCCATCGTGTGCGGATCGCGGAAGACCAGTTCCTTGTCCATCGAGGCCATGACCACCGCGTACTTGCCGTTGGGCGTGAAGTACAGGTTGTACGGGTCGTGCACCTCGACGGGCTTGCCGGCCTCGCCGGTGGCCGGGTTGATCGGGGTGAGCGTGTGGCCCCGGTTGTTGTTGACCCAGAGGGTCTTCATGTCCCAGGAGGGGACCACGTGCTGGGGCTGGACGCCGACGGGGATGGTGTCGATGACCTTGTACGTCACCGGGTCGATGACGGACACCGTGTTGGAGTTGGTGTTCGGCACGTAGACGCGGGACGGGAAGTCCTTGACCACCGGGGAGAGCTTGTTCGGCCGGTCGGCCGCGTACACGTCGTTGGGATCGAGGAGCGGCGGCATTCCGGCCAGGCCCGGGGGCGCGGCCGGTACGGCCTTGACGGGCGCGGCGGGCCCCTTCGTGCCGAGGGCCTCGGCGGGTCCCTTGTCGGTCGATCCGCAGCCGGCCAGGGCGGCGAGGACCAGACCGGCCAGCAACGCGGTGGCCTTCCGGGGAAGGCGGGTGGTCGTCATGGGGTCAGCAGCTCCGTGGTGGTCACCGCGCGCAGTTTGAGGCGTGCGAGTTCTTCGAGGAGGGGTGGCATCGCGTCGACCGTGTCCGCGTAGCCGAAGTGCAGGCTCACCACCGATCCGCCTTGGATCGTGCCGGTGACGGTGCGGATGACGGCCGCGGCACCGGGCGAGGTGAAGTCGAGGGAGTCCACGTCGTACGAGAGGACGTGCGGGTAGCCCGCCCGCTGGGCCAGTTTTCGCACCAGGGGGGTGGCGTACTGGGTCTGGGACGGGCGGAACCAGGTCCCGATGGACCCGGTCAGCCGTTTGAGCCGGTCGGCGCAGCCGGTGATCTCGGCGTACGCCTGCGCCTCGGGCATGGCGTTGATCGCGAGGTGGCGCTGGGTGTGGTTGCCGAGCTCGTGGCCTCCGTCGAGGATCCGGCGGGCCATCTCCGGGTGGGCGTCGAGCCAGGCGCCGATGGCCAGTACGGTGACCCGCGCGCCGGCCCGCTCCGCCTCGGCGAGCACCGCCTTGGCGATGGCGGGGTCGCCGTTGCCGTGGAAGGTGAGCGCGACGCCGGGCCGGCCGCGGGGGCCGTGCCCGATCTCCACGGGCTGGCCGGCGAACCGACGCGGGGCGGGGGCCGCCTTGGCCGGGGCCGGTTTGTCCGGGGCGGCCTTCGCCGGGGCCGCGGGGACCGTCCCGGAAGCGGACGGCCCGGGGGTGGTGCGGGCGTCCGTGCCACAGGCGGCGGTGAGGGCGCCGGCGGCGACCGCCGCGCCGGCACGGAGAGCGGATCGGCGGTCCGGGTAGCAGAGCACCAGCCCATTTAAGGGGTGGATGCCCGTGTAGGTATTGATTGACCCCATTCGGGACCTTCGGCCGAACCGGTGCCGGTCGACCGCTGTCCGCTATGTGATCAACGATTCACTCACAGCGGTTGATATTCATTCACTGTTTACGAGGCTCGTGGCCCATCTCACCTAAGATTTAGGTAGAAAGTCTTAGGATATGCACACTTATGTCCAACTTGGGACTTTTGGCATTTGGTCCCTCGTCTGCCATAGTCGGAACCACGGCTTCCCGTTGACCCGAGCGAAGTCCCTGCCGAGGATCACACCCCCTTCGATCCTCGGCACACCCATGAAACCCCCGCGGCGCCCCACAACGGCGACAGGGGGTTTCTGGCGTTCGGGGGCCGCACTCAGCGGTCGGCCACCCGCATCTCGAACCAGGTGATCTTTCCGCGCGGCAGCAGGTCCGCGCCCCAGCGGTCCGAGAGCTTGTCGACGAGGAACAGCCCCCGGCCGGTGGTGTCCATCTCGTGGACCGGCATCAGGCAGGGCAGCCCGCGCGAGGGATCGCGCACCTCCACCCGGATCCAGCCGCGCCGCCTGAGCATCCGTAAACCGAAGGAGCGGGCCCCCGTGTGGCGGACGGCGTTGCCCACCAGCTCCGAGACCAGCAGGACCGTGTGCTCGGCGACCTGCGGCGAGAGCCCCCACAGGCGTACGACCACGCACTGCGTGAGCCGGCGGGCGGTGCTCGCCGACTCGGGCATCGACGGCAAGGTCACTTCCGCCTCGGCCGGATTCCCGTACAACTCCAGCGCTTTGAGGCCCAGTTCGTCCTCCAGGGCCGCCGTGAGCCGTACGGCGGAAGCGCTGCTGCGCTGCCGCGGCTGTTCCACACCCTCCAGACCCGCCATGCACCCATCATGGAGGGCCGGTACGGCCGTTCGGGCCGTTCCGCAGGAAAAGACCCCCCGGGATCGTGGATTCCGAGGAGTCGTCCTGGCATATGCAATCGGCAACCCGGGGATCGCCGCACCCATCCTGACCTGTGGTGACACACCGCGAAAGACCGGTCACCCAGAGTGGATCACCGTCAGGCCTTAAGGTTGCCTTAAGGCCTGGCTAATCCACCCACAGGGAGGACCTACACGGCCTCCCCTAAAGGAACTTGGCCTTCCCCGGCCCCTCCTCGACGAAGCTGCGCATCCCGCGCTCACGGTCCTCGGTGGCGAACAGGCCCGCGAACCAGCCCCGTTCGATGGTCAGCCCGGTGTCGATGTCGGCCTCCAGCCCCGCGTCCACGCACTCCTTGGCGGCGCGCAGCGCGAGGGCCGGGCCCTGCGCCAGCTTCGCGGCCCACGCGTACGCCTGCTCGTACACCTCGGCCGCCGGTACGACGCGGTCCACGAGGCCGAGGGCCAGCGCCTCGTCGGCCTTGACCATGCGGCCGGTGAAGATGAGGTCCTTGGCCTTCGAGGGGCCGATCAGCCGGGACAGCCGCTGAGTGCCGCCCGCGCCGGGGATCAGGCCGAGCAGGATCTCGGGCTGGCCGAGCTTCGCGTTGTCGCCGGCGATCCGGTAGTCCGCGCACAGGGCCAGCTCGCAGCCGCCGCCCAGGGCGTAGCCGGTGACGGCCGCGACCACGGGCTTGGGGATCCGGGCCACGGCGGTGAAGGCGTCCTGCAGTCCGCGGGACCGCGCGACCATGGCCGCGTGGTCCATCGTCTGCATCTCCTTGATGTCCGCGCCGGCCGCGAACACCTTCTCGCCGCCGTAGATGACGACGGTGCGGACGTCGGCCCGGTCGGTCGCCTCCACGGCGAGCTCGCGCAGCCGGTCCTGGGTGGCGATGTCCAGGGCGTTCATGGGCGGCCGGTCCAGCCGGATGACGCCGACGCCTTCGGAGACTTCGAGAGAGATGGTCATACGGGAAGGTTAGCGCCGGTTAACGGCGGGTGGCCCGGTGCTGTGGGTCACAGCACCGGGCCACCTGACACGGGTCCCCATGAACTCGATGAACTACGTACGGAGCGGGTTTACTTGATCCACTCGGCCCAGTCCATGTTCCAGCCGTTGAGGCCGTTGTCGGGGGCGACGATCTTGTCCTTGGAGTTCTTCACGATGACCACGTCGCCGATCAGCGACTCGTTGAAGAACCAGGCGGCCGGCTGGCTGCCGTCGCCGGCGCCGCGGACGTCCTTCAGGCCCACGCAGCCGTGGCTGACGTTCTCGGAGCCGAACGTGCCGGACGAGGCCCAGTAGTTGCCGTGGACGAAGGTGCCGGAGGTGGTCAGGCGCATCGCGTGCGGGACGTCGGAGATGTCGTACTCCCCGCCGAAGCCGACGGTGGCGCCGTTCATCCGGGTCACCTTGTACTTCTCGCTGATGACCATCTGACCGTTGTACGTGGTCGTCGACGGGGCGCCCGCGGTGATCGGAACGTTCTTGAGCACCTGGCCGTCACGGACCACCTGCATCTGCTTGCTGCCGGCGTCGACCGTGGTGACCTGGGAGCGGCCGATCTTGAAGCTGACCGTGCGGGTCTGCTTGCCGTAGACCCCCGGGCGGCCTTCGACCCCGTCGAGTTCGAGCTTCAGGGTGACCTTGGTGCCCGCCGCCCAGTACTTCTCGGGGCGGAAGTCCAGGCGGTCGTTGCCGAACCAGTGGCCCTCGATCGGGACGGCCGGCTCGGCCGTCACCGAGATGGCCTTCTCGACGGCCTCGGGGTTGGTGATGCCCCGGGAGAAGTTGATCGAGACCGGCATGCCCACGCCGACCGTCGATCCGTCCTCGGGGGTGTACTGGCCGATGAAGGTGTTGGCGGGCGTCAGCGTGGTGAAGGTGGTGTCCTTCGCGGACTCGCGGCCCGCCTCGTCCTTGGCGACCGCGTGCACCTTGTACTCGGTGGCGGAGGCGAGGTTGCGGGCGGGCTCCCAGCTCGCGCCGTCCTCGGCGAGCTTGCCCTCCACCGCGTTGCCCTTGGTGTCGGCGACCGTCACCGTGGTGAGCTTGCCGCCGGTGCTGGTTATCTTGAGGATGCCGCTGGTCGCGACCTCCTTGGCCCCGTCGTCCGGCTTGACGCTCACGACGGCCTTCGACGCCTCGGTACCGGTCGTACCGGTACCTCCGTCTCCTCCACCGCTCCCGCCGGCGCCGCCCCCGTTGCCGCCACCGCTGCACGCGCTGGTGAACAGCAGGGCCGCGCCCAGCAGGAGGGCCGGCAGGCCGGTGCGGGCGCGCCCGCGTATCGGCTGCAGGTTCACGATCGTTCTCCCCATGTCCCCCGCGCACGGACAGTCGCGCGCTTATCGCCAGGAAATCACATGGGGGATCACGAGACAGTACGGTCGTGTCACCGTTCCGTCCCAAGAGTGGCGACACGCCGGGAGTTCGGCGGGAGACTCCCGAAGTCATCCCTCGGTGCCGGGCTTGGTGCCCCAGACTTGAAGTGCTCTCCCGGCTGAAGCCGGGAGATTCCTGCTTACCTTGCGGCAGCGGGCTTGACGCGCTTCGCGCGCCTGACGACTGCCCTCCCGGCAGCCGAGATGAGCGCGAGGCCCATCCGGTACAGGTGCAAGACGTTGCGAGCCGCGTTGTGGTCGGCGTTGCCCGACCAGCCGCAGTCCGGGTTCTTGCACACGAACACAGCCTGGGACTCCCGGCTGCCAAGCGTGATGACACCACACGCTGAACAGCGTTGGGAGGTGCCGGGGGCGGGAACCTTGTACAGGGTGCCGCCGTGCCGGGCGGTCTTGTACGTCAGCATGGTGACCGTCCGGCCCCACGCCTCCCCGCTGATGGAGCGGTTCAGCCCAGACTTCGGGGCAACGTTCCGTCCCGGCTCCTCGATGGTTCCCCTGGCCGACTTGACCATGTTCGTGATGGTCAGTGCTTCGACCACGACCGTGCCGTATGTACGGGCGATGCCGGTGGTCGTCTGATGCTGCCAGTCCAGGGCCCGGCGCTTGGCTTTCGCGCGGAGTCCTGCGATCTGGTCGTACGTGCGGTGCAGCCGGCGGCTGGCGCGCTCGCCGGGCTTGCGGTGTGCCTTGCGCTGCGCGGCGCGCCGCTCCAGACGCAGGAGCTTCGCCTTCTCCTTCTCCGTCAGCCACTCACCGTGCTCGCATGTCTCACCGTCCGACAGGGCTATGGGCACGGTGACACCCATGTCGATGCCGACATCGGGCCCCTGATGGAGCTCGGGCTTGACCTCCAGGGTCTGAAGGCGGAAGGCGATGTGCCAGCCGAGGGCATCCTTGATCAGCCGTGCCCCGGTGATCCGGTTCTCCACGTTGGCACGCGCGCCGACGGGCAGGCCTTTGGTCCACCGGAAGCGGACCCGGCCCACCTTGGGGATGTTGGCCATGCCCCAGCGGCGGTGCACCCGGGTGATGTTCAGGTCCCGACCCTGTGGGATGTCCACGGACATCACCGTGCGGAACCGCCCCTTGAAATTCGGCGCGTCAGCGCGGCCGTCCCAGCAGTTCTTCCACGCCTGGAAATACGTCTTCAACACCGCTTGCGCGGCCTGAGCAGGAAGAACAGCGAGAAAGTCGATGTCCTCGCGGGCCTGCCGGATCGCGGCATCCGCGTTCGCGAGTGTCCGCTTTTCCTTCGGCATCATCTGCCACCACGCGTGCAGACAGTTCCACATAGTGCGGGCCGCATGCGCCTGATCATCCGCCTTCAACACCTCGACAGCCGAAAGCGCGAGCCGGGCTCGATGCCCGAACTGCCGCTTAACCAGGGTGCCTTGGCTCACGATCGAGAACCTAGCAGTGGTCTATGTCACCGCGCTGAAACCCTCGTCCCGATGTACGCACCGGACGTCATGTTGTTCACAATCTGCGCGTTCACTTGCCTTTCGTCACCAAGTACCGGCGGAAAGCGCGTCCGGTTCCTACTTTGCCGGATCTAGCGCCGGGGCACCTCTGGCCCCCGCCAAGCAGTACTACGTGCCGAGCGGGACGGTGCGGAAGCAGATGCCGCTCTCCGGGGTGACGCAGTCGGCGACCTTGGTGTCGCCGCCGGGGCTCGTGAACTGGGCTCCGGGGACCCCGTTGGTCTCGTGCCACAGTTCGTACGTGGCTCCGGCGAGCGGCTTGTCGTCAGTGTCCTGCTTGAGGACGGAGACCAGCCCCACGGTCGGGCCCTGCTCCCCGCAGTCGGGCAGGTCCCCGTCGAAGGGGTACGCGTGGAACTCCTGGCCGCCGCCCCCGGCGCTGGTGTGGACGAGCTCGCCGGTGGTGAAGAAGCGGCCGTTGGTCCCGGGCAGGGTGACGGTGGTGCGCGAGGCCTGCTCGCCGACGAGCACGCTGCCCTGGAACTGCCCGCTGCCGGTGAGCTGGACCTCGGTGGCGTCGGGGAAGTTCCACAGCAGCCGGGTGCGGTAGCCGTTCCACGCATCGGCGCCCGCCCCGGTGTCGACGATGCTGCCGCTGAAGGTGCTGAGCGTGCGGGCGGCACCCAGGACGTTGACGAGGACGGTGGCGCCGGCCGGGATCCGGTCGAAGCGGATGCCGATGGCGCCGCCGGTCGCGCCCGCCATGTCGAAGTCCACGGTGAAGACCTGGAGCCGGGAGGTGCCGTCCCCGGTGAAGACGGTGAAGCCGTCCCGGTTGACGGCGGTGCCCGTCGCCGGGCGCGGGCTGCCGTCGACCCGGGCGTAGCACCGGCTGGCCGAGGTGAGCTCGTCGCGCAGGCCGGCGTACGGGGTGATCGCGGCCGGGTCGGCCATCAGGGGGCCGGTGACCGTGCCGGGGCCGGGTGCGGTGCCCGCGTGACGGACGACGCCGCCGTCGGAGATCAACCGCTGGTTCGCGGCGACGGTGACGTCGCGGCCGGTGGTGAGGAAGTCCGAACCGGCCGGGGGGCGTACCAGCGATCCCGCCCCGACGATGCCGATGTTGTACCCGGCGCCGGCCCCGGCCGCCAGGTTCTTGTTCTGGTCGAAGCTGCCGAGGACGACGACCTTGCCCTCGGCCTCGGCGGCACGCTCGCGGACGAGGAAGTCGGCGCCGACGAAGATGTTGATGCCCTCGTCGTAGCCGTTGGGGTCGGTGCCGACCTCGATCGGCGGGAACGGGTCGGGGCACCGGGACCCCAGGCAGGGGCCCAGCCCGCCCGGCAGCGGGGCCCGCAGGGCCGCCGCCTCCCGGGCCGGCGGCTGCCCGCCGGGGCGCCTGCGGCCAGTACGGCCCCGAGGGCGAGCCCCAGGGGCCCGAGGGTCCACTTCCTTGCTGACATGACGCTCCGTCCGTTGCCCGCCGCCACGTGCGGGTGGGCCCCGTACAGGCTGGCGGCGGGCTCCGGCGAGCCGGGCGGACCGACACTCCCCCGCTACGGCATTCCGGTACGACAATCACTCGACTGGGGTGTCGGTGGAGGGAACGGCAGGTGACGGCGGGTCAGCCGAGCGCGGATCCCGCGACCCAGGCCGGCCAGGACATGTTCCAGCCGCCCAGCCCGTTGTCCGGAGCGACCGTCTTGTCCTGCGAGTTCACGACCTCCACCACGTCGCCGACCAGGGTCCGGTCGAAGAACCAGCCGGCCGGGGTGTCCGAGCCGCCGCCCTTGTCGTCGCGCAGTCCGATGCAGCCGTGGCTGACGTTGGTGGCGCCGAAGGTGTCGGGGCTGGCCCAGTAGTTGCCGTGCAGGAAGGTCCCGGAGCGGGTGAGGCGCATGGCGTGCGGGACGTCGGGGATGTCGTACTCGCCGCCGAACCCGACGGTCTGCCCGTTCATCCGGGTGACGTCGAAGAGCTCCATCACCACCATCTTCCCGTTGTAGGTCATGTTCTTCGGCGCCCCGGCGGTGATCGGCACGGTGGACAGCAGCTCGCCGTCGCGCCGGACCTCCATGGTGTGCGCGGCCGCGTCGACGGTGGAGATCTGGGAGCGGCCGACGGTGAAGCGCAGGGTCTTGTCCTGGATGCCGTAGGAGCCGGCGGCGCCCTCGACGTCACGCAGGTTCAGCTTGACCGTGACCTCGGTGCCGGGCTTCCAGTACGTCTTGGGCCGGAAGTCGAGGCGCTCGTCGCCGAACCAGTGGCCCACCACCTCCACGGCCGGGTCGGAGGTGATCGTGATCGCCCGCTCCACGTCGGCGCGGCGTTCGATGGACCGGCTGAACCCGAAGGAGATGATCATGCCGGTACCGACGGTCGAGCGGTTCTCGGGCTTGAAGTAGCCGATGAACCGCTCCTCGGGAACGTAGGTGGTGAAGGTGGTGTGCCGGGCCTGGCGGCGGTTGTGCCCGTCGAGCGCGACCGCGTCCACGGTGTACTTGGCCGCGAGCGCGAGCCGGCCCGCCGCCGGGTCGGGGCTCCAGCTGAGCCCGTCGACGGCGATGGCGCCGGGGACCTTCTCCTTCTGGGCGTCCTCCACCTTGGTGACCACGACGCGCTCCAGCCGCCCCTCGGGCACGGTGACCGTCAGCGGGCCCTCGGCCGGCACCCCCTTGGCGTTGTCGTCGGGGGTGATCCTGATCGCCTCGTCCGGTGACCGGGGTTTGCCGGGCAGCTGGATCTCGATCGGGGAGCCGCCGTTCTCGGTGCATCCGGCCAGGCCTCCGAGGAGGCCCGCCCATACCGCCACGGCGGCCAAGCCCGCCCCTGCCCGCCTCGTCAGAAGAGTCACGTTCCTCCAACGACCGGGCCCCTCCGGGGGAAACGTGGGGGCGGCCCACGTTCCAGGCAGGACAGTCCGGGCAGAACAGTGGGAAGGACCAGACGGGGGCGGGCCCCGGCCGGGACGCCGGGGCCGCACTTCCCCCACCCCCGCAGGTACCGAGAGCCGTGGAGGCGGGCAGTGTCGAGCGCAGCCGAGCAAGAGGCGGTGGAAGCCGTCGCGGGGACCGGGCATCCGAACGGGACCGGACATCCCGACGGGACCGGACATCCCAACGGAACCGGGAACGGCAACGGGAACGGCAACGGGAGCGGGGCGTCGAACGGAGCGTTGAACGGCAAGGTCAGAGGCCATGCGGCGGCGGTACGGGAGCGGACCCTCCCCGGACCGCCCGTGTGGCCCGGCTCCTCGCATCCGCTGGGGGCCCGCTTCCACCAGGGGCCGGACGGGACGGCCGGGACCAACTTCGCGCTGTGGGCCCAGGGTGCGGAGGCCGTGGAGGTCTGCCTCTTCGCGGAGGACGGCTCCGAGAGCCGGTGCGCGCTCACGGAGCTGACCCACGAGATCTGGCACGGCTTCCTCCCGGGCGTCCGCCCCGGGCAGCGGTACGGATTCAGGGTGCACGGCCGCTGGGACCCGTGGACGGGGGCCCGCCACAATCCGGCGAAGCTGCTCCTGGACCCGTACGCCCGGGCCGTGGACGGGGACTTCCTGCTGCCGCCGGAGGTGTACGGGCACGTCCGCGACTGGCCGCAGCAGTACATCGCGGACACCGTGCGCGACGACCGCGACTCGGCCCCGCACGTCCCGAAGGGGGTCGTGGTCCACGATGACGACGACTGGGCGGACGACGTCCGGCCGAAGACCCCGTGGGCCGATTCCGTCATCTACGAGCTGCACGTGCGCGGCTTCACCATGCGCCATCCGGGCATCCCCGAGCATCTGCGCGGCACATACGCGGGCCTCGCGCACCCGGCGGCGATCGAGCACCTGACCGGGCTCGGGGTGACGGCGGTGGAACTGCTGCCGGTCCACCAGTTCGCGCACGAGGACCACCTGCTGCGGCGGGGCCTGCGCAACTACTGGGGCTACAACTCGGTCGGCTACTTCGCCCCGCACGCGGCCTACTCGTCGAGCGGTACGGCCGGCCAGCAGGTCGGCGAGTTCAAGCGGATGGTCAAGGCGCTGCACGCCGCCGGGATCGAGGTCATCCTCGACGTGGTCTACAACCACACGGCGGAGGCCGGCGAGCTGGGCCCGACGCTGTCGCTGCGCGGGATCGACAACCGGGCGTACTACCGGCTCCAGTCGGACCAGCGCCGGTACGCGGACTACACGGGCTGCGGGAACACCCTGCACGCCGGGCGGCCGCACGTGCTGCGCCTGATCACCGACTCGCTGCGGTACTGGGTGACGGAGATGGGGGTGGACGGCTTCCGCTTCGACCTGGCGGCGGCGCTGGCCCGCTCGATGCACGACGTGGACATGCTCTCGCCGTTCCTCGCGGTGATCGCCCAGGATCCGGTGCTGCGGCGGGTGAAGCTGATCGCCGAGCCGTGGGACGTGGGCTCGGGCGGGTACCAGGTGGGGGCGTTCCCGCCGCTGTGGACGGAGTGGAACGACCGGTACCGGGACGCCGTACGGGACTTCTGGCGCGGCGCGCTGCCCGACGTACGGGACCTCGGGTACCGGCTGTCGGGGTCGAGCGACCTGTACGCGTGGGGCGGGCGGCGGCCGTACGCCTCGGTCAACTTCATCACCGCGCACGACGGTTTCACCCTGCGCGACCTGGTGTCGTACGAGTCCAAGCACAACGAGGAGAACGGCGAGGCGGGCCGGGACGGGACCAATGACAACCGGTCCTGGAACTGCGGCGTGGAGGGCGAGCCGGAAGGGGGCACGGAACCGCGGATCGCGGCGCTGCGCCGGCGGCAGCTGCGGAACCTCCTGACCACGCTGCTGCTGTCGACCGGGGTGCCGATGCTGGTGGCGGGCGACGAGTTCGGCCGGACGCAGGGCGGCAACAACAACGCGTACTGCCAGGACAACGAGACGAGCTGGGTGGACTGGTCCCTGCTGGAGGACCCGTCCTGGCAGGCGCTGCTGGCGCTGACCCGGCGGCTGCTGGCGCTGCGCCGGGCCCATCCGGTGCTGCGGCGGCGGGCGTTCTTCTCGGGGCGCTCGCAGGGCGCGGACGGGCTGCGGGACCTGGCCTGGTTCACCCCGGCGGGGGTGGAGATGACCGAGCGGGACTGGTACGCCCCGGCCGGGTCGGTGGGCCTGTACCTGTCGGGGCAGGACATCCCGGGCCGGGACGAGCGCGGGCGGCAGGTCACGGACGACAGCTTCCTGGCACTGCTGCACGCCGGGGACCGGCCGGTGGCGTGGGTGCTGCCGGGGGCGCCGTGGGGCCGGGCGTACGAACTGGTCCTGGACACCTCCCGGGAGGACCAGGCGGCGGCTCCCGCCACCGTGCACCGCGGGGGCGAGAGCGTGACCGTCCCGGCCCGCGCGGTGCTGCTGCTGAAGGTGGCGGACCCGGAGCGGGAGCCCTCGAACACCCTGCGATGATGTGCCCTTCGTACGCACGCACACATATACGGATGTTCGAGGGGTTGTGTCCATGGCGAGTGTGGGGACCGCGCTGCGGGAGCTGCGCGGGGCGCAGAAGTCGGCGAAGGGCGTGTCGCTGTACTCCCGGTTCGTGAACCGGCCCGTCGGGCGGTACCTGGCCGCCGGGTCGTACGCGCTCGGGCTCACCCCGAACCAGGTGACGCTGATCAGCGCCGCCCTGAGTTTCGCGGGCGCGGCCGCCGTCGCCCTGGCCTCGCCCTCGTGGGAGCTGGGGATCGCGGTGTGGGCCCTGCTCGCGGTCGGCTTCGCCTTCGACTCCGCCGACGGGCAGCTCGCCCGGCTCCGCGGGGGCGGCAGCGCGGCGGGCGAGTGGCTGGACCACGTCGTGGACTGCGCGAAGCTCACCTCGCTGCACACCTGCGTGCTGATCGCCTTCTACCGCTTCCCCGAGGAGTACGGGATCGGCGGCGGCGCGGACGGAGCCGCCGGGGCCGGCTGGCTGCTCGTGCCGCTGGGCTTCCAGTTCGCCGCGGTCGTGACCTTCTTCGGGGGGCTGCTGACGGAGAAGCTCAAGCCGAAGCCGGCGCCGGGGAGTGCGGCCGCCGCACCGTCGACCCTGCGCGCGGTGGCGCTGCTGCCCGTGGATTACGGGGTGTTCTGCCTGGTGTTCCTGTTTCTCGGCGGCAGCGGGCTGTTCCGCTGGGTGTACGCCGGGGCGGGTGTCGTCGCCGCCCTGTTCCTGGTGGCGTTCCTCGCGAAGTGGTTCCGGGAGCTCAGCGCCGTATTCAGGTGACCGGCGCCCGCCGCCTCGTGGCGGCCCGGCCGGACGTCCGGCCGGGGAGCCGCTCAGCCCCGCTGTTCCCTGGCGACCGGCTCGGACAGCACGTCCAGTGCCCGGCGCAGCTGGGTGCTGGAGGTGTGGACCGTGTACGGGAAGTAGACGACCTCGACCCCGTGCACGGCGAAGTCCTTTTCCAGCTGGTCGCCCTTGGGGGTGCCGCGCCAGTCGTCGCCCTTGAATATGACGTCGAAACGGACTTCTTTCCACGTTTCGACCTTGTCCGGAACGGTCTCGACGAAAGCGGCGTCCACGTACTGCACGCTGCGGACGATCTCCAGCCGCTCGACGAGCGGGATCACGGGGCGGCGGCCCTTGGCGAGTTCCACCATTTCGTCGGATACGACCCCGGCCACCAGGTAGTCGCACCGACTCCGGGCGTGCCGAAGGATGTTGAGGTGTCCGATGTGGAAGAGGTCGTAGGCACCCGGCGCGTAGCCGATTCGGTGCGGTCTACCCCCAGGCTCGGCAAATTCGGACATATCCTGCTCCGTCACGTGTTATCCCCCAGAAGCCGCACACCCCGGTGTGGCGGATTAGCAGACAATAGCGTGCACGTTCCCCCTGGTGCCGGTGAACGAATAGGGTGACGTGCGCATCATCCTGGTGAGAGGGGGACGTCCAGTGTCGAAATCCGGTCAGCGACGACTACTGCTGGTTTCCACGAATTACGCCCCCGAGCACACGGGCATCGGCCCGTACGCCACCCAGATCGCCGAGCACTGGGCCGGTCTCGGTCACGAGACCCACGTCCTGGCGGGCATGCCCCACTACCCGGCCTGGTCCGTCGAGCCGGAGTACAAGGGGGCGCTACGGCGCACGGAACAGCGCGCGGGCGTGACCGTGCACCGGCGCGCGCACACCGTGCCGCCGCGTCAGACCGCCGTCCGCCGGGCCCTTTTTGAAGGATCGATTCTGCTGCACGGCTCCGTGGCCCCGCCCCGGATGCCGAAGCCGGACGCGGTCCTCGCGCAGATGCCGAGCCTGGCCGGCGGCCTGCTGGCCGCCCGCTTCGCGGCGCGCTGGAAGGTCCCCTTCGTCCCCGTGGTCCAGGACCTGATGGGCGCCGCCGCCGCGCAGAGCGGCATCAGCGGCGGCGACAAGGCCGCCGCGTTCGCCGGGCGGGCCGAGGCCCACGCCCTGAAGCAGGCCACCCTCGTCGGCGTGATCCACGAGACCTTCGTCGACCGGGTCGTCGGCATGGGCGTGCACCCCGAGCGGATCCGGCTCGTCCCGAACTGGTCCCACGTGGCGCTGCCCACCAAGCCGCGCGGGCGGACCCGACACCACCTCGGCTGGGCTCCCGGCCAGACCGTCGTCCTGCACTCCGGGAACATGGGGCTCAAGCAGGGACTGGAGGTCCTCGTCGGCGCCGCCCGGCTGGACCCGAGCGTCCGCTTCGTCCTGATGGGTGACGGCAGCCAGCGCTCCGCCCTCGCCGACCTGGCGGCCGATGTTCCCAATCTCGACATCATCCCCCCTGCCGCGGACGGAGAGTTCCCCGATATCCTCGCCGCGGCGGACGTGCTCGCGGTCACGCAGCACGCCGCCGTGATGGACATGAGCGTGCCGTCCAAGCTGACCTCGTACTTCCAGGCCGGTCGTCCCGTCGTCGCCTCCGTCGCGGCGCTGGGCGGGACCGCCCAGGAAGTGGAACGCTCGGGCGCCGGGGTGCTCGTACCGCCGGAGAACCCGGAGGCCCTGCTCAAGGCCGTACGGGCGCTGGCCGAGGACCCCGCGGGCGCGGACGCGCTGGGGGCGGCCGGGCCGCGCCACGTGGCGGCGCACCTGAGCCGTGAGGCGGGCCTGGCCCGCATCGACGCACTGATGGACGAAGCACTTGGGGGTCCCCGGCCGTGATCGAGACGAACCGACCGGCAGCGGCTCCGGCCGAGGACGAACCGGACCTGCTCCGGGACCAGTTCCGCCAGCTCCTGCGCTACCGCCGGCTCATCGTCGCGGGCGTGGGCATCGGCCTGCTCGGCGGGGTCTACCTCGGCGTCTCCACGGCGGACACCTACGTGGCCACCGCCGACATCGTGCTGCGCGCGCCCACCGACGACCCCTTCAACCCGAGCCTCGCCCCCGACAAGGCGATCAACATCGGCTCGGAGCGGCAGGTCGCGCTCTCCAGCTCCATAGCCAACGAGGCCGCGAAGAAGCTCGGGGTCTCGGCCGCCGACTTCTCGGCCCTGCGCGCCGGCCTGCAGGTGACCAACCCCCCGCAGTCGATGGTGCTGCGCTTCACCTACACGGCCGCCTCCCCCGCCGAGGCCGCCAGGCGCGCCAACGCGATGACGGAGGCCTACCTGCTCAAGCGGCAGGAGGCCCTCGACGTCACCCGCGACAAGATGGTCAAGGGCTACCAGGAGCAGCGCGACCCGGTGGCCAAGCAGCTCGACGAGCTCTCCAAGCAGATCACCGGCATGCCGGCCGGTCCGGCGCGGGACGCCGCGTACTCCTCCAAGACCGACCAGCAGAGCAAGATCAACACGCTCAACGGCAACATCGCCAAGCTCCAGGCCCTGGACATGACCCCGGGCCGGGTCACCAGCTCCGCCGTCCCGCCGCACGGGGCCGACGGCCCCGGACTCCCCATGTCGCTCGCGCTCGGCGCGGCCGTGGGTCTCGCCCTGGGTCTGCTCGGCGCATGGGTGCGCCTCGTCTTCGACCCGGCCCCGCGCTCCGAGGGCGATGTCGCCCGGGCCCTGCGCGCGCCCGTACTGGGCTCCCTGCCGCGGGGCAAGGCCGACGGCGGGCCGCTGCTCGCGGCGGGCGAGGAAGACCCCCGGCTGGCCGAGGAGTTCCGCTCGGTGGCCTTCCGGCTCGCCTACGACTCCCGCTTCGCGGACCGGCGCCGCCTCCTCGTGGTCGCCCCGCGCGGCAGCAGCGAGATCGCCGCCGCCGTGGCGGTGAACCTGGCCGCCTCCTTCGCGGAGACCGGCAAGGACGTGCTCCTCATCGAGGCCGACCTGCGCACCCCGGTGCTGGCCAGCCAGCTGACCACCGACGCCGCCGGCCGGCCGCGCTGGAGCCAGTCGCAGGGCGGCGCCGGCGCGCAGCACGGGGACACCGAGTGGCCCGACGGACGCCAGCTCCTCGTGGACGCCGGGGAGTCGGGCAGCTTCGACCTGATCCCGGGCGAGCGGGTGCGCAACGTGCCCCGCGCGCTGACCTCGCAGCGGGCCTCCCGGCTGATCTCCGAGGCCGACTCCCCCAACTCCACCGTCGTGGTGCTCGCCCCGCCCGTGCTCTCGTACGCCGACGCCCTCGCGCTCGTCGACCGCGTCGACGGCGTCCTGGTGGTCTGCAACCCCGGTGCGGTGCGCCGCACCGACCTCTCCCGCATCCGCGAGCTGATCAGCGGGGCCGGCGGCACGGTGCTGGGCGCCGTCCTGCACGCGCCGCTGCCGGGCGAGAAGAAGCGCGGATTCGGCCGGAGCCCCAAGGGCGGCGGACCCGCCGCCGAGGAGCCCCGGCCCACGCCGCCCTCCCCGCCCTCGCCCCGTTCGCGGGTGCCGCAGCCGATCCCGTACGAGGTGGCCGCCGCCGACGCCTCGCAGCACATCCCGGGTGACGGCACCGACACGGTCGCCCTGCGTACGGTCCGCACGGGCCGGCGGTGAGCCGGCGCGGCCTCGCGGCGGTCGCCTCGGTACTGGACCAGGCCGCGTCCAGTGCCACGAACATCCTGGTCCTGGTGCTGGCCGCCCGGCTCTCCTCGGCGGCCGGCTTCGCCGACTTCTCTATGGTCTACGTGGCCTTCTCCGTGCTGCTCGGCCTGAACATGGCCTACGTCGGCCAGACCCTGGTGCTGGAGAAGGACGACCCCGGCGCCGCCCGCCTCGCCGCGGCCTGCCGCTCGGGCCTCGCCTTCACCGGGGCCGCCTCGGCGGCGGTGGGAGCCGTACTGGCCCTCCTGGGACTGCTGTTGCCCGGGGCGACCGGGTGGGCGTTCCTCGCGCTGGGACTCGTACTGCCCCTGGTGCTGCTGCAGGACGGGCTGCGCTACTGCTTCTCCGCCCTGCGGATGCCCGGGCGGGCGCTGGCCGCGGACGCGCTGCGCCTCGCGTGCGTGGTGTCCGCGCTGCTGTTCCAGCCCGAGGGCGCCTCGGCGGGACGGCTGGTGCTGGTGTGGGGGGTCTCCGCGCTGCCCGCGCTCGCGCTGGGCCTGTGGCTGCTGCGGCCCTCGGTGCGGGGCGGCTCCGGCGGCGCCGTTGACCTACGGCCGTACCTGCGGCGCGGGCACCTGGGGCAGCGGTTCGCGGCCGAGTTCGCGGTGGGCAACGGCTCCAGCCAGCTCGCCGTCCTGGGGCTCGGCGTCTTCGCGACCCCGCTGGCGGTCGGCGCGCTGCGCGGTGCGAGCACCCTCTTCGGGCCGCTGAACGTGCTGTTCAACTCCGCGAACGCCTTCGGCCCGCCGGTCGTCGGCCGGGCCTCCGGGAAGCGGGGCGTGGTCCGGCTGACCGCCCTGCTGGGCGGCGCGCTCGCGGTGACCGGCGCCGGGTGGGGGGCCGTGCTGTACGCCCTGCCGGAGCGGGTGGGCCGCGAGCTGCTCGGCGACACCTGGGCGGCGGCGGCCGCGCTGCTGCCCGCGACGGGCGCCCAGTACGCCGTCATGGGGCTCGGCACCTGTGCGCTGCTGACCCTGCGGGTGCTGAACCCGAAGGCCACCCTCTCGCTCCAGGTGGTCTTCTCTCTGCTGTCGGTCGGGCTCCTGCTGGGCGGGTACGCCGTCTGGGGCGTGGCCGGGGCGGCCTGGGGGCTGGCCCTCGGCTCCGCCGCGAAGGCCGCGGCGGGCTGGCTGCGCGTGGCCCGGCTGCCGGACCCCTCGCCCGCCCCCGCGCCGGACCCCGTGCCGGACCCCGCCGGGCCCGCGGACCAGGTCCGCGCGGCCTGAGGCGCGGCGTCAGGGCGGCTTCCGGGCCTACCCGCTTTTCTCCGTCAGGCCGGGGTGTCGCCGAAGCCCGCCTCGATCAGGGCGAACAGGTCCCGCATGGCCTGCTGCTGGTCCTCCCGGCCGCGGATCAGGCTCGTGGTGTCCATCGCGAACCGGGCCAGCGCGGCGGACCGGAGGTCGTCTTCGGGGGCGCCGGCCGCTTCCGCGATGGCCGCGGCGAGCGCGGACTCGTGGCGCCGCCACATCCGGTCCCAGTACTCCAGCAGTTCGGGCGTCTCCCGGACCAGGGTGAGGTGCGCGAGGACCGCCGGGTCGTCGATCCGCCGGGTCGCCCGGGTCGCCACGAGGTGCTCGCGCAGGGAGTGCAGGACGGACTGCCCGGGCGCGCGGTCCCGTACGGCCGAGACGAGCGCGGCCTCGATGTCGCCGGTGGCCTCATCCGCGCCGAAGACCAGGGCTTCCTTGCTCGGGAAGTGCTTGAACAGCGTGGTCACGGAGACGTCGGCCGCCTCCGCCACGTCACGGACCCCGACCTTCTCGTACCCGTGCTCCAGGAAGAGGCGCAGCGCGGCATCGGCCAGGGCCTTGCGGGTCTGGGCCTTCTTGCGTTCGCGGCGCCCCACGGTCTCGGTCATGACTCCACCGTACCGGCGCGGCGTAGCCGGTGCACAAGGTGAGCGGTTGCGCTTATGGAGCAGTTGCGCGTCCTGGGTCAGCGCAGGGAAGTGGCCTTGTCCTGCCGGTACGTGGCCACGAGCGCGAGGCACATCCCCGCGATCGCGATCCGGCCCGAGGCCTGGAGCAGGGGCCCGCGCAGCAGGATGAAGGAGTACCCCGCGACCAGCGGGACCACCGTGGAGATCAGGCTGCCGGGCGGCGAGCTGCGCCGGGCGCGCTTCGCGTAGCGCCGGTCGACGCGGGCGGAGGCGTACCCCAGCCCCAGGAGCCCCGCACCCATGCCCAGCGGGCCGAAGTCGATCCACAGCTCGGCCCAGATCGGGGAGGAGAGGTTGGTGTTGACCGTGCCCATCCACTGGCCGACCATCACGCCGGTGTCGCGCGGCTTGCCCGACCACACCGAGCGGGGCACCGCGAAGAAGACGGATCCCGCGAGCTGGCGCCCGTAGGAATGGCCGGGACCGGACTCCGAGAAGGTGATGGTGTTCGCGAACATGCCGATCTGGTCGTAGTCCTTGAGCGCCATCGGCTCCAGGAACGAGGTCGTCTCGACCGGCTTGTAGTTCTTCTCGTCGTAGCGGAAGCGGTCCGCGAACGGGAAGACGAGGAGGGCGATCACCACGGCCATGGACAGCGCCACCCGGTACATCGCGGCGCTCACCGGGAAGACGGTGAAGAGCAGCGCGAACATGACGGTGAGGAACCAGTAGCGCGGGTTCGAGATCGGGTTGTTGACGATCAGGTTGAGGACCACGAGCGCCGACCAGGTGACGATGGTCGAGACCTTGCGCCGGGCGAACTTCGAGGTGATCAGCCAGCGCGTGTACAGCAGCAGGGCCAGCAGCGCGGGGACCGTGCCGAAGCCGCGCAGCAGGGCCTGGCCGGCCTGGCCGTCCTGGGAGACGCCCGCTTCCTCGATGCCCGCGATGATCTCCTGGCGGCTGGAGAAGAACACCGCCGGGCCGCCGAGCTTCACGATCAGGGCCGCGCTGCCCAGGAACGCGACGGCGGTCAGCAGGTGGAGGCGCCGCCGGTGCGCCATGAGCGGGCGCGGCTCCTTCTGCGAACCGCCCGCGCGGCCGACCGGCCGGTGCCGGGCCAGCAGGACGCCCATGTCGAAGGCGGCGCAGCCCAGCAGGACCAGCCCGATGGCGGCGGTGAGGTCGGAGCGGGGGCCGACCACGGGGGTCGGGACCTGGCCGAGGACGGCCTGCGCGAGGGGGGCCACGCCCATGGCCATGTAGACGAAGAGCCAGAAGGAGCCCTGGAGCAGCTTGCGCTGACTGGTCAGGACCATCGCCGAGAGCCGGGCGCCCGCGTACATGGCGAGCAGGAGCTGCAGCCAGAAGGCGGCGTCGTGCTGGCCGGCGCCGGGCTGGACGGCGACGAAGAGGGGCAGGAAGACGGTGAACCCGAGGGCCAGCGGGACGGAGAGCGCCCGGGAGAGCAGGGTCCGCGGAGTGGTGACCCGGCCCCAGCTCTTCTCTTCGCCGGGGTGCGGTGGCCCCGGCCTGGCGGCGGTCTCGCGTATGTCGGTCGCCACGCTTGCCCCCACCCCCTGTGCCTGATCCGGGCGCAGTCTAGTCTGAGCGCTCGGCGCCCGGGGAGGCGCCTTCGAAGGCGCCGTCGGGGGCCGGACTGCGAGGGGTGCCTGTGCGTGATCTTCCTGCCTTCACGCTGGCCGGATACGACAAGGGGCGCGGGCGGCTGACGCAGGCGCTCTGGTTCGCCGTGATGAACACGCTGTTCATGAGCTGGCTGTGTCCCGCCCGGCTGCGGGTCGCGCTGCTGCGCGCCTTCGGGGCCCGGATCGGCGAAGGGGTGCTGATCCGCCACCGGGTGCGGGTGCTGTGGCCCTGGAAGCTGACCGTGGGCGACCACGCGTGGATCGGCGAGGGCGCCTGGGTGCTGAACCTGGAGCCGGTGACGATCGGCGCGCACGCCTGCGTCTCGCAGGAGGCGCTGCTGTGCACCGGCTCGCACGACCACCGGGCCGCCGACTTCCGCTACCGCAACGCCCCGATCACCGTCGAGGACGGCGCGTGGGTGGCGGTACGGGCCACCGTGCTGGCCGGCGTGACCATCGGCCGCTGCGCGGTCGCGGGCGCGGGATCCGTGGTCCACCAGGACCTCCCCGCACTGACCCTGCAGACCCACGACGGGCGCCGCCGCCCGGTCGAGGAGCCGAATTGAATCCTCCCCGCCTCAAGGGGCGGGGATTCCTGGCTCACGTTGGCTGTGGACCGGCGGTCCATCAGCTCTTACACGATCAGCACCAGCCGGGTTGAGACCAGCCCGGACCAGCATCACGCGGGCGGAGTTCTTATCCCTGGGGGACACGGCTCCGCACACGGTGCAGGTGTAGGTACGTTCCGAGAGAGGTAGTGCGTGCTTGGTTCTCGCTCCGCACTGCGCACAGTCCATGGTGGTGTGCGCGGGATGGACAAGGTGCACGATGCGCCCGTGCTTGCGGCCCATCTCGATCAGCGCCGTCTTGGTGGCGGAGATCGCCGCGTCGGTGGCCTTTCGGGCCATGGTCGACTTCGCAAGGAACTTCGGCCGGAAGTCCTCCACCGCGAGGGCGTCGTGGTCGCGGACCACAGACTTGGCCCACTTGCGACCGGTGTCCTGCCGCTGGCGGGCCACCTTCTTGTACAGCTTCGCCGCCAGCTTCTTCGCGGCGCGGTAGCCCCTGGAGCCGGGTTTGCCCTTCGCCGGTTTCCGGCGGGCCGTCATCCGCTGATAGCGGGCGAGCCCGGCGGCCGCTTTCTTGCCGTGCTCGGGGTGCGGGAGGTCGTGGGCGTCGCTGGTGGTGGTCGCCGTCTCCTTCACACCCCAGTCGATCCCGATCACCGCACCGGTCTCCGGGAGCGGCTGCGCTTCGGCAGGGACGACGAAGGACGCATACCAGTTGCCGAGGCTGTCGCAGTAGATCCGCACCGACGACGGATCCGCCGGGAGTTCGCGGGACCAGACAACGGTCAGGCTGATGCCGCCCGCAAGGTGCAGGCGGCCGTCCTTGATCCGAAAGCCTCGCCGGGTGTAATTGAGCGTCGGATCGGCATGGTCCTTCTTCTTGTACTTCGGCATCCCCGCCCGCTGCCTCAACGGCAACCGCGCCTTGACGTCCCTCAAGGCCTTGGCACGAGACTTCCCGAAGTCCCGAACCAACTGCTGCTGCGGAACACTGCTGCCATCACGCGACCAGGCGTTGCGGTTGCGTGCCTCCGTCAGCATCTTGTCCAGCCGGGCCGGCCCGCACTTCTCATTCGCGGCGTGGGCCTTCCTCGACCGGGCACAGCACTCGTTCCAGACCCACCGACACCGCGCCCACTCACCGAACAGCAGACTGCGGGCTGTAGACGACACGCGAAGCCGGTAGGTAAACCGGGCATGCCCGGTCGCCTCCGTCTCCTGAGATGCCGTCATGCAATCAACCTAGACCAGCCCACTGACAACGCCAGAAAGCGCAGCTCACAACAGATGCGAGCAGAACCCCGGCGCTCCGCGCCTACGACGGCGGGACCCACTGCGCCCCGGACTGAAGCCCTGAGCATCCTGGGAGAGATCCAGTGAGAGTCCTGCACGCCGTCACCCTGCACTCCCCCACGCATGCCTTCGGCGGGCCGGTGCGGGTCGCGCTGAACCTGGCCAAGGGGCTGCGCGCCCGCGGGCACGAGGCGAACCTGCTGGCGCTGGGCGAGGGGTTCCCCGACCCCTGGCCGACCTCGGTGGAGGGCGTTCCCGCGAAGCTCTTCCCGGCCCGGCGGCTGCTCCCCCTCGGCTTCAGCGGGATGACCTCGCCGGCCCTGCTCGCCTCCGCGGGCCGCCTGGTGCGGGGCGCCGACCTGGTCCACGTCCACCTGGCGCGGGACCTGGTCACCCTGCCCGTCGCCCTGGCGGCGCTGCGGGCCGGCACACCGCTGGTCCTGCAGACCCACGGCATGGTCGACCCGAGCGGGAAACTGCTGGCCAAGGTGCTGGACGCGCTGGCGGTACGCCGCCTGCTGCGCGGCGCCGACGCGCTGCTGTACCTCACCCCGCACGAGCGCGAGGGCCTCGAAGCGGTGGTCGGGGCGCCGCTCCCGAACGCCGTCCGCCTGGTCAACGGCACCCCGGCGCAGGAGGAGCGCCCCGCCCTGTCCGGGCCCCCGCGGATCCTCTACTCGGCCCGCCTGCAGGCCCGCAAGCGCCCGGTGGACTTCGTGGACGCCGCCCCGGCCGTCCTGGCGGCGCACCCGGACGCGGAGTTCGTGGTGGCCGGCCCGGACGAGGGCGAACTCGCGGCGGTCCGCGCCCGGGTGAGCGCCCTCGGCCTCTCCGCCCGCTTCACGGTCCCGGGCGCCCTGTCGGGCCCGGAGGTCCTGGCGGAGCTGCGCCGCGCCCACGTCTACGTACTGCCGTCGGTGGACGAGCCGTTCCCGATGTCGGTCCTGGAAGCCCTCGCGGTGGGCGTCCCGCCGGTGGTCACCCACTCCAACGGCCTGGCCCGCGACATCGCCCGCGCGGGCGCGGGCCGCGCGGTCGACCCCGGCCCGGCGGGCGTCGCGGCAGCGGTCCTGTCCCTCCTGGACCCGACCGAGAACGCCACGTCCTCGAAGGCCGCCCGCGAACTGGCGGCGTCCGCCTTCTCGATGGACGCGGTCCTGGACACACTGCTGCCGGTGTACGAGGGCATCTCCCGCTGAGGGCGCGGACCCGCGTCGGTACGGTGTGGGCCGTGCCCCCTCGGTTCCGGCGGCTGCTGCCCGGCGGCCATTCCACGGTGTCCTTCCGGGGACCGCTACGCGATAGTCATCCCATGGAGTGGTACGAGCAGGCCCTGTCAGCAGAGCGGCGCGGGGATTGGGACGCGGCCATCCTGTTGGTCAGCGCCCGCGCCGGTTGCTATTCCGCTGATTCCTCCGCGCACAGCAACCACTTGTGGCACCTGGAGTTGCTCGTCCGCGCGGAGCGGTTCACAGAACTCGCGGAACTCGCGCTCACCGATGTCCACGCACGCCGAAGACTCAACAAGTCACTTCACGAAAGGAAGATGGACGAGTCACTGTTCCGCCGCGCCGAAGGCGGCGACCGTGGCGCCCTGTACCACCTCGTCAAACTGCTGTGCGGGACGGGGCGAGTCGAGGAGGCCTTCCGGGCGGTCCAGGACCTCGCCCCGGAGGACGCGTACGCGCACGAGCTGGTGTCGCCTCACCGCGCCTAGCGCTTGTTCATGCCTCAGAGCCCGCGGCGGGTTTCGTCGACCACCGGGAGGGCGCCGACGCGGCGGCGCTTGAGGACGCTCGCGTAGACCGCGAGGCCGATGATGCCCGCGACCATCATGATGACCCCGACCAGGTCGAGGTTCACGCTCTGCAGCTGCCAGTCGCTCGCGAAGGTGAGGACGGCCCCCACCACGATCAGGCCTATGCAACCGCTGATGCCCCTCATTGGATTCGCCTCCAGCATCGTGGACGGGGTGCAGCCCCGCCGTGTGGAGGCTCGGATGCCCCCGATGCGGGAACGAAAACGCCCCCGCTGCCCGAGAGGTTCGGGCAGCGGGGGCGTTGCGTGCGTGGTGCGTTACGCGGAAGGGACCCAGGCGTAGCAGCCGTTCGAGACGAACTGAGCCGTGCCCGCCGGGATCTTGGCGGTGATCTTGTCGCCCGGCTTCAGCGGGGTCTCCGGGCCCGAGGCGAGGGCGGTGCCGTCCTTGGCCTTGGCTTCCCAGGCGCACGTCGTGCTCTGGGTCAGGGCGCGGTAGGTGCCCGCCGCCGGGGACTCCTTCGTGCCGTCCGGGAAGCCCTTCGCCGCCCCGTCGAGGACCGGCTTCTGCTCCGGGCAGAGGAAGGTGATCGCGTCCTTCGCGCCCGGGATCTCCCCGGCCACGAGGGCGCCGACCGCCGCGTCCTTGTCCCGCTTCGCCGTGCGCCCCACCCGCTGGCAGGCCTCCTGGCCGCCCTGCAGGACGGCCGCCGGGTCCATCTTCTCCGGGACCCGGCCGCTCAGGTACTGCTTCTCCGGCGCGGTGAAGCTGCCCGTCTTCGGGACGAGCTTCGTGTCCGGCAGGACGGGACCCGTCGGCTTCGCGTCCGCTGGGGGCGGCGCCGGGGTGTCCGTGGCGTCGGCCGGGTCCGCGACCGGCGAGGCGGCCGGCGGCTTGGGCGAGGCGGCCGAGGCTTCGGCCTTGCCGTCGCCGCCCGAACTGCAGGACGTCAGCGTCAGGGCGGCGGCCAGCAGGACGGCGGCCGCTGCGGAGCGTCGGTACATGAGGTGGCTCCCGTACGTATGAGATGGGTGTGCGGGGCCCGGCCGTCGAAACGGCCGGGCCCCGCACTCCGTCAAGCGGTTACTTCGCGCCGAAGGTGAGGGTCAGCTGCGGCTTGGCGTCCACGGCCGTGGACTCCGAGGACCAGATCCACAGCGGGTTGGTACCCGTGCTCGTCAGGCCCAGGCTGTAGCTGGTGCCCAGCACCGCGGAGAGCGCGGTGGTGCTCAGCGGCGTGCTCTGGACCGCCGACCCGTCCGGCACGCCCGCGAAGGAGCCGAGCGGGGTGGTGCCCAGGGTGGGCTTGCTGTTGAAGGTCGTGCCCGCACCGCTCCAGGTACCGGTGACCGGGACCACGGAGACGGTGTCGGTGGTGCCGGCACTCGCCACGGTGGTGGTCTTGACCTGGAGGGACGCGGACTTCAGCACCGTGCCGGCCGGGGCGGCCGGGATGTCGAAGCGCAGGTACGTCTCGTAGGCCGAGGTGCCGCGGACGGCCAGCGAGGCGGACGCGCCGTAGGCGGTGCTGGGGGCGCCCTGGTTGATGTAGGTGTCCTCGGTCGCGGTGACCTTGGAGACCGTGTCGGTGGCGGCCTTGGCCAGGGCGTAGTGGTTCTTGACCTGGGCCTCGGTCAGCACCTTCGGGTAGACGGCCGTCTCGTCGATCTGGCCGGCGAAGAAGTTGCTGGTCGGCCGGGAGGGCCAGCCGGCGAGGTTGTCGGCGCCGACGTGCCAGTAGCCCTCGATCTGCTGGGACCCGGTGACGTTCAGAGTGCCCTTGGCCTGGCCGTCCACGTAGAGCGCCATGCCGGCGGGACCCTGGGTGGCGACGACGTGGTGCCACTTGTTGTCGTTGTACGTGTCCAGCAGGCCGGTGGAGACGGTCTTCGTCCCGCCCGAGTTGACCCCGAAGAAGATCCGGCCGGTGTTGGTCATGTAGAGGTGCTTGTCGTACAGGTTGCTGTTGCGGTCCTGGTTGGTGCCGAAACCGAGCAGCTTGCCGCCGCGCGTGGTGTTCGTCTTGAACCAGGTCTCCAGCGTGTAGCTGCTGCCGACCGTCTGGCGGTGGTCGCTGTACACCTGCTGGCTGGTGCCGTTGAAGCCCATGGCCGTGCTGGCGCCGGTGATCGCACCCGGGGTCTGGCGCAGCGCCGGGGCGTTGAGCTGGATGCCGCTGGTGTTGCCGGAGACCGAGGAGTCGGCCACGTACGGGCTGACGACGTCGTCGTAGCGCCAGTACAGGTTGGCGCCGTCCTCGCGGACCTGGTTGGGGTACGCGGTGACCGTGGTCGGGACCGAGACCGAGGTGGTGGCCGACAGGGCGCTGGTGTTGCCCGCCGCGTCGGTGGCGGTGACCCGGTAGCTGTAGGACGCGCCGGCCTTGACCGTGGTGTCCGTCCAGGAGGCCTGCTGGCGCAGCCACTCCAGGGAGTTCGCGCTGACGGTGGCGATCGGGGTCGCGGAGCCGTTGCGGTAGATGCGGTAGGTCAGCTTGCTGTCGTCCGCGTCGTAGCTGGCGCGCCAGCGGACCTGGACCTCGCCGGGCTTGACGCTGGAGACGCTGGAGACCGGTGTGGTCGGGGCGCCGACGTCGCCGGTGGAGGCGAAGCGGGTCAGGGCCTGCTGGGCCTTGCCGTTGATGAGGGTGAACTCACCGCCGACCCACATGTACTTGGTGGTGTCCTTCTCCGCGATGGCCATCACGCGCGGGCCGATGCCCTCGCCGAGGCCGTCGTTGGCGGTGGGGTGCCAGCCGAGCTTCCCCGGGCTGCGCACGAAGCCGTTCACGGCCGAGGGGGCGTCGAGGCCGCCGTTGCCCCAGTCGGTCAGCTGCGCCAGCAGGAAGTGGCGCTTGCCGTCGGGGAACTCGCCCTCGGAGGTGCAGTTGTGCGCGTGCGAGGAGCTGTAGAGGACTCCGTCGTACGGCAGCACCCACTGGGTCGCGCCCAGGCACTGGTCGCGCCACTTCTCGCTGAAGTCGGTGGCGAGGGCGACCCGGCCGTCGAAGCCGCCCGTGCCCTCGGCGCCGGTGTAGTAGCCCGTGGCGTCGGCCGCGATGGACTTGATGACCGACATCGAGGGGATGGTGCCGTACGTCTTGGTCACGGCGCCGGTGGTGGCGTTCACGACGGCGAGCGCGTGGCTCTGGGCGCCGTTGACGGTGAAGAAGTCACCGCCCAGCAGGATGTTCTTGCCGTCGTTGCTGAGCTGGAGCGCGCGGCCGGGCTCGTCGGCGTTGGCGACGAAGGGCTTGAGCGCACCGGAGGCGGCGTCGACCGCGGCGAACCGCTCGCGGGCCGCACCCTCGACGGTGCTGAAGTCCCCTGCCGCGTACAGGGTCGTGTCGCCGGCGGTGAGCGCGCGCACGGTGGCCGGGAACTTCGGCTTGAACGAGGCCTTGGGGGTGCAGGTCGCGATGTCGATGGCGGCGACGCTGGAGGCCGGGGTTCCGTTGACGGCGCCGAAGTAGCCGCCCGCGTACAGGGTCTTCTTGTCCTTCGAGACGGTGAGCGCGCGCACGGTCGCGCTGCCCTCGCCGATGGTGAAGGAGAGCTTGCAGGAGGTGGGGGCGCCGGTCGCCGCGTCGAGCGCGACGAAGTTCACGGCTTCCTGCTCGGTACCGGCCGCGCCGGTGGGCGGGCGGACGGCCGAGAAGGTGCCGCCCGCGAAGACGGTGCCGTTGGCCTCGGCCATCGCCCAGACGATGCCGTTGGGCTGCCACGTCGGCAGGCTGTCGGCGGTGAAGGCCACCGGCTGCGTGATGGCCGACGCCTCGGGTATCAGCACCAGGCCTATCGCGGTGCCGGCACCGGCCAGTGACAGGGCGAGGGCAGCAGTCAGCCCTCTGGATCTACGCATGAGCCCCCCAGGGCAATTGCCCGGCTTGAATGGCTGGTTCGACAACTATCAGAACAGCCATATGTACTGGCGCAGACTAGGGCTCACGCGAGGGCCTGGTCACCACGCCCGCCCCATTGCTACCAACTTGGAATCAACGAGTCCGGCATGGATGGAGCACTACGGACATACGGCAGATTTACCCCGGCCACACTCGCCGATAGCTGCGCGAATGACCGGGACACGGCAAATCGTAGGCGAAATATAAGGCCTCAGCGGTCAATGCGGATGCTGGCGCCCGCCAGTTGGTCCTCGACCTGCCGGATATCGGAATCCACCATGATCCGGGCCAGTTCGGCCACCAGGACCGTCGGCTTCCAGCCGAGCAGTTCATGGGCCTTGGAGGCGTCGCCGATCAGGGCGTCGACCTCGCTGGGGCGCTCGTACTTGGGGTCGTAGCGCACGTGCTCGTTCCAGTCGAGACCGGCGTGGGTGAAGGAGGCCTCGACGAACTCGCGGACGGTGGCGGCGACCCCGGTGGCCACGACGTAGTCGGTGGGCTCGTCCTGCTGGAGCATGCGCCACATGGCGTCCACGTACTCCGGGGCGTAGCCCCAGTCGCGGACGGCGTCGAGGTTGCCGAGGTAGAGCTTCTCCTGGAGGCCCGCCTTGATCCGGGCGACCGCGCGGGTGATCTTGCGGGTCACGAAGGTCTCGCCGCGGCGCGGGGACTCGTGGTTGAAGAGGATCCCGTTGACGGCGAACATTCCGTACGCCTCGCGGTAGTTCACCGTCGTCCAGTACGCGAACACCTTCGCGGCGCCGTACGGGCTGCGCGGGTGGAACGGGGTGGCCTCGTTCTGCGGGGGCGGGGTGGCGCCGAACATCTCCGAGGAGGAGGCCTGGTAGATGCGGGTGTCCACGCCGCTGGCCCGGATCGCCTCCAGCAGGCGCAGGGCGCCGAGGCCGGTCACGTCGCCGGTGTAGAGCGGGGCGTCGAAGGAGACGCGGACGTGCGACTGGGCGCCGAGGTTGTAGACCTCGTCGGGACGTATCTCGCGGAGCAGGTTCACCAGGGCGACGCCGTCGGAGAGGTCGGCGTGATGCAGCACGAAGGAACGGTTCGCCGTCTGCGGGTCCTGGTAGATGTGGTCGATCCGCTCCGTGTTGAAGCTGGAGGACCGCCGCACGAGCCCGTGCACCGTGTAGCCCTTGGAGAGCAGGAGCTCTGAGAGGTACGAGCCGTCCTGCCCGGTGACGCCGGTGATCAGCGCGGTCTTGCCCATTGGGTCCCCCTGGGGATCGTTGCGGTGCGGTCGTGGCTGCGCCCCGGAGTACGGGCCGGAGCTGTTCGGTTCGGGGCGGCGCCCCGGGTGTGGCTCGGGGCACGGCCCCGGGTGTGGCTCGGGGTCACGCCTCGTCGTGCGGGTCGGTGCCGGGCACCGGGTGCGGCTCGGGACCAGGTCCCGGAGTGCGGCTCGGGGCCGCGCCCCCGCTGTCGGACCGGCCGCCGGATGCGGAGTGGGGCCGGGCCCGGGATGCTGCGCGGGTCCGCCCCCAGGGGGCTGGAGACGGGTACCGGATGGGTACCGTACACGCTGCGCCCGGAGCCCCTCGCGCCGGATCGGGCCCCCTCGCCCCCTTGCGGGTCGGTATGCACCGGACTGGCCGGTACCACCCGAAATCCGGCTGCCCGCCGAGGCTTCCGAGCCCGCCCCGGCGTCGCCGACGGACCGGACCCGGAAGGGCAGTCCGGGCCGACCACGGAAGGGCGGTCCCGGACGGTTCTCGGGGTTGCCCCGGAGCGGGGACCGGGATGGCGCTCGGGGTAGGCCCCGGGGCGGGTCGGACAGGTGGCCCGAGGCGGCCCCGGAAGGGCGGCACGAGGCCGGGCCGGACCGGTGGGCCGGGGCCACCCCGGACCGGTGGTCCGGGGTGGCCCCCGAAGGGTGGTCCGGGGTGGCCCCGGGGTGTGCGGCGTCGGACCGGGGCCGGGGCTCCCCCGTAAAACCGCGGACAGCGGACTGGCATCATCGGCGGTATGACAAGTTCGCCGTTCCTGCCCCCGAACGCCCGCGTCTTCGTCGCCGGCCACCGCGGCCTCGTGGGGTCCGCGGTCGTCCGCCGGCTCGGCGCCGACGGGTACGAGGTGCTCACCCGCGGCCGCGCCGACCTCGATCTGCGCGACGCCGCCGCGACCGCGGCGTACCTGCGGGACGTCCGGCCCGACGCCGTCGTCCTGGCCGCGGCCAAGGTCGGCGGGATCATGGCCAACAGCACGTTCCCGGTGCAGTTCCTGGAGGACAACCTCAAGATCCAGCTGAGCGTCGTCGCGGGGGCGCACGCCGCCGAGGTCGGCCGGCTGCTCTTCCTCGGCTCCTCCTGCATCTACCCCAAGCTGGCCCCGCAGCCCATCAGCGAGGACGCCCTGCTGACCGGCCCGCTGGAGCCGACGAACGAGGCGTACGCCCTGGCGAAGATCGCCGGCATCGTCCAGGTCCAGTCGTACCGCAAGCAGTACGGGGCCTCGTACATCTCCGCCATGCCCACGAACCTCTACGGCCCGGGCGACAACTTCGACCTGGAGTCCTCGCACGTCCTGCCCGCCCTCATCCGCCGCTTCCACGAGGCCGCGGCCGAGGGGCGCGAGGAGGTCACGCTGTGGGGATCGGGGACGCCCCGCCGGGAGTTCCTGCACGTGGACGACCTGGCCGCCGCCTGCGCCGTGCTGCTGCGCGAGTACGACGGCGCCGAGCCGGTCAACATCGGCTGCGGCGAGGACCTGACCATCAAGGCCCTCGCGGAGACCGTCGCCGAGGTGACCGGCTTCCGGGGCAGGCTCGCCTGGGACACCTCCAAGCCCGACGGCACGCCCCGCAAGCTGCTGGACGTGACCCGGCTGCGCGGGCTCGGCTGGAAGCCCGCGGTCCCGCTGCGCGAGGGCATCGCCGCCACGTACGCCTGGTGGCGCGAGCAGAGCGACGGGCCGGCCCGCGGGCAGAGCTGATCCCAAGCGGGGTTCCCCGGTGCCTCAGTACGCTCCGCGACCGTCGACCACGGCGCGGAGCGTGCGGCCCATGACGTCGACGTCACTGGTGAAGGACCAGTTGTCCACGTACTGCAGGTCGAGCTGGATGGTTTCGTCCCACGAGAGGTCGGACCGCCCGCTGATCTGCCACAGCCCGGTCATCCCCGGCCGCACCGCGAGCCGGCGCAGCTCGACCTCGTCGTACTGGGCCACCTCCTCCGGCAGCGGCGGGCGCGGCCCGACCAGTGACATGTTGCCCGCCACCACATTGATCAGCTGCGGCAGTTCGTCCATGGACGTGCGGCGCAGCAGCCGGCCCACCCGGGTCACCCGGGGGTCGCGGCGCATCTTGAACATCAGGCCGTCGTTCTCGTTGGCCCCGGACAGCTCGTCCTTCCGCGCCTCGGCGTCCACGACCATCGTGCGGAACTTCCACATGACGAAGGGGACCCCGTCGCGGCCGATGCGCCGCTGCCGGTAGAAGGCAGGCCCGCGCGAGCCGAAGCGGATCGCCAGGACCATCGCGAGGAAGGCCGGCGACAGCAGGACCAGTCCGAGCGCCGCGCCCGTCCGGTCCAGTACGGATTTCAGCAGGGGCTGCATGCCCCGGCTCACCGGCGGCGCCACCCGCAGCATGGCCAGTCCGCCCGCGGACAGGGTCTCCAGCCGCTTGACGGAGACCTCCACCAGGCCGGGGAAGACCGCCAGTTCGAGCCCGGCGTCGTGCAGGGCCCAGGAGATCCGCCGCAGCCGCTCCCCCGCGAGCCGGGCCCCCGGTGCGACGAGCACCAGGTCGGCGCGGTGCGCGGCGACGGCGCCGAGCACGGCAGAGGAGTCCCCGTTCGGGGCCTGCGCCATCGTGGAGCCGAGCCGCGCGGCCACGGGCACCCCGCTGTCCAGCCCGCCGGGACCCACCGGGACCACGCCGACCACCACGTAGGGGTGGTCGGTACGTGCGGCGAGGTGTCCGATGACGGATTCCGCGGCGTCGGGCTCGCCGACGACCAGCACCCGGCTCACCGCCTGGGCCTCGCGCCGGGCCGCGGAGAGGTGGCGGTAGGTCAGCTTGTGGCAGGCGACGGTGACGAGCAGCGCGGGTACGAGGGCGCCGAGGGCGGACAGCCGGGGGGTGTTCTCGCCCGTGACCACGCGGACCACGGCGAGTACGCCGATCAGAATCAGCCAGTCGTGTACGACGGGCAGGACTCCCCGGGATTCACCGAGCGCGCGGCCCGCATAGCGCCTGCGCGTCAGCTGCACGCCGGTCCAGGCCAGGGCCGCGCCGAGGGCCCAGTAGAGGGGCCGGGCCTGCTGGGCGGCCTCGAAGACCAGGCCGACGGGGACTCCCGCGCCGATCAGGTCCGCGCCCACCGCGGCGGGCAGGTACCAACGGGCTTTGTCGCCGAGGCCCCGGGCTGGCATGGCCGACGCTCGGGCCGCTCTGGCCACTCTTTGCACAGGTATGTGGACATGCCTCATGGGCCCCCCTGGCACGTGGTCTATGACGGTGGCGCGAGTGTCCGCGGCTTCCCCAGGCAGTGGACGTCAGACGCACCGGCAAACAGTACGACAAACACCCGTACGGTAAATGCCGTTTGCGGGAACCGGACGTCTTGTTGCCCAAGCGTTAGCGGTCGGTAGTGCACATTCCGGATATTGCGCGCCCCTCTCTCATTCCAAAGTGAATGTTCCGCATACCGGATACGTCTCTTCGGACAACGAACGATTTCCGGCCAACCTTTTGACGCGGCCCTGACATCCCCGCGCCCAGGTGTCACTCTTCGACCGTTCTTCGCACCAGCCCGATCTGCCCGGAGGCCCACCCAGCCATCCGGAACCCCCCTTGCAGAAGGAGTCTGCGTTGAGTCCCACCCCCCAGCGGCGCGCCACCACGGCCGGCGCGCTTGTTGCCGCGGCCGCTCTCCTCGCCGTAGGCATCCAGACCGGATCCGCCACCGCCGACGCCACCGCGTCACAGGCCGGCTCGGTCGCCCAGGCCAACCCGGGCGCGGCCAACCTCAAACTCAGCGCTTCGGAGCGTGCGACGCTCCTGGCCGAGGCCAACTCCACCACCGCGCAGGCCGCCAAGGCGCTCAGCCTCGGCAGCGGCGAGAAGCTCATCGTCCGCGACGTGGTCAAGGACGTGGACGGCACCACCCACACCTCGTACGAGCGCACCTACGACGGCATACCGGTGCTCGGCGGTGACCTGACCATCCACGCCAAGGGCGGCGTCACCAAGCGCGTCACCAAGGCCACCAACCACGACCTGAAGGTGGACACCACCGCCACCGTCGCGCCGTCCGCCGCGGAGGGCCAGGCGGTCTCCGCCGCCAACGCCGAGGGCTCCAAGGACGTCAAGGCCACCAAGGGCGCCCGCAAGGTGATCTGGGCGGCCGAGGGCGCTCCCGTCCTCGCCTTCGAGACCGTCGTCGGCGGCCTCCAGCACGACGGCACGCCCAGCGAGCTGCACGTGGTGACCAACGCCAAGACCGGCGCGAAGATCACCGAGTGGCAGGCCGTCAAGACCGGCACCGGCAACACCATGTACAGCGGCCAGGTGACGATCGGGACCGCGCAGTCGGGCAGCAACTTCACGCTGAACGACGCCTCGCGCGGCGGCCACAAGACGAACAACCTGAACCGGGCCACCTCCGGCACCGGCACCCTGTTCTCCGGAGCGGACGACATCTGGGGCAACGGCCTGCCGGCCAACCTGGAGACGGCCGCCGCCGACGCCCACTACGGCGCGCAGGTGACGTGGGACTACTTCAAGAACGTCCACGGCCGCAACGGCCTGCGCAACGACGGGGTCTCCCCGTACAGCCGGGTCCACTACGGCAACAACTACGTGAACGCCTTCTGGGACGACTCCTGCTTCTGCATGACGTACGGCGACGGTGACGGCAACGCCAAGCCGCTCACGTCCACCGACGTGGCCGCGCACGAGATGACGCACGGCCTGACCTCGGTCACCGGCAACATGACCTACGCCGGTGAGCCCGGTGGTCTGAACGAGGCCACCTCCGACATCTTCGCGGCGGCGGTCGAGTTCTACGCCGCCAACCCGCAGGACGTCGGCGACTACCTGGTCGGCGAGAAGATCGACATCCGCGGCAACGGCACCCCGCTGCGCTACATGGACAAGCCGAGCAAGGACGGCTCGTCGAAGGACGCCTGGTACTCGGGCATCGGCTCGATCGACGTCCACTACTCCTCGGGCCCGGCCAACCACTGGTACTACCTGGCCTCCGAGGGCTCCGGCGCCAAGGTCGTCAACGGCGTGAGCTACGACTCGCCGACCTCCGACGGCCTCCCGGTCACCGCGATCGGCCGCGACGCCGCGTCCAAGATCTGGTTCCGCGCCCTGACCACCAACCTGTTCAGGTCGAACACCAACTACGCGGCCGCCCGTACCGCCACCCTGCAGGCCGCTGCCGACCTGTACGGCGCCGGCTCGACCACGTACAACAACGCCGCGAACGCCTGGGCCGCCATCAACGTCGGTCCGCGCATCGTCAACGGCGTCACGGTCACCAACCCGGGCAACCAGACCACCGTCACGGGCAGCGCCGTCAGCCTCCAGGTCCAGGCCACCAGCACCAACGCGGGCGCCCTGAGCTACGCGGCGACCGGCCTGCCGGCCGGGCTGTCGATCAACGCCTCCAACGGCCTGATCTCGGGTACGGCCTCCACGGCGGGCACGTCCAACGTGACCGTCACGGTGACCGACTCGGCGAACCAGACCGGGACGGCGGCGTTCACCTGGACGGTCGGTGCCACGCAGCCGAACGTCTTCGAGAACACCACGGACTACGCCATCGCCGACAACGCGACGGTCGACTCCCCGATCACCGTGAGCCGCACGGGCAACGCCCCGAGCACGCTCAAGGTGGACGTGAACATCCTCCACACGTACATCGGTGACCTGAAGGTCGACCTCGTCGCCCCCGACGGCACCCTGTACAACCTGCACAACCGCACCGGCGGCAGCGCGGACAACATCATCAAGTCCGTCACGGTCAACGCCTCCTCCGAGGTCGCCAACGGAGTGTGGAAGCTCCGGGTCAACGACAACGCGAACATCGACACCGGCAAGATCGACAGCTGGAAGCTCACCTTCTGACTCCCACCGGGGCCGTCCGTGAACCAGAGCTGAACCGCTAGACCACGGGGCCGCCCGGGAGAAGACCTCCCCGGGCGGCCCTGTTCCATTCCCCCGCCCCTCGTACCGTTGGCCCCCGCCGGACCGGGTCCAGCGCCCCTGAGGGCCGGGACCTTCGGCGCCATTCGGCGGGCGGCTCCCGGGTCATAGTGGAATCCAGCGAACCTACGGAACCGTAGGTTCGGGTGATTCCGAGGACGTGACCCATGCCGCAGACCCCCACGACCGCCCCCGCCGCGCAGCACCCCTGGCTGATCCAGGGCGGCATGGGCGTCGGCGTCTCCGGCTGGCGGCTGGCCGGGGCCGTGTCCGGCGAGGGCCAGTTGGGCGTGGTCTCCGGGACGGCGCTGGACGTCGTACTGGCCCGCGTGCTGCAGACCGGCGACCCCGGCGGCCACGCCCGCCGGGCCCTGGCGGCCTTCCCGCTGCCGGAGCTGGCCCAGTCCGCCCTCGACCTCTACTTCCGCGAGGAGGGCCTCGCGGACGGCGTGGCGATGCGCACCACCCCGCGGCTGCGGGCGACGGGCGGCTCGCAGGCCGAGATCCTCACCGTCCTCGGCAACTTCGTCGAGGTCTGGCTCGCCAAGGAGGGACATGACGGTGTCATCGGCATCAACTACCTGGAGAAGATCCAGCTCGCCACGGCCCCCGCAATGTTCGGCGCGATCCTGGCAGGCGTCGACTACGTGCTCGTGGGCGCGGGAGTCCCCGGTCAGATCCCTGCCCTCGCCTCAAGGCTGGCGCGCTACGAACGCTGCGTGAGCAAGATCCACGTGGAGGGAGGACCTCATGGGGACGAGCCCCTGGAGCACCTCTTCGACCCCGCGGCCCTGCTCGCCGGGCACCTGCCCGGCCCGCTGCGCCGCCCCCACGTGCTGGCCATCGTCTCGCTCCCGGTCCTGGCCGCCTACCTGGCCCGGGACGAGATCACCCGCCCCGACGGCTTCGTGATCGAGACCAGCCAGGCCGGCGGCCACAGCGCCCCGCCGCGCGGGCCGATGAAGCTCGACGGGGACGGCGAGCCGGTCTACGGCCCGCGCGACAACCCCGATCTCGCCAAGATGGCGGCGCTCGGGCTGCCGTTCTGGCTCGCCGGCGGCCAGGCCGGCCCCGGGGCCGTGGCGGCGGCACTCGCCGAGGGCGCGGCCGGGGTCCAGATCGGCAGCGCGTTCGCCCTGTGCGAGGAGTCGGGGATGGCCCGCCACCTGCGCGAGGAGCTGCTGGACCGGGCCCACTCCGGCACCCTCTCGGTCCGCAACGACCCCGAGGCCTCCCCCACCTCCTTCCCCTTCAAGGTGGCGGACCTGCCGGGGACGGTCTCCGAGCCGGAGGTGTCCGAGGCCCGGCGCCGGATCTGCGACCTGGGGTTCCTGCGCACTCCCGTACGGGGTCCGCGCGGCCTGGTGTACCGGTGCGCGGCCGAGCCGGTGGCCGCGTACGTCCGCAAGGGCGGCGAGGCCTCCGACACCAAGGGCCGCCAGTGCCTGTGCAACGGCCTGCTGGCCACGATCGGGCTGGCCCAGCGGCGGCCGCACGGCCGGGTGGAGCCCCCGCTGGTGACGATCGGCAAGGACCTGTCCTTCCTCCCCGAGCTCGCCCCGAACGCCGAGCCCTACACGGCCGCGGACGTGGTGCGCTGGCTCGCGGCCGGCGCGGAGCGGCCCGCCGCCGGCTGAGGGCCGTGCCGGTCGCAAGCAGGTGGTACGCGAAGGGGCCGGCACCCGTGGGGCAGTCCCCAGGGGTACCGGGCCCTCTCCTCCGGACGGGGATCAGCCGATGGAGCGGAGGATCCGGTCGAAGAGGTCCGGCGCCTCCCCGGCCTGCCGGTCGGCGGCGCGGCCGCCGATGCTGCGGTCGTCGTCCCAGCCGCCGTCGTGGTCGTGGTGGCCGTGGTGCCCGTCGTCGGAGGGCTTGAAGAAGACCGACCGCACCGACAGGTCCCGCGCCCTCTCGCCCGGCTGCAGCGTCTCCACGGCCGCGCCTCCGCAGGAGCGGTCCTCGAAGAGCACCGCCAGCGACTCCGTGTCGTTCTCCACCTGGAAGGCCGGGTGGTTCCGCGAGGCGTTCGTCAGCTGGTAGCAGGTGTCGTTGTCGGCGGGCTCGATCTGACCGCGGCGGGTGTCACCGTCGCTGTCGGTGTACCGGTAGTACAGGGTTCCGAGGCGCTCGCGGTCGTCGGCGTCGTTGGCGTACGACAGCCCGGCGGTCGGCAGGACCAGCGCGAGGGCGCCTACGAGTGCGGTGGCGGTGGTGCGAAGACGCATGGGGGAGTCCGTTTCTCGGGTTCCTCGGGTTCCTCTGATGCCTGGTGCGGTGGGCATCCGCGGGCAGCGTAGGAGCGGACGGCCACGGAGAAACGATTCGGCACGGCAGCGCGTTCGAAGGTTCACCCTCACGGTCCCCTCATCGCTCGAACGCCCGGACGCCCCGGATCCGCGCGGGATCCGGGGCGTCCGGGTGCGGCGACCACGTGGGGCGTCCAGGTACGGCGACCAGGCGGGCGATGCCGTCAGCGCAGCACCACGCCGCCCCCCGCCTCCGTGTCCACCGGCCCGGCGACCAGGCCCAGTTCGGCCGGGGTCGCCAGCAGCGGGTGCGCCGGCAGGATCCGTACGGTGTAGCCGAAGGGCCCCGTACGGTCGAGGGCGAGCGGGCCCTCGTACAGCCAGCGGCCCTCCAGGTCCGGTCCGCCGGCCGGCTTGAGCGGGAAGGCCCGCCCGCCTTGGATCACGTCCTGCGCGTCGACCCGGCCCGCGACGGCCTGCACCTCCACGTCCTCGGGGGCCAGGGCGTCGAGGGAGACCTGCACGCGCAGGGTGAGGGTGGCCCCGAGCTCGGCGGTGCCGCCGACCGGGCCCGCGGTCAGGGCCTCCACGTGCTCGACGGTGAGCTGCGGCCAGGCCGCCCGGACCCTCCCCTTCCACCAGGCGAGGTCCCGCGCCGCGTCCGGGGTCAGGGCGCGGTGGGAGAGCGCGGCCGGGGCGTAGAGCCGCTCCACGTACTCCCGCACCATGCGACCCGCGAGCACCTTGGGCCCCAGGGAGACAAGGGTGCGCCGGACCATCTCGATCCACCGCACGGGGAGTCCGGCCTGTCCGGCCCGGTCGTAGAACCGGGGGGCGACCCGGCCCTCGATCAGGTCGTAGAGGGCGTTCGCCTCCAGGTCGTCGCGGCGGTCCTCGTCCGCGCCGAGTCCGTCGGCGGTCGGGATGGCCCAGCCGAAGTCCGGCTCGAACCATTCGTCCCACCAGCCGTCCAGGACGGACAGGTTGAGGCAGCCGTTGAGCGCCGCCTTCATCCCGCTGGTGCCGCAGGCCTCCAGCGGGCGCAGCGGGTTGTTCAGCCAGACGTCGCAGCCCGGGTAGAGCTTCTGGGCCATGGCCATGCCGTAGTCGGGCAGGAACACGATCCGGTGGCGGACGCGGGGGTCGTCCGCGAACCGCACCAGCTCCTGGACGAGCCGCTTCCCGCCGTCGTCGGCCGGGTGCGCCTTGCCCGCGACCACGATCTGCACGGGCCGGTCCGGGTCCAGCAGCAGACGGCGCAGCCGGTCGGGGTCGCGCAGCATCAGCGTGAGCCGCTTGTAGGACGGCACCCGGCGGGCGAACCCGATGGTCAGCACGTCGGGGTCGAGGACGGAGTCCACCCAGCCCAGTTCGGCGTCGGCGGCCCCGCGCTGGCGCCAGGAGGCGCGCAGGCGGTCCCGTACCTCGTGTACGAGCTGCTCCCTGAGCACCCGGCGCAGGTCCCAGACGTCCTGGTCGGGGATGTCGGCGACGGCGTCCCAGCGCTGCGAGCCGCCGACGGAGAGGGCGTCCTCGGTGCGGCCGGCGCCGATCTGCTTCGCGCCGAGCTTCACCACCTCGGGCGCCACCCAGGTCGGGGCGTGCACGCCGTTGGTCACCGAGGTGATGGGGACGTCGGCGGGGTCGAAGCCCGGCCACAGCCCGGCGAACATCTCCCGGCTGACGGCGCCGTGCAGGGTGGAGACCCCGTTGGCCCGCTGGGCGAGGCGCAGGCCCATCACCGCCATGTTGAACACCCCGGGGTCGCCGCCGGGGTAGGTCTCGGCGCCGAGCGCCAGGATCCGGTCGACGGGTACGCCGGCCAGTTCGCCGCCCTCGCCGAAGTGGCGGGCGACCAGGGCCCGGTCGAAGCGGTCGATGCCGGCGGGGACGGGGGTGTGCGTGGTGAACACGGTGCCGGCCCGGACGGCTTCGACGGCGGCGTCGAAGCCGAGTCCCGGCTGCCCCTCCAGTTCTCTTATGCGCTCCAGTCCCAGGAACCCGGCGTGGCCCTCGTTGGTGTGGAAGACCTCGGGGTCGGGATGCCCGGTGATCCGGCAGTAGGCGCGCACGGCCCGGACCCCGCCGATGCCGAGGAGCATCTCCTGCAGCAGCCGGTGGTCGCTGCCGCCTCCGTAGAGCCGGTCGGTCACCTCGCGGGCGACGGCGTCGTTGTCCTCGACATCGGAGTCGAGGAGCAGCAGCGGCACCCGGCCGACGCGGGCCTGCCAGACGTGTGCGTGCAGGGCCCGGCCGCCGGGCAGGCTCAGGGACACCCGCGCGGGGGTCCCGTCCTCCTCGCGCACCAGCGCGACGGGCAGTTCGTTGGGGTCGAGCACCGGATAGTGCTCCTGCTGCCAGCCGTCCCGGGAGAGGGACTGGCGGAAGTACCCGTGCCGGTAGAGCAGTCCGACACCGATGAGGGGGACGCCGAGGTCGCTGGCGGCCTTGAGGTGGTCCCCGGCGAGGATCCCGAGCCCGCCGGAGTACTGGGGCAGGGCGGCGGTGATCCCGAACTCGGGCGAGAAGTAGGCGATGCCGGCGGGCAGCTCGGCTGCGGCCTCGTGGCTCTGGTACCACCTCCCGCCGTGGACGTAGTCATCGAGGTCGGCGGCGGCGACGGCGAGCCGCCGCAGGAACCGCCGGTCCCCGGCGAGCTCGGCGATCCGCGCGGCGGACACGGCGCCGAGCAGCCGGACGGGATCCCCGCCGGCGGCTTGCCAGCCCTCGGGATCGACGGATTGGAAGAGTTCACGGGTCTCGGCGTGCCAGGACCAGCGCAGGTTGCGCGCGAGGTCGGCGAGCGGCGAGAGGGTCTCGGGGAGGACGGGGCGCACGGTGAATCGACGGATAGCCTTCACGCGTTCCACCTTCGCAGGGGATTACGGATCGGAGCGGCCGCACCACGCTGTGCACCGCGAGCGTCACCCTCGGAAGGCTAGCGGCGACCGCTCCGCGCGGCCATGGCGCCTCGAGCCGCGCCCTCCAACAGTTCGGCGAGATAGGGCCGCAGCCCGTCGGGCAGCCCGCCTGGATCGATGGTGCGCAGCACGCCGGCCGCCGCTGGATCCAGGAACACGCCGAGTTCCAGCAGTGCGTGGAGTTGCGCCTCCAGGGCCCCGTGGCCGCCCTCACGGGCGGCCGCCCGCGCGAGCGCGGAGCACAGCGCCCGGCCGTCCCGCGGATTCCGAGCCTCCGGCCAGTCCCCCGCCTCGTCGGCCGCGAGCTCCCGCCCCCGCGCGTCCCCTGCCGCCAGGCGCCGCACGAGCTCCGCCACCGCAGGATCCCGCGGGACCGGCCTCGCGTCCACGTTCCAGTCGGGCGGGAGTTCGTCGTCGCAGAAGACGCACACGAACCAGTCGTCGCGGACCACGTTGCACTCGCCGCAGGACGTGCACCGGCGGAAGACCACCGCGTGGGTGAAGGCCGCCGGGTGGCGGATGCCCGCTCGGTCCAGGGCCGCGGCGACGGCCGGCCAGGCGGTCAGGTCCGGGCAGTAGCCGGTGGACAGGTTGCTCACCTCCACGGCCGTCCAGCCGGTCAGCGCGTCCCGCGCGAAGCCGATCTCGCCCGCCGCGCGGACCGGGGCGCCGCCCGCGCACGCGACGTGTTCGCTGCGGCGCGGGGCGATCCTCAGCACGCCCGTGGCGTCCACCACGTACGTGTGCGGGTCTCCCAGGTCGCCGCCGAGGTCCGCCGCGGCGCGTACGGGCCGCCCGAGCACTCCGCCCCGCAGGTTCGTGGCGAGTTCGGGCGGTCCCACGTAACGGAACAGCGGAGGTACGGACATCCGGTAGTCCTCTTCGAGTTGACGGAGCACGGGCGGGTGTCGGGCCGCGGGGACCGGGCAGGCGTTCCAGTACGTACGAGTAGTTAACCGAGCACGCGGGTTGGGCGGAGCTGGAGTGGGAAGGGCTCCCCGGGTACGCGCACGGCGCACCTCCCCCCGACCTCTCCCGCCACCCGAGTGAACGCGGACAGGAGCGGCCATGCCCGCAGCCCAGCCGTCTTCCGAGCAGCTAGAAACAGAGCGAACAGAGCGTGCACTACCAGCCGCCATGCCGGCTGGCCTGTTGTCACCGAGCCCTGCGAACTGCCCCCAGGTGATCCCATCATGATCGGTCGCATTCCCGTGCTGGACGTCCGCCCCGCCGTTGACTGCGGCGTCAGACCCGCCAAGGCGGTCGTGGACGAGGTATTCGAGATTTCCGCCACCGTGTTCCGCGAGGGGCACGACGCCGTGGCGGCCCATGTCGTGCTCCGAGATCCGAGCGGGCGGCTGCGGCCCCCCGTGCCCCTGTCCGAGCTCGCTCCCGGCACCGACCGGTGGGGGGCGCGGGTGTCCGCCGAGGTCGAGGGGAGGTGGACTTACACCGTCGAGGCGTGGAGCGACCCGGTGGGCACCTGGCGGGCCCACGCGGCGGTGAAGATCCCGGCCGGGATCGACACCGGGCTCACCCTCCTGGAGGGCGCCGAGCTCTACGAGCGCGCCGCCGCCAAGATCCCCAAGCGCGACGGCCGCGAGCACGTGCTGGCCGCCGCGGACGTGATGCGCGACGAGGACCGGCCCGTCGCCGAGCGGTACGCGGCCGCCCTCGGTCCCCGCATCGACGCGCTGCTCGCGAAGCGCCCGCTCCGGGAGCTGGTGACGGCCTCCAAGCCGCTGCCGCTGCTGATCGAGCGCAAGCTGGCCCTCTTCGGCTCCTGGTACGAGATGTTCCCCCGGTCGGAGGGGGCGGTGCTGGAGCCCGGCGGGGCTCCCGTCAGCGGGACCTTCCGGACCGCCGCGGAGCGGCTGCCGGCCATCGCCGCGATGGGCTTCGACGTGGTGTACCTGCCGCCGATCCACCCGATCGGGAGCACGTACCGCAAGGGCCCGAACAACACCCTGTCCGCAGGGAGTTGGGATCCCGGCGTGCCCTGGGCCATCGGCTCCACCGAGGGCGGACACGACGCCGTCCACCCCGAGCTCGGCACCCTGGAGGACTTCGACGCCTTCGTCGCCAAGGCCCGGGAGCTGCGCATCGAGGTGGCGCTCGACTTCGCCCTGCAGTGCTCCCCGGACCACCCGTGGGTGGAGAAGCACCCGGAGTGGTTCCGCCACCGCGCCGACGGCACGATCGCGTACGCCGAGAACCCGCCGAAGAAGTACCAGGACATCGTCCCCATCCACTTCGACGCCGACATGGCCGGCATCGTCGAGGAGACGGTGCGGATCCTGCGGCACTGGATGGAGCACGGCGTCCGCATCTTCCGGGTCGACAACCCGCACACCAAGCCGGTGGTCTTCTGGCAGAAGGTGATCGCGGACATCAACAAGTCCGACCCGGACGTGATCTTCCTCGCCGAGGCCTTCACCCGCCCCGCGATGATGCGGGCACTGGCCGCCGTCGGCTTCCAGCAGTCCTACACGTACTTCACCTGGCGCAACACCAAGGCCGAGCTGACCGAGTACCTGACCGAGCTCGCGGACACCCGCTCCGCCTCCGTCATGCGGCCGAATTTCTTCGTCAACACCCCCGACATCCTGCACGCCTACCTTCAGCACGGCGGCCGCCCCGCCTTCGAGATCCGCGCGGTCCTCGCCGCCACGCTCTCCCCGACCTGGGGTGTCTACGCCGGTTACGAGCTCTGCGAGAACACGCCGGTCAAGGAGGGCAGCGAGGAGTACCTGAACTCCGAGAAGTACGAGCTGCGCCCGCGCGACTGGGCCGCCGCCGACCGCGAGGGCCGCACGATCGCCCCGCTGATCACCTCGCTGAACCGGCTGCGCCGGCGCAACCCGGCGCTCCAGCAGCTCCGCGACATCCATTTCCACCCGACCGACAACGAACAGGTGATCGCCTATTCGAAGCACGCGGGGAGCAATTCCGTACTGGTGGTCGTCAACCTCGATCCGCACCACACCCAGGAGGCGACGGTCTCGTTGGACATGCCGGTACTCGGCCTCGACTGGCACGGGTCCCTCGCGGTGCGCGACGAGCTCACCGGCGAGACCTATCACTGGGGCAGGGCCAACTACGTGCGCCTGGAACCGGGCCGCACGCCCGCGCACGTACTGGCGGCTCTGCGACCGTCCCCGCCCACCGGAGGGTCACCCATCTCATGATGATCAACGATCCCGTCCCCGACACGTTCGAGGACACCCCCGCCAAGGACCGCGATCCCGACTGGTTCAAGCGGGCGGTCTTCTACGAGGTCCTCGTACGGTCCTTCCACGACAGCAACGGCGACGGCGTGGGTGACCTCAAGGGGCTCACCGCCAAGCTGGACTACCTCCAGTGGCTCGGCGTCGACTGCCTGTGGCTCCCGCCGTTCTTCGCCTCGCCCCTGCGCGACGGGGGCTACGACGTCGCCGACTACACCTCCGTGCTGCCCGAGTTCGGCGACCTCGCCGACTTCGTGGAGTTCGTCGACGCGGCGCACACCCGCGGCATGCGGGTGATCATCGACTTCGTCATGAACCACACGAGCGATCAGCACGAGTGGTTCCAGCAGTCCCGCAAGGACCCGGACGGGCCCTACGGCGACTACTACATGTGGGCCGACAACGACAAGCAGTTCCAGGACGCCCGCATCATCTTCGTCGACACCGAGACCTCGAACTGGACGTACGACCCGGTCCGCAAGCAGTACTACTGGCACCGGTTCTTCTCCCACCAGCCGGACCTCAACTACGAGAACCCGGCCGTGGTCGAGGAGATCGTCTCCGCGCTCCGCTTCTGGCTCGACCTCGGCATCGACGGCTTCCGCCTCGACGCCGTGCCCTACCTGTACGCCGAGGAGGGCACCAACTGCGAGAACCTGCCGCGCACGCACACCCTCCTCAAGGCGGTCCGCGCCGAGATCGACGCGCACTACCCGGACACGGTGCTGCTCGCCGAGGCCAATCAGTGGCCCGAGGACGTAGTCGACTACTTCGGGGACTTCCAGAAGGGCGGGGACGAGTGCCACATGGCCTTCCACTTCCCCGTCATGCCGCGCATCTTCATGGCGGTGCGAAGAGAGTCCCGCTACCCGGTCTCCGAAATCCTGGCGAAGACCCCGGCGATCCCGGACCGCTGCCAGTGGGGCATCTTCCTGCGCAACCACGACGAGCTCACGCTCGAAATGGTCACGGACGAAGAGCGCGACTACATGTACGCCGAGTACGCCAAGGACCCGCGGATGCGGGCCAACATCGGCATCCGGCGCCGGCTCGCCCCCCTGCTGGACAACGACCGCAACCAGATGGAGCTGTTCACCGCCCTGCTGCTGTCGCTGCCCGGTTCGCCGGTGCTGTACTACGGCGACGAGATCGGCATGGGCGACAACATCTGGCTCGGCGACCGCGACGGCGTGCGCACGCCGATGCAGTGGACCCCGGACCGCAACGCCGGTTTCTCCTCGTGTGATCCGGGCAGGCTGAACCTGCCGGTCATCATGGACCCGGTCCACGGGTACCAGGTGACCAACGTCGAAGCGGCGATGGCCTCACCGTCTTCGCTGCTGCACTGGACCCGCCGGATGATCGAGGTCCGCAAGGCCAACCCGGCCTTCGGACTCGGCTCGTACACCGAACTGCCGTCGACGAACCCGGCGGTGCTCGCCTTCCTCCGTGAATACGGGGACGACCTGGTGCTGTGCGTGCACAACTTCTCGCGCTTCGCGCAGCCCACCGAGCTGGACCTGCGGTCGTTCAACGGACGGGTCCCGGTGGAACTCACCGGCGACGTCCGCTTCCCGCCGATCGGCGAATGGCCGTACCTGCTGACCCTGGCGGGCCACGGCTTCTACTGGTTCCGCCTGCGCTCGGAATAGCGGCCGGCCCGGGGCGGGCGCGGCGAATGGGTCAACCGCCCGCCCCTGTACGGATCATCCTGACCCGACACTCGCACACACCGGAGAAGCAACCAGCGCAATCCGGGACACAATGCGCATTCTTTGACGGCCCGGGGAAAGGACGCGACGCCATGTCGGAGGCTGCATCCGCCCGGGATCGGCTCACCGCCGACCGGGCCGCCGGGCTCGGGCTCGGTCCACTGGAGCCGATGCTGCGGGCCTGGCTGCCCGCGCAGCGCTGGTTCGCGGGCAAGGGCCGTGCCATCGGACGGCTCAGGACCATCTCGGCGGCCGAACTGCTGCCGCCGGGCTCCGCCCCCGGACTGCTGCACCTGCTGCTGGACGTGGACGGGGACTGCTACCAACTGCTGCTCGGCATCCGCCCGAGCCCGCTGCCGCCGGCCCTCGCGCCCGCGCTGATCGGCCGCGCCGAGCAGGGCCCGTACGCCGGCCAGTCGGTCTACGAGGGCCTGGGCGATCCGCGGCTCGCCTCGCTGCTGCTGGAGCGGCTGCGCTCCCCCGGCACCCTCGGCCCGCTGCGCTTCGACCGGGATCCGGCCGCCGTGATCCCCGAGGCGCCCACCCCCCGGCCGCTGTCCGGGGAGCAGACCAACTCCTCGCTGATCTACGGGGATTCGTACATCCTGAAGATCTTCAGACGGGTCGGCCCCGGGGTCAATCCCGACCTGGAGCTGCCCCGGGCGCTGGCCGCCGCCGGCTGCGCCCGGGTGCCCGCGCCGGTCGCCTGGTACGAGGCGGAGCTGCCCGGCTGCGAACCGCTGACCCTGGGCGTGCTCCAGCCGTACCTGCGGGGCTCCGACGACGGCTGGCAGCTCGCGCTGCACCGGCTGCGCACCGGGGCCGATTTCACCGCCGAGGCGCACGCGCTGGGCCGGGCCACCGCCGAGGTGCACAGCGCGCTGGCCGGGGCCCTGCCCACCGTCGCGCTGGGTCCGGAGCAGACGGCCCGGCTGGCCGCCGGGATGACGGCCCGGCTCGCCGCCACCGCCCGCGAGGTACCGGCCCTGCGGCCCTACGAGGCGGGGCTGCGCGGGGCCTTCGACGCGCTGGCCGCCTCCCGCGGGGCGGGGGTGCCCGCCCAGCGCATCCACGGGGACCTGCACCTGGGCCAGACCCTGCGCACCGCGGACGGCAGTTGGGCGCTGATCGACTTCGAGGGCGAGCCGGCCCGGCCGCTGGCCGACCGGCGCCGCCCCGAGCCGGCGGTCCGGGACATCGCCGGGATACTGCGTTCCTTCGACTACGCGGCCCGCTCGCACCGGCCGTTCGCCCCCGCCTGGGCGGACGACTGCCGGGCCGCCTTCTGCGAGGGCTACGCCCGCACGACCGGCCGGGACCCGCGCGAGGACCCCGTGCTCCTGCGCGCCTACGAGACCGACAAGGCGGTGTACGAGGCCCGCTACGAGTCCCGGCACCGCCCCGACTGGCTGCACGTGCCGATGGCGGCGATCCGGCGGCTGTCGGAGCCGCAGCGTCCCGGCGTCCACCGCACGCGTCCCCCCGTCCCCGGATCCACCACCCCCCACCCGAAGCCCCCGAGGAGGCCGCTCGCGTGAGCGCCGCACGACAGCCGTCACCGACCGTCCGCGACGAAGCCAAGACCGCCGTCAGCGACGGTGCCGGCACCTCCGCCGAAACGAGTGTGAAGAAGCCCCGGGCCCCCCGGGCCCGGCGGGCCGCTCCGGCGCACGGGGTCCGGCCGGTGCCGGCGCTGGGCGCGGAGGAGCGGGCCCGGCTGCTGGAGGGCCGCCACCACGATCCCCACGGGGTGCTCGGGGCCCGTGCCCAGCGGGGCGGGGTGTCCTTCCGGGTGCTGCGTCCGTACGCGAAGGCGGTCACCATCGTCGCCAAGGGGCTGCGGGCCGAGCTCCTCGACGAGGGCGACGGGCTGTTCTCCGGGCTGCTGCCGCTGGCCGGGGTGCCGGACTACCGGCTGCTGGTGGCGTACGACAGCGACGAGGTGGAGGTCCACGACCCCTACCGGTTCCTGCCCGCGCTCGGCGAGCTCGACCTGCACCTGATCGGCGAGGGCCGGCACGAGGAGCTGTGGACGGCGCTCGGCTCGGAGCCGATGGAGCACCAGGGCGTGGCGGGCACCCGGTTCACGGTGTGGGCGCCGAACGCGCAGGGGGTGCGGGTCAGCGGGGACTTCTCGTACTGGGACTCGGTCGCCTTCCCGATGCGCTCGCTCGGCGCGACCGGCGTCTGGGAGCTGTTCCTCCCCGGTGTCGGCGAGGGCGCCCTGTACAAGTACGACATCACCCGCCCGGACGGCTCGCACACCCTGCGCGCCGACCCGATGGCGAAGCACGCCGAGGTCCCGCCGGCCAACGCCTCGGTGGTGACGGCCTCCTCCTACACCTGGCAGGACGCCGACTGGATGGCCTCGCGCGGGGAACGCCCGCCGCACCAGGCCCCCTTCTCCGTGTACGAGCTGCACCTGGCGTCCTGGCGGCCCGGCCTCTCGTACCGGCAGCTGGCCGAGCAGCTGCCCGCGTACGTGACGGAGCTCGGCTTCACGCACGTGGAGCTGATGCCGGTCGCCGAGCACCCCTTCGGCGGCTCCTGGGGCTACCAGGTCACTGGCTTCTACGCGCCGACCTCCCGGATGGGCACCCCGGACGACTTCCGCTTCCTGGTGGACTCGCTGCACCGGGCCGGAATCGGGGTGATCGTCGACTGGGTGCCGGCGCACTTCCCGCGCGACGACTGGGCGCTCGCCGAGTTCGACGGACGGCCACTGTACGAGCACCCCGATCCGCGGCGGGCCGCGCACCCGGACTGGGGGACCCTGGAGTTCGACTACGGACGCCGGGAGGTCCGCAACTTCCTCGTGGCCAACGCCGTGTACTGGTGCCAGGAGTTCCACGTGGACGGGCTGCGCGTGGACGCGGTGGCCTCGATGCTCTACCTCGACTACTCGCGCAAGGACGGCGAGTGGACGCCCAACGAGCACGGCGGGCGGGACAACCCGGACGCGGTGGCGATGCTCCAGGAGATGAACGCCACCGTCTACCGGCGCTGCCCGGGCGTGGTGACGATCGCCGAGGAGTCCACGGCATGGCCGGGCGTCACCCAGCCCACCGACACGGGCGGGCTCGGCTTCGGCCTGAAGTGGAACATGGGCTGGATGCACGACACCCTGCGCTACGCGTCCAAGGAGTCGGTGCACCGCAAGTATCACCACCACGACATGACCTTCGGGATGATCTACGCGTTCAGCGAGAACTACGTGCTGCCGATCTCGCACGACGAGGTGGTGCACGGCAAGGGCTCGCTGGTGTCGAAGATGCCCGGGGACTGGTGGCAGCAGCGGGCGGCGCACCGGGCGTACCTGGGCTTCATGTGGGCCCACCCGGGCAAGCAGCTGCTCTTCATGGGGCAGGAGTTCGCGCAGGGGTCGGAGTGGTCCGAGACGTACGGCCCGGACTGGTGGCTGCTGGACTCCTCGTACGCGGCGGCCGGTGACCACCGGGGCGTACGCAGCCTCGTGGGCGACCTGAACCGCACCTACCGGGCGGCGCCCGCCCTGTGGGAGCGGGACACCGTGCCGGAGGGCTTCGCGTGGGTGGAGGCGGACGCGGCGGAGGACAACGTCTTCGCCTTCCTGCGGTTCGCGCAGGACGGCTCGCAGCTGCTGTGCGTCTCGAACTTCTCGCCGGTGGTGCGGCACGGGTACCGGATCGGGGTCCCGGAGGAGGTACCGCTGTGGCGGGAGGTGCTCAACACCGACCAGCAGCTCTACGGCGGCAGCGGCGTCCACCACACCCAGCCGCTGCGCCCCGAGCCGGTGCCCGCGCAGGGCCGGCCGGCCAGCCTGCGCCTGACCCTCCCGCCCCTGGCCACGCTCTGGCTCAGGCCGATGCCGCGGCGGTAGCCCCGAGCACCCCTTCCAGCTCCTGGAGGAGCCTGCGCTTGGCGCGGGCTCCGACCAGTTGCAGGACGGGCTCGCCGTCGCGGAAGACGAGCAGGGTCGGCATGGACAGCACCCCGTAGCGCGCGAGCGTTGCGGGGTTGGTGTCCGCGTCGATCTGGACGACCTTGAGGCGGTCGGCCTCTTCCGCGGCGACGGCGGACAGGACGGGCGCGAGCTGGCGGCACGGACCGCACCAGTCGGCGGTGAACTCCACCAGGACGGGTCGGCCGCGCTCGGCGAGCACCTCCCGCTCGAAGTCCGCGTCGGTCACTTCGGCCACACCGTGGGCCTTCATCGTGTTTCCCCTCTCGTCCCGACCGGATCAGCCGGTCATCTCGCATCTGGGCTGTGCAGCTTCGGCTTCGGCGAGCTGGCTCGCGACATGGTCGCGCACGGCGCCGAGGCGGCCGATCAGACCGTCCAGTTCGGTGAGCTTGCGCCGGTAGACGGCCATTGAGGCCGGACAGGAGTCGCCGGCCGGATGCCCGGCGCGCAGGCATTCCACGAACGGACGGGTCTCCTCCAGGTCGAAGCCGAAGTCCTGGAGCGTGCGGATCTGGCGGAGCAGCCGCAGGTCGTCCTCGTCGTAGGTGCGGTAGCCGTTGCCGTCGCGCCGCGCGGGCAGCAGTCCCCGTGACTCGTAGTACCTGAGCGTCCGGGTGCTGGTGCCCGCACGCTCGGCCAGTTCGCCGATTCGCATGGCCCCGACGGTAATCCTTGACGCCGACGTCAAGGCAAGGAGATCCCGTGAGGGGATCGTGCACGGGTCTACCGCTACCGCGGCCGGAAACGTACGCTGGGAAGTGGATCACCGATCACTCCGATTACCGGACAGTCGCAGAGAAAACCGACTAAAGACCCTAACTCCATAGGACTTTCCTACGAGTTATGGGCTTGTTTGATTGGTCTGTAGTCGCCGTGCCTCGGCCACTCCTACGGTGTGCCATGTGCACTCCAGCCCCCCTTTCAATGCCCCCGCCGCGCGTCGTCTCCGCGCTGCCCTGGGCATGGCTCCCGGTCATGTCGCCTATGGCCTGCGCGCCCAGTACGGACTGCTCGTCACTCCCGAGACCGTGATGGCGTGGGAGCGTGGCGAGATTTCGCCCACCTCCCCCGAGCTCACCGCCCTGGCAGGCGTGCTCTGGTGCTCCCCCGGCGAGCTGCTCGCCGAGCCCGTCACCCTGCGGGAACACCGCATCGCCCGGGGTCTGGCCGCCGAGGACCTGGCCCGTCGGGTCGGGGTGGAGGCCGGCGCGTACCAGAAGATGGAGGACACCGGCCGCTGGAAGGGCAACGAGCGGCAGTCCGCCGCGCTGGCGACGGCGCTCGGGCTGACGCTGGCCCAGTTCGTGACGGCGACCGGCAAGCACGAGGAGCTGGCCGAGCTGCTGCGCAGTGCGGTGACCACGCGCTGGCAGGCGTACGTGAAGCCGCTGTCCAAGCTGCTTCCGGTGCCCAAGGGGCACCTGGAGCGGGTGCTGGAGCAGCTTCACGGCGAGTACCAGTCCCGGATGGTGGCGACCCTGAGCTGGGGCGGCGGGCAGGGCGAGGCCGGCAGCGGCGACTCGGGACGTGAGTACCTCACGGACATCGTGGAGCGGTTCTGGGCCCTCGCGGGCGGTGCGGCGTAGGACACATTTCGTCCGCGTTCTCCCTACGGGAAAGGCCCCGACCGCGTCCAGACGAGGACGTGATCGGGGCCTTTCAGCGCTCGAAGTCGGGACGGGGGTCCCGCCCCGGGGGCCGGTCGGCAGGCCGCCGTGGCGGCGGCCGCCAGGCCTTAGGCCAGCGGCGCGTGCACCACGGTCGCCGTGATGCCCGCCCGGGCGAGGTCCTTCGTCAGCCGGTCCGCCACCGTCCGGTCTCCGACCAGGATGGTCGGCGCGGCGGGGAGCCCGGCGATCGCCTTCTTCAGGTGGACCAGCGACTGGTCGTAGTGCTTGCCGGCTTCCTGATTCTTGAAGTCCTTCTCGGTGGGCGGGCCGCCCATCTTGACGTAGAAGATCTCGTACAGCTCCACCATGTCGCCCGCCCGGTGGTTCAGGAGCTGGGCGAGGAAGGTGGACTTCAGGTTCAGGTACGCGTCGTTGGAGTACAGGGCGATCACCGGGCCCGGCCGGTCCTCGATGTCCCGCCCGACGAGCGCCCGGGCCGGCGGGCCCATGTCGCTGCGGGCCTCGCCCCTGGCCCACTTGAGCATCGGGCTCTCGTTGAAGGCCGAGGTGGTCTCCAGCCGCTTCGCGAAGCTGATCCATCCGGAGGGGACCCCGAACTGCACGCCTCCGAAGAGTGCGAGTGCGGCGACCACCGCGAGGCCGGACTGCAGCAGCCGCTCCGCCTTGCGGCGCCACGGTGAGCCCTTGGGCCGCTCGGCGGGCAGGAGCAGCAGCCCGACCAGGCCCAGCGAGATCACACTGATCACCAGGCCGGCGGCGGCCAGCTTCTCGAAGTAGTACGAGAGGTAGCCGATGGTCTTCGTCTGGTAGACGCCGAAGAGGGTGAGCATCGTGATCGCGCCGAGGACCAGCACGAGGACCATCTGTCCGGTGGCCGTGCGGCGGTTCGCCCGCAGGGAGGCGGCCAGCAGGGCCGCCAGGGCGCATCCGATGAGCACCGGGCGGTCGGGGACGACCATCGGGCCGGCGAGGTTCGAGGTCTTGGAGACGTCGAGCTTGGTCAGGACGGAGAAGACGCTGGGCAGCCCCGCGACCAGCGTGCCGCCCGCCAGCACCCCGAGCAGCAGCAGCCGCCGGGGGGCGAAGCGCCGCCGGTGGACGATGAGGACCGCGGCCAGGGCCAGGCCGAGCAGGGCCCCGTAGAGGTTGTAGACGAAGGTCACGGTCACCAGGCCGGCCACCCCGACGAGGGCGAACTCGGCCCGTCCCATCGCGGGCCGCACGAGCAGCGCCAGTCCGACGGCGAGGAAGAGCAGCCCGACGGTCTCGGAGTCGAAGCCCTTCTCGACGAGGTTCGCCATGGAGCCGGACAGCATCACCGCCATCACGGTGGCGCAGACCGCCGCGGCACGCCAGCCGCGCAGGCGCGGGCCGCCGATCCAGCGGGCGGCCCAGACCAGGACGGCGCAGAGCAGGGCGTAGGCGCCGATGACGTACAGGAGGTACCGGTTCATCATCTCGGCGGCGGGGCCGCCGTCGGTCGAGGACTTCACGAGGACGTCGATCCACGCCAGCAGGAAGTGGGTGCCCTGCGGGTAGACGGCCTCCGACGGGGTCATCATGAACGTCTTGGCGGCCTCCTGGTGGAGGAAGTTGTAGCCGCCCACGTGGTGGATGCCGTCGAAGTACGAGAAGTGCCCCATCCGGTCCTCGGACGTGACGAAGAAGGCCAGCCGCTCGGTGATCGACTTCCCGGCGAGCGGGTGGTGCATGTAGTGCCAGACCACCCCGGCGGTACCGAGCACCAGCGCGTCCGTGCCGCGCAGCCGCAGCGGGATGTGCGGGCGGCGGCCGGACAGCCAGCCGCAGACGGACACGACGGTCAGCAGGAAGCCGGCGCCCGGGACGGGGGCCAGCCCCCACGGCCAGACGGAGAAGAGCAGCCCGAAGGCCATGACGGCGCCGCAGAGGATGAAGGCGGAGACGACCAGCCGGTCGAGGAGGCCGCCGCCCACCCGGATCAGGGACCCGATCGCCAGGACCAGGACGGGGATCAGCACCACGTCCAGGCTCAGCGCGTCGAGGAGCAGCGGCAGCGCCCAGGACAGAGCCACGGCCGCGGCGAGGACGGGCCACCGGCGTGGGGCCGGGTCCGGGGCGCCGGGCTGTCCTGCCTGCGGGTCTTCGGCGTTCCTACGGGTCAAAAGGGCAGGGCGGGTCGCCACGGGAGACGGGAACCTTCCATCGTGCGCACGGGAGCCGGATGAGGGGCCTGGACTTCGCGGCCCGATCCGGCCATGTGCGGCTCGGCCAATCAATCCCCCAACGGCGGAGTCTTCGGATCATAACGCGGGGCGGGGTCCGAACGAGGTGTGGCCCGACCCCGTCCCGGTGGGGACGCGGACGGGCCACCCGGGCCGCACGGCCGGTCTCCGCGACCCCTGAGGGGCGGTGCGGACCGGGCCTTTCGGCGACGGAATTCGGGACGGAAGTCCCGGCCGGGACGGTCAGAAGACGGACTCGGCCTCGTACATGCGGTCCTCGGGGACGGTCTTCAGCTCGGTGACGGCGTCGGCCAGCGGGGCCATGACGATGTCGGTGCCGCGCAGGGCGGTCATGTTGCCGAAATCACCGCGGTGGACGCCCTCGACCGCGTGCCAGCCGAAGCGGGTCGCGAGGACGCGGTCGTACGCGGTGGGGGTGCCGCCGCGCTGGACGTGGCCGAGGATGACCGGGCGGGCCTCCTTGCCCAGGCGCCGCTCCAGCTCGACGGCGAGGCGGTTGCCGATGCCGGCGAAGCGCTCGTGGCCGTACTGGTCGATCGCGCCCTTCTCGTACGGCATGGAGCCCTCGCCGGGGTGCGCGCCTTCGGCCACGCAGATGACGGCGAACTTCTTACCGCGGGCGAATCGTTCCTCCACCATCTTGACCAGGGCGTCCACCTCGAAGGGGCGCTCCGGCAGGCAGATTCCGTGGGCGCCGCCGGCCATGCCGGACTCCAGGGCGATCCAGCCCGCGTGCCGGCCCATGACCTCGACGACCATGACGCGCTGGTGCGATTCGGCGGTGGTCTTGAGGCGGTCGATGGCCTCCGTGGCGACCATGACGGCGGTGTCGAAGCCGAAGGTGCGGTCGGTGGAGGAGATGTCGTTGTCGATGGTCTTCGGTACGCCGACGACCGGCATGCCCGCGTCCGACAGCATCCGGGCGGCGGTCAGGGTGCCCTCGCCGCCGATGGGGATCAGGGCGTCGATGCCATAGCGCTTGGCCAGTTCGACGGCGTTCTCGGCCGCTTCGTGGAGGCGGGCGCGCTCCATGCGGGCGGATCCGAGGATCGTGCCGCCGCGGGCGAGGATGCCGCTGACCGCGTTGATGTCGAGGGGGCGGAAGTTGCCGTCGAGGAGGCCCTTGAAGCCGTCCTCGAAGCCGATGACCTCGTCCCCGTGCCCGACCACGGCACGGTGTACGACCGACCGGATGACAGCGTTCAGGCCCGGGCAGTCGCCGCCTGCGGTGAGAACTCCGATACGCATCGTGCTGTGTCTCCTGCTCCTGGTCGTACGTGACTGTTCGCGTGCGGGCGTCCAGTCGACGCGACATATGAGGTGCCCTATGAGGTGCCATATGAGGTGCCGTGTGAAGGGCGTATTGATGAAGCCTGTCCGATTGTTCCACGGGCTCCGGGTGGCGCGCGCTCTGTGGCACGCCACCCGCGGAGGGCCCGCAGGGCCTTTCGGCCCCCTCTCGCAGGCCCTTCTCCCGGCGGGCGCCCTAGGGAATCGCAGGGGTATTGTCAAGAGGTCAAGCCCATATTTACTGGGACAACCGACTCGAATTGGGACGGAGAGCACGCGTGACGCGCAGCGTGTACGTGACGGGTATCGAGCGGGGGGACGGCCGCCAGGTCGTCGAGCTGGGCATCATGGAGCTCCTGACCCGCCAGACAGGCCGGGTGGGCGTGTACCGCCCCCTGTTGCACGACGGGCCCGACCGGCTCTTCGACCTGCTCAAGGGCCGGTACCGGATCGACCAGGACGCCGCGACGGCCTACGGCATGGAGTACCACGAGGCCTCCGCCATCCTGGCCGAGAAGGGCACCGACGAACTGGTCTCCCAGCTCGTGGGCCGCTACCAGAAGGTGGCGCGCGACTACGAGGTCATGCTGGTCCTCGGCACCGACTACGCCGACACCAACCTCCCGGACGAGCTGGCGCTCAACGCCCGCCTCGCCAACGAGCTGGGCGCGCTGGTCATCCCCGTCGTGGGCGGCACCAAGCACCCCGCCGAGGCCGTGCGCGCCGAGACCCGCAACGCCTACCGCGCGTACGAGGCCCTGGGCTGCCACGTGGGCGCGATGGTCGTCAACCGGGTGGCCGCCGAGGACCGCGACGTGATAGCCGAGCGCCTGGCCGCCCGGCTCCCCGTGCCCTGTTACGTCCTGCCGGACGACAAGCACCTGTCCGCCCCGACGGTCGCCCAGATCACCCGGGCGCTCGGCGGCGAGGTGCTCCTCGGCGACGAGGCCGGACTGGCCCGCGACGCCCTGGACTTCGTCTTCGGCGGGGCCATGCTGCCGAACTTCCTGAACGCCCTGACCCCCGGCTGCCTGGTCGTCACCCCCGGGGACCGCTCCGACCTGGTGGTCGGCGCGCTCGCCGCGCACACCTCCGGCACCCCGCCGATCGCCGGCGTGCTGCTGACGCTGAACGAGCGCCCGAGCAAGGACATCCTGACGCTGGCCTCCAAGCTGGCCCCGGGCACCCCGGTGGTCTCGGTGGCGGGCAACAGCTTCCCGACGGCCGCCGAACTCTTCGCGCTGCAGAGCCGGTTGAACTCCGCGACCCCGCGCAAGCTGGAGACCGCGCTCGGCCTGTTCGAGCGCCACGTGGACACCGCCGAGCTCCGCGAGGTGCTCTCGGTGGCCCGCTCCGAGCGGGTCACGCCGATGATGTTCGAGAACCAGCTGCTGGAGCAGGCCCGCGCCGAGCGCCGCCGCGTGGTCCTCCCCGAGGGCGCCGAGGAGCGCGTGCTGCGCGCCGCGGACGTGGTGCTGCGCCGCGGGGTCTGCGACCTCACCCTGCTGGGCGAGGAGCCGGCGATCCTGAAGAAGGCCGCCGACCTGGGCATCGACATCTCGGCCGCCCAGCTCATCGACCCCGCCACCTCCCCGCTGCGGGAACGATTCGCCGAGTACTACGCCAAGGCCCGCGCCCACAAGGGCATGACCGTCGAGCTGGCCCACGACGTGGTCACCGACGTCAACTACTTCGGCACCCTGATGGTCCAGGAGGGCCTCGCCGACGGCATGGTCTCCGGCTCGGTGCACTCCACCGCCGCCACGATCCGCCCGGCCTTCGAGATCATCAAGACCAAGCCCGACGCGTCCATCGTCTCCTCGGTCTTCTTCATGTGCCTGGCCGACAAGGTCCTCGCGTACGGCGACTGCGCCGTGAACCCGGACCCCAACGCCGAGCAGCTCGCCGACATCGCCGTCCAGTCGGCCACCACCGCCGCCGCCTTCGGCCTGGAGCCGCGGATCGCGATGCTCTCGTACTCGACCGGCACCTCCGGGTCGGGCGCGGACGTGGACAAGGTCCGCAAGGCCACCGAGATCGTCCGCGCACAGCGCCCCGATCTGCTGATCGAGGGACCGATCCAGTACGACGCGGCCGTGGAGCCCTCGGTCGCCGCGACCAAGCTGCCCGAGTCCGAGGTGGCCGGCCGCGCGACGGTGCTGATCTTCCCCGACCTCAACACCGGCAACAACACGTACAAGGCCGTGCAGCGCTCGGCCGGCGCCGTGGCGGTCGGACCGGTCCTGCAGGGCCTACGCAAGCCCGTCAACGACCTCTCGCGCGGCGCACTGGTCCAGGACATCGTCACCACCGTGGCCATCACCGCCATCCAGGCGCAGTCCCGGCCCGTGGCCGGCTGAGCAGGAAGGGCACGATCAGCACCAGCCGGGTTGAGACCAGCCCGGACGAGCATCACGTGTGCGGAGTTCTTGTCCCTGGGGGACACGGCTCCGCACGCGGTGCACGAATAGGTTCGTTCCGAGAGGGGTAGTGCGTGCTTGGTTCTCGCTCCGCACTGCGCGCAGTCCATGGTGGTGTGCGCGGGGTGGACCAGGTGCACGGCACGACCGTGCTTGCGACCCATCTGGATCAGGGCCGTCTTCGTGGCGCCGATCGCGGCGTCTGCCGCCTTGCGGGCCATGGTGGACTTGGCGAGGAAGCTCGCCTTGAAGTCCTCGACGGCCAAGGCGTCGTGATCACGGACCACCCTCTTGGCCCACTTGCGGCCGGTGTCCTGACGCTGCCGGGCAATCTTCTTCTGCACCTTCGCGGCCTGCCGCCGCGCCTGACGGTAGCCCTTCGACTGGGCCTTGCCCCTGGGTGCGCGGCGTCGGACCATCATCCGCTGGTAGCGCGCGAAGCGGCCGGCGGCCTCCCTGCCATGTTCAGCGTGGGGCAGGTCGTGCTCGTCGGACGTGGTGGTCGCGATCTCCCGCACGCCCCAGTCAACGCCGATCACCGCGCCCGTGTCGGGCAGCGGCTCGGTGGTCGTGGAGACGACGAAACTGGCGTACCAGTGCCCGAGACTGTCCCGGTACACACGCACCGACGACGGCGGCTCGGGCAGATCCCGCGACCACACGACAGTCAGGGCGACGTCGCCCGCGAGGTACAGACGCCCGTCCTTCAACCGGAAACCGCGCTGCGAGTAGTTGAGCGTGGGGTCCGTTGCGTCCTTCTTCTTGTACTTCGGCATCCCGGCGCGCTGCCGCATCGGCAACCGGGCCTTGATGTCCTTGACCGCCTTCGTCCGGGACTTGGCGAAGTCCCGGATGATCTGCTGCTGCGGAACGCTGCTGCCCTCACGCAGCCACGCCATCGAGCGCCGGGCCCCGGTCAGCATCTTGTCGAGCTGCGACGGACCACACGTCACCTTCTCGTCGGCCGTCTTGTTGTCGGCGTGGACCTTGCGGGACATCGCCACGCACTCGTTCCACACCCACCGGCACCGCGCCCACTCCGCCTCAAGCCGGGCAAGCGCGGCAGACGACACACGAAGCCTGAAGGTGTACCGGGCATGCCCGGAATCCCTCACGTCCATCGCTCCTGTCGGCATGCATGCCCCCAACCTAACCGCCCCCACTGACAACGAAAGAGAGTGCAGGTCACAACAGATGAGCAACGAACTCCGCCGCTACGCGGCTCCGCCCCAAGGAGCCATTCCTCCCCTGACTGAAACCCGGGGCATCCTGGGAGAAATCCGGTGACCGCATCGCGCGTACTCGTCCTCAACTCCGGCTCCTCGTCGGTGAAGTACCAGCTGCTCGACATGGCGGACTCCTCCCGCCTGGCGGTCGGCCTGGTGGAGCGCATCGGCGAGGAGACCTCCCGCCTCGTGCACGAGGCGCTGACCGGTCCGGGCGCTGCGGGCGGCAAGCGCGAGCGGACCGGTCCGATCGCCGACCACGGGGCGGCGCTGCGGGCCGTCGCGGCGGAGCTCGCCGCCGACGGGCTGGGCCTGGACTCGCCCGAGCTGGCCGCCGTCGGCCACCGCGTGGTGCACGGCGGGACCAAGTTCACGCACCCGACGCTGATCGACGACGCGGTGCTGGCCGAGATCCGCGCCCTGATCCCGCTCGCCCCGCTGCACAACCCGGCGAACGTGACCGGCATCGAGGTGGCGCGGGAGCTGCGCCCCGACCTGCCGCAGGTCGCCGTCTTCGACACGGCCTTCCACTCGACCATGCCGGAGCACGTGGCGCGGTACGCGATCGACGCCGCGACGGCCGACAAGTACTCCATCCGGCGGTACGGGTTCCACGGCACCTCGCACGCCTACGTCGCCCGGGCCACGGCGAGGCTCCTCGGCAAGGCCGAGGAGGACGTGAACGTGATCGTGCTCCACCTGGGCAACGGCGCCTCGGCCTCGGCCGTGCACGGCGGCGTGTGCGTGGAGACGTCCATGGGCCTGACCCCGCTGGAGGGTCTGGTCATGGGCACCCGTTCGGGCGATCTGGACCCGGCGGTCGTCTTCCACCTGGCTCGGGTCGGGGGCATGTCCGTCGACGAGATCGACTCGCTGCTCAACAAGAAGAGCGGTCTGCTGGGTCTGTGCGGAGACAACGACATGCGCGAGGTGCAGCGGCGGGCCGCGGAGGGCGACGCCTCCGCGCGGCTGGCGCTGGCCTCGTACATCCACCGTCTGAAGAAGTACATCGGCGCCTACTCGGCGGTCCTCGGCCGGGTGGACGCGGTCGCCTTCACGGCGGGCGTGGGCGAGAACTCCTCGGAGATCCGGGAGATGGCGCTGGCCGGTCTGGCCGAACTGGGCCTGGCGCTCGACCTGAAGGCGAACTCGGTACGGTCCCCCGAGCCGCGCCTGGTGTCCGCGGAGTACGCACGGGTGGCCGTGGCCGTGGTCCCGACGGACGAGGAACTGGAGATCGCCAGCCAGACGTACGCGCTGGTTACCGGATAGTCACTTTGGACTTTCCACCAGACGGAATATTCCGCTACGAAACAAACCGATAGGATCCGCTCCATGCGCCGTTCCAAAATCGTCTGCACGCTGGGCCCCGCCGTCGACTCTTACGAGCAGCTGAAAGCTCTCGTAGAGGCCGGTATGAACGTGGCCCGATTCAACTTCAGCCACGGCTCCCAGGCAGAACACCAGGAGCGGTACGACCGCGTCCGGAAGGTCTCCGAGGACACCGGGCGTGCCGTCGGCGTCCTCGCCGACCTCCAGGGCCCGAAGATCCGTCTGGAAACCTTCGCCGAGGGTCCCGTCGAGCTCGTCCGCGGTGACGAGTTCACCATCACCACCGAGGACGTCCCGGGCGACAAGTCCATCTGCGGCACGACCTACAAGGGTCTGCCGGGCGACGTCTCCAAGGGCGACCAGGTCCTGATCAACGACGGCAACGTCGAGCTCCGGGTGACCGAGGTCGAGGGCCCCCGGGTCAAGACCATCGTCATCGAGGGTGGTGTCATCTCGGACCACAAGGGCATCAACCTGCCGGGTGCCGCCGTCAACGTCCCCGCCCTGTCGGAGAAGGACGTCGACGACCTCCGCTTCGCCCTGCGGATGGGCTGCGACATGGTCGCCCTCTCCTTCGTGCGTGACGCCGACGACGTCAAGGACGTCCACAAGGTCATGGACGAGGAGGGCCGCCGGGTCCCCGTCATCGCCAAGGTCGAGAAGCCGCAGGCCGTCGCCAACATGGAGGGCGTCGTCGCGGCCTTCGACGCGGTCATGGTCGCCCGTGGCGACCTCGCCGTCGAGTACCCGCTCGAAAAGGTCCCGATGGTGCAGAAGCGCCTCGTGGAGATGTGCCGCCGCAACGCCAAGCCGGTGATCGTCGCGACCCAGATGATGGAGTCGATGATCACCAACTCGCGCCCGACGCGCGCGGAGGCCTCCGACGTCGCCAACGCGATCCTCGACGGCGCGGACGCGGTCATGCTGTCCGCCGAGTCCTCGGTCGGCGCCTACCCGATCGAGACCGTCAAGACGATGTCGAAGATCGTCGAGGCGGCCGAGGAGGAGCTCCTGTCCAAGGGCCTGCAGCCGCTGGTCCCGGGCAAGAAGCCCCGTACCCAGGGCGGCTCCGTCGCCCGCGCGGCCTGCGAGATCGCGGACTTCCTCGACGGCAAGGCCCTGGTCGCCTTCACCCACTCCGGTGACACCGCCCGCCGCCTGTCGCGCTACCGCGCGAACCAGCCGATCCTGGCCTTCACCACCGACGCCGGCACCCGCAACCAGCTCACGCTGAGCTGGGGCGTCGAGTCCTACGTCGTCCCGCACGTGGACAACACCGACTCCATGGTCGACCTCGTGGACGTGGAGATGCTCAAGCTCAAGCGGTACAACAAGGGCGACACCATGATCATCACCGCCGGTTCGCCCCCCGGCGTCCCCGGCACCACCAACATGGTCCGGGTCCACCACCTGGGCAGCGGCGCCCGCGACTGACCTCGCCCGCGCCCGCCGTTTGAACTCTGCCGCACAGAGACCGAGGGCGGCACCCCGATCCGATGAGGATCCGGGGTGCCGCCCTCGGTGCGTGCGGCCGCGCGAGGCCGTACGCGTCTACTCCGCCGGGCCGATGTAGTTCTTGAGGCCCGGGACCGTCAGGGTGCCGCCGAACTGGCCGGCCTGGACGACCTTGGCGTTCGTGAAGAACGCGAACGGGACGTTCAGGGGCGGCGGGCTCTTCGGGGTGAACTCGATCGGGATCAGCCCGAAGAGGTTGCCCTTGAGGCTCTCGGTGTACATGGTCACCTTGGCCCCGCGGATCTTCGAGGTGGACCCCGGACGGGACTTCAGGTGGGCGACCTGCCCGCTCTTGCCGACCGTCTGGTAGAGGTCCTTGATGTCCAGCGAGTCCGCGGTGAACTTCAGGACGGTCTTGGTCTTTCCGCCCGCCGTCTTCACCTTGACGATGCCCTCGTAGTCGAGGCCGTAGAGGGTCAGCAGCGAGCTGTCCAGGTACCAGGGCTCGTCCGGGAGCAGCGGGATGCCCTGCTCCAGTTCGGCGTTGGCCAGGGCCTTGGCGTCGTAGGTCGGGCACGGGAAGGGTTCCTTCCCGTCCTTGCCCTTGCCCTTGCCGCCCTTGGCGTCCTCCGGCTCCGTCACCGTTTCCGGCTTCGGCTTCGGCTTCGCCGCCTCGCCCGTCTCGTCCTTCGGGGTGGTCGCGGTGCCCTTGACCTCCTCGGAGAGCTCCGAAACCGTGACGCCGGCCGTCTTCGCGGCGTCGCGGATCGCGGCCTCGGACGGGTCCGGAGCGGGCGCGGTGGTCGCCGTCGGGGACGGGGCCGGCGCTGCCGGGGCCCCCGTGAGGGGCTTTCCGAGCTCGTCGACCAGACCCTTGAGGGCATCTCCGACGCCGAGCGGGTCCAGCGGGTTCGCCGCCTTGGCCGGGGTGACCGCCGCCGGCATGAGGCCGGGCTGCTCGGCGGGCTTCTCGGCGGTCCCCGCCACCGGCTTGGAGGCCGACGGGCTCGCGCTCGGCGAGGGCACCGCGGTGGGCGACTTGCCCGGTGCGGGCGTCGTCCGCGGAGCCTTCGAAGGAGTCTTGGAAGGCGTCTTCGCCGACGGGGAGGCCGACTCCGCGGGCTCGTCGGACCGCGTCACACACGGTCCGGGCGCGAAGGGGATGTCCTTGTCATCGGCCACGGCCAGCTTCGGCGCCATGCTCATGCCGACGAACACCGCGGTCGGCATGGCGGCCAGCGCCATCGTCTTGCCGACGGGTATCTGGATCTTGGTCAGCAGCGACTTCCTGGGCGCCGCGTGGCGCGGGCCCTTCCTTTCACGGGACTCCGCACCCGGGGCCTCGCCCCGTCGCGTTTCGTCACCCCGCACTGTTCCTCCCGCCATCGGCGTGGGCAGTCGTCTCGCTCGCGTATGCCGGCGTTTCCGTTTCGCGCTGTCCCGGGACCCCGTGGGGGCCCGCCATCGCCTCGGCCTTGCCCAGGTTCACGGCGTACGCCGGGTCTCCGGTGTCCCTCGGGCCGGTCTCGTCCGCCGGCTTGCCCGGCACCCACGACAGTGCGAGGCCGCCGCCGGTGAGGGCGAGGAAGATGCCCAGACCGAAGCCGCCGAGGTTCGACACCGGCAGGGACACCAGCCCCAGCAGGATCGCGGCGACGCCCGCGAAGATCCGTACACCCTGCTGGAACCAGAGCGTCAGCCCCAGCGTGATCAGGAGGATGCCGATGATCAGCGAACCGGCGCCGGTCGTCGTCGCCATCGCGAGGGTGACATTGCCGAGGCGGACGTCCCCGTAAGGGAAATAGAGGATCGGAGCACCGCTGAGGAGCATGAACAGACCTGCCCAGAAGGGGCGGTGACCGCTCCACGCGTGGAAGCGGTAATACACCACGGTGAGCCAAGCGTCGTCTTCGGCGCGCACGTAAACCGGGGCCTGGGGGTTCATGGACAACAGCTCCCTGGAAACGGGTGGTACTGAGAACTATGTGGAGCCCGGACGGGCGGGCGACGCCGACGGCTGCCGTCACCGCCCGCCCGTCCGGTCATGCACCGGGAACGACTACTTCTCGTCCTAGTAGCAGGGCTGGTCGCCACTGAGGAGGCGCAGCTTGAGGTTGGGCAGCTTGAAGGTGCCCGCCGTCGTCGCCCACGCCTTCTGGCGCACGTTCGACAGCACCGCGCGGTCCGCACGCTGCGAGAACGCGTACGGGCTGGCGACCGTACCGGCCTGCGGCTTGGTCTTGTGGCTCGCGTCGCCGACGGCGACACCGATGTCGAGGTTCTCGAACTCGGCGTCCGTGTCCAGCTCGGCGACATCCAGGTAGATGTTGGTCGCCACCGCGGGCTTGTTCTTCTCGGTACCCGTGTTCAGCCTCAGCGTGATGTTGCCGAGCGGCGTCGGCGTCACCAGGGACTGGCACATGTTGGTGATCTCGGCGTAGCTGAACCCGGAGATGGTGACCGGGTGGTGCGCCGGCTTGCCCTTGAGGTCGTGCCCCTCGGCAATGCCGCCGTACTGGATCAGGTTCTTGCCGTCGAGCTTGTCGGCCGACACCTTGAAGTCCTGGCCCGAGACGCTGAAGGACGCCGCGAGGGCACCCTGCGCCAGACCCACTCCGACCGCCGCCGTGGCGGCGATGCTCGGCACCATGACGAGCGCGAAGCGCTTCCATCTGGTCCCGCCACGAATCTGGGAAATCATGTTCGTTCCTCCTTCTCGGACGTACATCTCCGGTCCGGGCGGTGCCCGTCCTGGGATGGGAGAAGTGCTACGTCCTCGGGAAGGAGCGCGAGCGGCCGAACCGCGGCAATTCCGCGTCCGTACACCGGCGTTCACCCCCGAGCGACAACCACTTGGCCACGCGTTCGCGCAACCTGGAGGACAGGCCCCGCCATGTGACGGAGACCCCCCTGTCCCACGGCCGGTGCCACTGCCACCGGCCGGCCCGGTGGGGACCCTCCACCGCGGCTCCGGATGAGCGGCTCTGCGGGAAGGACCGAGCGACGCCGATCGTGGTCCATTCACGACCGGGGCACAAGGGGGTTCGTTACTGGCGGGTAACGGCCAGATAACCTGAGGGAGTCCCACCCCCGTCGGACCGCAACACAGGGTGTCACCAAGGGCCACGACAGACCGGGGGAAGAGTGAACACACCGGACAGTTCACGGGGTTCGATTTACTGCGAGTAACAGCGGCCGCGATTGCCAAGTTTTGGCAAAGCGCGGCCGCTGTTTACCTCTGTGTCAACAAATCACCGGCGGCGTGCCGATGCTGTGCGGGTGCCGTGTCGGTGATACGGCGGTGGCGTGGTGGCGCCGTGCCGACGCCGTCGCGATGCCGTGCCGGCGCTAGAACAGCACCCGCGCGAGCGCCGTACGGGCCGACGTGACGAGCGGGTTGTCCGAGCCGACCACCTCGAACATCTCCAGCAGCCGCACGCGCACCGCGTCGCGGTCCTCACCGAACGTCACCTTCACGGTGTCCACCAGCCGCCCGAAGGCGTCCGCCACGTGACCGCCGGCCAGGTCCAGGTCGGCCGCGGCGATCTGCGCCGCCGGGTCGCGCGGGTTCTCGGCCGCCGCGGCGCGCACCGCCTGCGGGTTCATGTCCTTGACCCGGGCGAACAGCTCGGCCTGGGCGAGGCCCAGCTTGGCGTCGGTGTTGGACGGATCGGCCGCCAGTACGTTCTGGTAGGCGCGCACCGCTCCCTCCAGGTCGTCGGCGTCCAGCGCCTCGATCGCCTCGTCGAGCAGCGCGTCGTACGGACCGGCCGGCTCCTCGGCCTCCACCGCGCCCGGTCCCGGGGCGGCCGCGCCCTCGGCGGCGGGGTCCACCGCCACGCCGATGACGCCGAAGCGCTCCTCGGCGATCTGGACCAGCTGGGCCAGGACCGCGCGGACCTCGGCCTCGGGGGCGAAGTCCTGGAACAGCGGCATCGCCTGGCCGGCGACCACGGCAAAGACGGCCGGGAGGGCCTGGATGCGGAACTCGCGGATCAGGTTCTGGTTGGCCGCGACATCGAGCGCGGCCAGCGCGAGGCGGCCGTTCGCCTCGATGGTGAGCCGCTCCAGCAGCAGGCTCAGCTCCTGCCCCTGCTCGAAGCCTTCGGCGCGGAAGTCGAGGATGACCGGAACCTCGCCCGAGAGCGGGACGACGTGGCTCTCGAAGCGGGTCTCGTCGGTGTCGAAGACGAGCGCGGACGGCGGAACGGCCCCGGCGGGCTCGGGGGCACCGCCCTGAGCGGCCTTCCGGGCCGCCTCGGCGCGGGCCTGCTCGGCCTTGGCCTTGGCCTCACCGGCCGCCTTCACCGCGGCGAGGTCGACGACGCCGCTCATGGACATGTTTCTGGGCTGCATGCGTACATCCTCCCCCGAGTGCGCGCGCCGACGAAAAAGATCGGCCGAAACGAACCGATCGCGGTACCTGACGTGCTGTGCAGTTGTACTGCCGTGCTGCTTGTACCGCCGTGCTGCTGTACTGCCGTGCTGTGGCGCCGGTCCCCACCTGGCGCCGGTAGCTCTTCGCGTGGTTGTCGCTCTTACGCTACGAGTCGTAGCGTAACTCCCTCCGCCCTCCCGCGCCCCGTGATCTGAACCACATGTCCGGGGGGCCGATCGGCTGCACGAATGAACACCGTGCTACCGGCGGGTATGGTCTCGGCCATGCGCAACCCCAGCTCGGACGTCTCCTCCCCGCACGGCCGCACCGGCCGCCCGCGCAGCGCCGCGGCGGACGCCGCGATCCTCGCCGCGACCCGGGACGCGCTGGTGGAGCTGGGCTGGTCGAAGCTGACGATGGGGGACGTCTCGACGCGGGCCGGGGTCGCGAAGACCACCCTCTACCGGCGCTGGGCGGGCAAGAGCGAACTGGTCGTGGACGCCGTCGCGGAGCTCTTCGACTCCCTCGAACTCCCCGACCGGGGCTCGCTCCAGGCCGACATCGAGTACGTGGTGCTCCAGTTCGCGGAGCTGCTGCGGCGCCCGGAGGCCCGTACCGCCCTGATGGCGGTCATCGCCGAGTCCACGCGGGACGAGGCCCTGCGGGACCGGATCCGGTCGGCGATCGTGGACCGGCAGAAACGTCTCGTCGTACTGGGGCGCGAACGGGCGCAGGCCCGGGGCGAACTCCCCTACGAGGAGGACGAGTCCCTCGCCGCCCACACCACGGACCTGATCTTCGACGTGATCGCGGGCACGGTGGTCCACCGTGCGCTGGTCAGCTCCGAGCCGGTGGACGAGCTGTGGGTGGCCACCTTCACGGCCCTGCTCATGTACGGCCTCCAGGGCTCCGCCGCCGGCCCTTCCGGCCCCGCACAGGCGGTGTGACCACCGCCGGCCGGCCGCCGTCCGACAGGGGCAGGAAGTCCTCGCACCAGGCCGGGGCGGAAGCGATCAGCGCCTCCGAGCGCGGGTTGTGGCCCGGCCAGGGCCTCGGACGCCCGGGCCAGTCGGCCCAGCGCAGGCTGTCGGCCTCCTCCGGACGCAGCAGCCCGGAGGCCACGAGAGCGGCCCGGCCCGCTTCCAGCCCGGCGAGCCGGTAGCCGTACTCCGAGGAGTCCACCTCGTGGACATGGGCATCGGTGAGCAGCACGGAGGCCGCCACCCCGTCGAGGCCGCGCACGATGCCCGCCCGCACGCAGGAGACGTACACCTCGGGCAGCCGGCGGTGGGCCGGCACGGCGTTCAGGACCTCCGTCAGCCCGTCCCTGCCGGGCGGCTCGAAGTCGGCGGCGATGTACGCGTACGGCCCGCAGTTGGTCTGCATGAGCACGCGGGCACTCACCCCGTACACGGGGACGGGAAGGCGGCGGCCGGTCATGGCCGCCACCCTAGGGCCCTCAGAACCCCGGCGGCTCCGTGTAGGTGCCCCACTCGTCCCGCAGCAGGTTGCAGATCTCGCCCATCGTGGCCTCGGCGCGCACCGCGTCCAGCATCGCCGGGATCATGTTGGACCCGTCGCGGGCGGCGGTCAGCATGGCGTCCAGCGCCGCCGTCACCTTCGCGTCGTCCCGGCCGGCCTTGCGCTCCGCGAGCTCGCGGACCTGCACCTTCTCCACCTCGTGGCTGACCCGCAGGATCTCCAGGTCCCCGGTGACCGAGCCGTGGTGGACGTTGACGCCCACGACCCGCTTGTCGCCCTTCTCCACCGAGCGCTGGTACTGGAAGGCCGACTCGGCGATCTCCCCGGTGAACCAGCCGTCTTCGATGCCCCGCAGGATGCCCGAGGTGATCGGGCCGATCGGGTGCTGCCCGTTCGGGTGGGCGCGCAGCCCGCGCTCCTTGATCTGCTCGAAGATCCTCTCGGCGTCGGCCTCGATGCGGTCGGTGAGCTGCTCGACGAACCAGGAGCCGCCCAGCGGGTCGGCCACGTTGGCCACGCCCGTCTCTTCCATCAGCACCTGCTGCGTGCGCAGCGCGATCTCGGCGGCCTGCTCACTGGGCAGCGCGAGAGTCTCGTCGAGGGCGTTGGTGTGGAGCGAGTTGGTGCCGCCGAGAACGGCCGCGAGGGCCTCCACGGCGGTGCGCACGACGTTGTTGTACGGCTGCTGCGCGGTGAGGGAGACCCCGGCCGTCTGGGTGTGGAAGCGCAGCCACATCGTCTTCTCGGACTTCGCCCCGTACACCTCCTTCATCCAGCGGGCCCAGATCCGGCGGGCGGCGCGGAACTTGGCGATCTCCTCGAAGAAGTCGAGGTGGGCGTCGAAGAAGAAGGAGAGCCCGGACGCGAAGTGGTCCACGTCCAGCCCGCGCGAGAGGCCCAGCTCCACGTACCCGAACCCGTCGGCGAGGGTGTACGCGAGCTCCTGCGCGGCCGTGGCCCCGGCCTCGCGGATGTGGTAGCCGGAGACGGAGAGCGGCTTGTAGGCGGGGATGCCGTTCGCGCAGTACTCCATGAGGTCGCCGATGAGGCGCAGGTGCGGCTCGGGCTCGAAGAGCCACTCCTTCTGGGCGATGTACTCCTTGAAGATGTCGGTCTGGAGCGTCCCGTTGAGGACGGCCGGGTCGACGCCCTGGCGTTCGGCGGCCACCAGGTACATGCAGAAGGCGGGCACGGCGGGGCCGCTGATCGTCATGGAGGTGGTCACGTCGCCGAGCGGGATGTCCTTGAAGAGGATCTCCATGTCGGCGGCGGAGTCGATGGCCACCCCGCAGTGGCCGACCTCGCCGAGCGCGCGGGGGTCGTCGGAGTCGCGCCCCATGAGGGTGGGCATGTCGAAGGCGACGGAGAGCCCGCCGCCGCCGGCGGCCAGGATCATCTTGTAGCGCTCGTTGGTCTGCTCGGCGTTCCCGAACCCGGCGAACTGCCGGATGGTCCAGGTGCGCCCCCGGTAGCCGGTGGCGTGCAGGCCCCGGGTGTACGGGTACTCCCCCGGCCAGCCGATGCGCTCGAAGCCCTCGTACGAGTCGCCGGGCCGGGGGCCGTAGACGGGATCGACGGGGTCGCCGGAGAGCGTGGTGAAATCGGCCTCGCGCTTGCGGGCCTTGTCGTACCGGGCCTGCCAGCGACGGCGGCCTTCCTCAATGGCGTCAGCGTCCATACCGATGAATTTACTAGGACGTCCTAGTAAATGTCGATGGCCAACCCCCGGGGAGTCGTCCCGGGGGTGGGTGGATCGGCTGAGGTCAGGCGCGGGCGGCGGCCGGATCGCCCGCGATGAGGGGCTCGACCTCGGCGCGGATCCCCCGCTCGACGAAGAAGGCGGCGAGCGGGATGGTGCCGGAGACCAGGACCCAGAGGAGCTTGCCGAACGGCCACTTGGCCTTGGAGCCCAGGTCGAAGGCGAACACCAGGTAGACCATGAACAGCACACCGTGCGCCTGCGAGACCGCGAAGGTCAGGTCGGCGCCGGTGTCGAAGCCGTACTTCGCCACCATGCAGGCACAGAGGATCAGGAGCATGACCGCGGTCACGTAGGCCATGACGCGGTAGCGGGTCAGCACGCTTCGTTTCATGCCGTCGAGCCTAGCCGTCCGGTTTGCACGATCTTGATGGGGGCCGGGTTCCGCAGCAGCGGCCGGGACCAGGGCGCGTCGGCGGCGCCGGACTCCGGGCGCAGCCCGAGCTCGCGGAGCTGGTTGACGGCCATCATGGCGGTGAACAGCGCGTTCAGGTTGGCGCCGCCGATGCCCAGGCCGGCGAGGGCCTGCGCGTAGCGGGCGGTGAACGCGCTCGGGCCGACCCGCTCCCCCTCCCCGACCAGCCCGAGCCCCGCCGCGTGCAGGGCGGTGGCCTGGTCCAGCAGACCGTCCAGGTGGGACACCGCTTCGGCGCCGCGGCGCACGGCGAAGGTGTGCCCGTCGGTCAGGAGCGCCGCTTCCCCCTCCTCCAGGAGCAGCGCTGCGGAGCCCAGTACCGTCTGGATCTTGAGCTGGTCGGCATCGGCCATCGCACCGCAGGGCCCGTTGCCCTCGTCGGACAGGTGCAGGACGCCGGGGTCGCGGAGGTGCACGATCACGTGCCCGGCGCAGTGGCCCTGGCTGCGCAGGACGCGGACCGCACCGTCGGCGAAGGTCCAGCCGGTGAACCGCGACGAGCCGATCCGGATCCGCTCCAGCGGACGTTCCTCGTAGGTCCGGGTCGTCTCGCCGAAGGGCCGCATCGGCTGGAAGAGGGAGACCACCGCGGCGGCGGTCCGCGCGGGCTCCGGCAGCGCCGCGGCCCCGGCGACGCGCGCGAAGGACCGCACCCAGTAGTCCGACGGGTCCCGCATCTGGGCCACGTCGGGGGCGGGGACGTAGTGCTCGGCCGGTACGCCCAGCCCGTCGGCCAGGTCGTTGTTGCCCACGTGGTCGAGGTGTCCGTGCGTGGTGAGCACCAGCGCCCGGGACCAGAAGCCGACACGGCCGGCCGCCTCCAGCAGCGCCGCGCGGAAGACCGCCGTGACGCCGGTGTCGACGAGCACCAGGGTGTCGCCGGCCCGGTGCACCAGGGCGTTGGCGACGTCCGGCTGCCCGTGGGCGAGGTTCAGGCCCTGCCCGAGGACCAGGACGGTCCGGTCGTCGATCTCGATCAGATCGCCGAGCGCGGTCATCGGGACCTCCCGCCGTCCAGTCGGGGTCCACCCCTACCGAGCGTACGTCGCCCCCCGGGACGGCGCCCGCGTCAGCCGGCGGCGCCGGGGACGGGGGCGGGAAACGGGAACGGGGCGGCGAACGGGACCGGGAGGGTTACTTCTCCTCGAAGTCGGCCGCGGCCACCCGGAGCGGGCGCAGGAGCGCGAAGATCTCCCCGCACTCCTCGGCGTCGTAGGCGCCCAGCCCGAAGTCGATCTCCATCAGCGCCTTCGTGGCCGCCTCGACCACCTCGCGGCCCTTGTCCGTGATCGACGCGAGCGTGCCGCGCCCGTCGTTCGGGTTCGGGCGCCGGGCGACGAGGCCGGACTTCACCAGCCGGTCCACGGTGTTCGTCACCGACGTCGGGTGGACCATCAGCCGCTCGCCGATCTTCGACATCGGCAGTTCGCCGGCCTTGGAGAAGGTCAGCAGTACCAGCGCCTCGTAGCGCGCGAAGGTCAGACCGTACGGCTTGACGACCGCGTCGACCTCCCCGAGCAGGATCTGGTGTGCCCGCATGATCGAGGTGATCGCGGCCATCGAGGGCACCGGACCCCAGCGCTGCTGCCAGAGTTCGTCGGCGCGGGCGATGGGGTCGAAGGGAAGGCTGAGCGGCTTGGGCACGCACCAGACCCTACCGGGCGGTCATTTGGCGGCCGCATCCGTCTCACGCCTCGGCCCGTCCGTCCGGCGCACCTCGGCGAGCAGCAGCAGGACGACCCCGGTGCCCAGGACCGCGGCCGACGCGACGACGACGTGGACGGGCAGGAACTCCGCCGCGACTCCGGCGAGCGCCATGCCGACGCCCTGAAGGGTCATCAGCCCGGTGCTGAGCAGGGTCATCGCCCGGCCGCGCAGTTCCTCGGGCACGGCCTCGACGTACCACTGGTCGAGCCCGAGGGTGTACGCGTGGGCCAGCCCGGCCAGCACGAGGGCCGCCAGCACGAGCGGCAGGCCGGGCCGGACGGCGTAGGCGAGCAGCGGCAGCAGCGAGACGGCCGCGAGCGGGGCCGTGATCCGCGAACGCGTTCGGGCGGTGAGCGCCGAACCCGCCCACACCTCCCCGGCGATGGCGCCGGCCGGCATCGCGCACATCAGCAGCCCGAGCCCGGCGGTGGAGATGCCCAGACCGGTGGCGTACGGGGTCAGCAGCGCCTCGGGCACCACCACGAAGAGCGGCGGCAGCCAGCACAGCAGGGTGAGGGCCCGCAGCCGGCGGTGGCCCAGGACGGCGCGCAGTCCGGCGAGCGGGGAGACCCGCGGGCCGGCGCACACACTCCGGGCGGGCCGGGCCCGGGTGCCCAGGCGCAGCAGGGCCGCGGAGCCGAGGAAGCCGGCGGCCGTGAGGAGGATGGCCCCGCGCGGGGCCAGCACAGTGAGCAGCAGCCCGCCCAGCCCGAAGCCGATGAGCTGGGCGCTCTGGGCCACCATCCGCAGCAGCGAGCGGCCCAGGACGTACGCGTCGCCGGTGCCGAGGACGTCGGTGAGGGAGGCGCTGCGGGTGCCCTGGAACAGCGGCGCGACGAAGGCCATCGCGCAGCGCAGTACGAGGAGCAGCGCGACCGGGGTGCCGGGCGCGGCCATGGCCGCCGCGCAGGCCGCGCAGACGAGGTCGCAGCCGACGAGCACGCGGCGGGCGGGGAGCCGGTCGGCGAGCGGCGCGAGGAGGGTGCCACCGAGGGCGTAGGGGAGGAAGCCGAGGGCGAAGGTGAGCGCGCTCATCAGGGGGGAGCCGGTGGCGCGGTAGACGAGGACGGTGAGGGAGATCTCGGCGATGACGACGCCGAGCACGGACAGCAGGTGCGCGGCGAAGACCGGCCGGAACTCCCGGACCCGGAAGACGGCCCGGTACCCGGCGGATTCCGGCACGGGGGTGCGCTCGGGCGGCCCGGGGGCGGGGTGCGGCTCGGCGGCGGGTGCGCCCTGGTCTGCGGTGGCCATACGCAGGACCCTGGCGCGCCCTAGGCTGGCGGGACAGAGATTCGGCCCCAGCCGAATCACCCGCACGACACTGCACCCACACTGCACCCGCACCGGGAACGCTCGCTCCAGGGAACGCCCATGCCCTTCCACTTCCGCTTCGGCCCCGCCGACCTGATGCGCTGCCGGTTCTCGATCTCCCCCCGCTGGGAGACCCAGGAGGCGGTACGGGTCCTGCTGGACCGGCGGCGCCACGCCTACCACCTGCCCTGGCTCCGCGGGATCCGCACGGCGGCCGCCGGGCTGGACCTGCGGCCGCTGTGGCTGCTGATGCCGCGCACGGGACACAATCCGGACTTCCTCAGCCCGCCGCCGACGGGCCCGTCGGTCACCTTCGAGGAGGAGCTCGCGCGGGTCCGGGCCGCCGATCCGCAGGCGGCGCGGGAGGACCTGCGGCGCTCCCTGGTCTGCACCCCGGGCGCCCTGGAGAGCCCGGCCGGGCAGCGGATGCTGGCGGATCCGGAGCGGGCGGTCCAGGAGCTGGCCGATCTGTACGAGCAGGCCTGGCGGGTGCTGGTCGCCCCGCACTGGCCCCGGCTGCGCGCACTGCTGGAGGCGGACGTCCTGTTCCACTCCCGGCGGCTGGCCGCGGGCGGGCTGGAGGCCCTGTTCGACGGCCTGCACCCGGATCTGCGCTGGTCGGGGAACACCCTCAGCATCGCCCGCCGGGGCCACCACGACCGCTCCCTCGACGGCCAGGGGCTCCTCCTCATGCCGAGCGCCTTCGTCTGGCCGGAGGTGGTGGGCGGCTACGACCCGCCGTGGCAGCCGACCCTGGTGTACCCGGCCCGGGGCATCGGCGCCCTGTGGACCGCCCCCGCGGGCCCGGCCCCCCGGGCCCTGGCCCGCCTCCTGGGCCGTGCCCGCGCCGACGTCCTGTGCGCACTGACCGAGCCGGCCTCGACCACCGCCCTGGCCCACCGCCTGTCCCTGGCCCCCTCCACCGTCTCCTCCCACCTGAAGACCCTCCAGGCAGCCGGCCTCCTCATCCCCTCCCGCCACGGCCACCAGATCCTCTACGAACGCACCCCGCTGGCCATCGCCCTCACCAATCCAGCCCCGCCGGGGGGCACATCCAGCCCCGCCGGCGTTTGAGGCGCGGGGGTCCGGGGGCGGAGCCCCCGAAGGGCTCCGGGCGCAGCCCGGGGTCCGGGCGCACCGGGGGTCCCCCCGGACGGAGTCTGGGGGAGGGTAGGGGACCAAGCCCCCCC